>CAZBIU010000022.1:0-34840 GCA_964491625.1 uncultured Myxococcales bacterium
TGGCGAACCTCGCCGCGGTGGCGCACTCGCTGCGCGCGGTCCCTGAAAGCAAAGACAATCGCCCGGTTGGGTTTCGACTGGTCGGCATGAAGCCGTCGGGCCTGCTTCTGCGGTTGGGCTTCCGGAACGGCGATGTCGTCGAGAGTGTGAACGGCCGCGAGCTGACCGCGCCCGACAAGGCGATCGAGGCCTACAGCAAGTTGCGCTCCACGACCGATTTCAACGTCCGCCTGTTGCGCAACGGAAAGCCCCTTTCAATCGAAGTGAAGATCCTCTGACGAGGGGAACGATTCAATACGCCAGCCCCACTGCCGCCCGTGCAAACCAGCTTGGCCGGCCCAGGCTGCCGAGGCCTTCGTTCACGGTTCCATTGATTTGTGGCCTCTGCTGCAACCACAGGGCGCCGCCGCGCAGGTCGACGAGGAAGTGCGAGGCGGCTGCCCAGCTTCCTCCCAAGCACGCGACCAGGGCGGCGCTCGACGAGCTGTCCGACGAGGCTCCGTAGGGTGGTTTCGGGGTGCCATGCAGTCGCAGCCAGTGCCAGCCTCCACCCAGCTCGGCTGCTCCGCGGAGGCCGTGCCAGGCAGGTCCAAGCACAGTCGCGGCTGCTCCCAGATAGCGCTGCTCTAGCGCCACTTCACCTGCCACACTGTTCATGCTCGGACGGGTGCCAAAGCCGAACCCGCTCAGCCCGATCCGCAGCCAGCGCAGGGTCGCATAGCCGCCGTCGATCTCGGGCGCCACCGACGGGGCGAATCCGGTCGATGTGCCGAGCACGCTGACACCCACGGCAAGGTATGCCCGCGCACCTGGCTTGGCCCGGGCCGGCGGTGGGGCGGGGGCGGGCGCGGCCGCTCGATTGACCAGAGCATCGAGCATGCGAGCGCGAATGAAGTCGACCGCGCGAACCGCGACGATGACCTCGCCGCGGTCCTTGGCATCGTCGGGATCGACGGTGATGCGCTCGATCGAGGTTTGGCCCGTGGACCGATCCAGAAACAGCACGTCCAGCGAGTGCTTCGGTTGCTCGCTTGCCTGCGAGCCTGAAAATGCCACCACCGCGGCCGGGCGAAGGCCGTGGCCAAGGTCTTCCAATTGGTTCGGCGTCACTGTCTCGGTGCCGGCATCGACGAAGCGAACCTCGAACCCGACGGAGATCGCTTCGCCGCGCAAGCGATTGAGCGCCTCAAGGATCGCCCGGTTGGCATTGGCAGGCAAGGCAACCACAACCAACGCGGGCGGTGGGCCCGCATTGGCAGCGGCGGCCTCGCCGGCGGACAAGAACCCGAGCAGAAAGGTCGCGAAAGCTGCCGTCACCTAGCGGCAGATTGTACTAGAGTCCGGGCCAGATCGGCCTGGCTGCCGTGCGGAAAGCGTCCGAGGTATTGCTGTGCCACAGCATGGGCGCGATCGAGGTCGGCACGGGAGAGTAGAACCATCTGTCGGCCCATCGCCTCGGCAGCGTAGGGTCCGTGCGCGGATTCGCGAAGATAGGTTTCGTACCAGGTCAGCGCAGTAGCTGGCGAGCTCGCCTTCGCGGTTTCGGTCAGCCGGCCCAGGAAAAAGGCCGCGTCGTTGCTGCGGTCACTGCCCGGGAAGCGTTCTCGAATCTGGACCAAAGACTGGTGGGCCAGATCATAGCGTCGCGTGTAGCGGGCGGCGTCGGCCAGCGACGTCAGCTCGAAGGCCGACGCGTGCGCCATAGCGACGTCGATGCCACGGTCTTCCGCGCTCTGGACCACTGCCGCGAAATCGCCCCGCGCAATGAGCTGGGCCCAAGGCTCGTTCCGTCCGGTGACGACAGCAGGGGGTTCCGCGCCTCGCGGGCGCGTGCGATGCGCCGGTAGGTGCGTCGGGGGCGCGGTCAGGTCCGCCACACCGGTACCGAGACACGGGTTGGTCGGCAAGGCGCCCGCGGTCGGTGAGGAGGATTGGGGCTCGCTGAGCACCGCCCCGGTGCGGGCGTCGCGGCCTTGCGGCTCAGTATTCGCGCTCGGACGACTTGCGAAGAGCTCCAAGGATTCGCCCGCTCGCAGGGTCAGCGTGCGATCTCTCGACGGGCCTGTGACCTCCACCACGCCGTCCCGCATCCGCAAATCGAACCGACCGTGCTTGGCGTCGAAGCCGAGATGAAAGGCCGTGCCCTTCACCGCCACCGCAAAAGGGCCCGCTTCAAAGCGCCAAGAGGCGCCCTTGCGCGGACTCACCGACACGTCGAGGTCGCCATTGGCCAAGGCGACCCGCGCGCCATGCCCATCCATCGAAACCACGGAGACTCTCGCGGCCGGCGCCAGGCGAACCCGCGACTCGTCCGAAAACACGAGCTGGGCGGGCGTGTCGGCTCCAGCCTGAATGCTCTCGTCCGGGGCCACCGCGGCCCCCTCGAGGGCAAAATGCAGGGGCTTGAGCGCTCGCTCGTACTTCGCCCAGTCGGCTACGAAGCCCACGCCAAGGATCATCGACACGAAGACGATCCCGCGCAGATACCAGGGCGTGATGTACGGTCGCACGATGGGCACCGAGGGGTACTTGCCATCGGAGAGCGCCTGTTCCAGTTTCTGCCAGCCGCCAGCGAGCTGGTCAGGTGACACCTGAGAAAGCCCGGTGCGAGCCGCGTGGGCGACTACGTCGGCCAGGTGCTGCTTCTCGCCGTCGCTCAGGCCTCGCCGCACGGGTCACCTCCGCCGTCGCCCGACAACTTGAACGCCGCAAGACTCGAACGCAGACCCTCGTCGCGCATGGCCGCGCCCTCGATGGCCCGCATGGCCTTGATCAGGTAGCGCTTGACGGTGGCCAGCGAAATATCGAGGCCGGTGGCGATCTCGCGCAGGTCCATGCCTTCCACGTGGCGAAGCACGAAGACCGCGCGATGCTTGTCCTTCATTCCGTCCAGGATGCGCTGGATGCGCGCGAGCGTGTCGCGCGATTCGAAATCCGTGCCGACGGCTTCCGAGGTGTCGGCGATGAGGACCATCTTGTCGCGCGCCCGCTGGACCACGTAAAAGTGCCGAATCTCCTCCGACAGGACGCGCACGGCGACGGAATATACGAAGCTGCGCAGGGCCGCGTGGTTCTCCAGCGAGTGCAACCGGCGAAACACGCGCAGGAAGACTTCTTGTACCAGGTCGTCGTGGTCGTGCCGCGAGTTCAGGGCGCCGCGAAACAGCCCGTAGACCATGGGAGCGAATCGGTACCAAACCTCTCGCTGCGCCCACGGCTTGCCCGCCAATGCCTCTGCCGCCAAGGCCTTGTCGTCGGTCTTGGCGCCGACACGCGTCGGCGTAGCATCCTGCGGGCCGCGCTCGGGCACGAGAGCTATTCTGGCACGAAGTTCAGTCTGCATGGCGGAAGAACATGGTGAAGAACACGTTAGGGCCGACTTTCTGGGAACGCAGTGGTCACGCCCTCGCGCAACGGCTCAGGTCGGAAGCGGGGGATGCTGCCGTCGGACAATCAGCCCACAACCGGCCGAGGAATCAGGCGGTTTCGGGGCGGGCTTGCGCCATCTTCGACGCCGGAACCAGCGGAAAAGAAATGAGAAACTTGGTTCCCATGCCGATTTCGCTCTCCACGTCGATGTGTCCGCCGTGGCGGTCGATGATGCCGTGAACGATGGAGAGGCCGAGTCCGGAGCCCTCGCCGACATCCTTGGTGGTGAAGAACGGATCGAAGATGCGCGGCAGGACGTCCTTCGGGATGCCGGGCCCATCATCGGCCACGGTCAAAAGGACACGGTCGTCCTTGGTTCTCACCGAGACCGAGATAGTGCCGCCCTTGTCGCCGATGGCCTGCGCAGCGTTGGTGAAGAGGTTCATCAGCACCTGGTCGACCTGGCCCGGAAATCCCAGGATGCGGGCAGCGGGCTCGACGTCCTTAACCACCTTCACGTGGCGCAATCGGTGCACCAGCAGGCCCAAGGTTTCGTCCACGCTGCGGCCCAGGCTGACCTCGCGCTGGACAGTCTCGTCGCCGCGGGCGTAGCCGTGCAAGGCTTGCACGATCGCCTTGGTGCGCGAGGCGCCCCGCTGGACCACGGCCAGGATCTCCTGCGCCTCGGTCGCGAGCTGCGAGGCCGAAGCTTCGCCGGCCGCGATCTGCTTGAGCATGTCATCGAGCGGCCCCAGCGAGTTGATGACCGCGTTGACGGGGTTGTTGATCTCGTGCGCGATGCCGGCCACCAAGCGCCCCATCGACACCAGCTTCTCGCTGCGGACCAGATTGTCCTGTGCGCGCCGGAGCTTCTCGATGGCATCGTGCAATTCGGCGTTGCGCTGTTCGAGCGCTTCGGTACGCCGGCGCACCTCGCGTTCCAAGTCGACGTTAATGGACTCGGTCGATCGCAAACGATCGCGTAGCGAGCGCCGCATTTCTTCAAAGATGACCGCAAGACGACCGATCTCGTCCGCCTCACCCCAGGGCGGCACGGGGCGCGCCAGCTGCCCCTTCGACATCTCGCTCGAACGTTCTTCCAGGGCGCGTAGGGGCAGAACGACGTTGCGAATCGCCAGCAGCGCCAGCCCCAGCACCAGCATCAGGGCAGTGGCGAGCGGCGCAATCTTCCAGTGCATGGATACCTCGCCGTGGAGCCAAACGAAGGCAGAGGTGGCCATCAGCACGGCGACCATGGTCGCTCCGAGCTTCGCCCGCAACCCGAACGGCCCGCGGACCTGGTCGAGCGGCAGCGCGTGACGGGAACCAAGGTGCCGGATCAGGGGACGGAGCACCGACTGCGCGAGCAAGATCTGGTACATCGTCGCGAGCATCGACACCAGCAGCACCACCAGTAAGACCCGCCCCGCCAACGCCGACGTGAGCTGGCCGCGCCCGACCAGAAACAGCACCGATGCGACGCCGGCAGCGACCAGCGACATGGACTGGACCAGGGCAAGTGAATAGGGGATCCGCTGCGCGGCGATGAAGGCCTCGACGGCTTTGGGCTCGTCGCGGGCGGGCCCTTTTCCGGTCTTGGTTCGCAGCGCCAGGTCGAAGTATTCCTCGATGGCGCGGGTTCGCCGAAGCAGCGTTCGCCACCATAGATGAGCGCCCAGAATAAGGATCGGCCAAAGCGCGAACATGCCGGTGGTCAGAATCTCCGCCGGCGCTCCGGCGAGCGTTCGCACGAACCACGCAAGTGCGGTCTGCCACAGACTGACCAGCGCGATTCCCACCGCCAAAAGAGCGCTCCGATAGCGTTCGGCGAAGACGCGAATTCCCTGCAGGTTCGGCAACAGGATCGGATGCGCCGGCGCGAGAATGATGTCGAACGCAAGGGTGCGCACACTAGCCAGACCAGCCGAGGCCAACAGGACCAGCTGGACCAAGGCAATTGCAGAAAGCGCATTGCGGTCGCCGTACAGGACCGTGTGCACCGGCAGGGCCGTGGCGATCGCGGCCCACAACAGTAGGTGCACCACCGTGACTTCGCGCGGAGCCCGAGCGAGGGCTGCACGCGCCTGTTCGGCTTGCAAGGCTTTGGGCTTGCCGCCCTTGCGGACCGCCTCGACCAAAGCCAGCACGGGTCGCAAGAGGTACGTCATACGCAAAGCGCCCGCCACCCAGCCTGCCGCCGTCACCGGCAGAGCGACTTTCAGCCACAGGCTTTCCCACGGCAGATTCCGCATCCACAGCACCAGCGGCAAGCCACAGCAGAGTAGCTCAGCGCCGTCGAGCGCCAGCGCGACGGTTAGGAGCCGCCTCCCGATCTTCGGCAAACTTGCGCCTTGACCACCCTGTGCCATGGTTTGCATTGTAGCGGAGACGCTGGACAAAGCGCCGCCAAGCAAGCAGGCTACTGCAAAATCCCACTCCGCGAGAAAAACCTATCCATGTCATGGGAAACCATCCGCAGTCTAGTCCACGACGAGTGGGCGATTCTTTTGCTCCTTCTTTTGTGGTCCGTGGCGGGTCTCGCGGTGATTGGCGAGCGCATCTACGCGTTGTGGCGGGTCTTGCCCAAGTCTGAGATCTTCAAGAACCGCGTGGTCGACGCGATCTCGGGCGGCGACCTCGCCAAGGCCGCTGCCTTGTGTGAAACCGCGAATGATCCCTTGGGCGAGGTGTTCGGCCGCGGCCTGCGCGTTTTCGCCAAGACCCCGCACAAGGCGGCCGAGGCTACAAGCTCGCAGCGCATGGTCACGCTGGCGGGTTTTCGTCGCTACCTTTGGGCGCTCGGCACGGTCGGATCGTCGGCCCCGTTCGTCGGCCTGTTCGGCACGGTGGTCGGCATCTTGAAGGCGTTCCAATCGATGTCGCAGGCGGGAACCGGCGGCTTCAAGGTCGTCTCGCAAGGGATTGCCGCCGCGTTGGTTGCCACTGCGGCCGGCCTCTTGGTCGCCATCTACGCCGTCATCGCCTACAACTACTTCGTCGCGAAGGTCGGCGCGATCGGGGTTCAATACAAGGTCTACTGCGAAGAATTCCTGCTGGCCCTGGGCGAGCTTGGCAAGGCGCAAGCCGCACCCGTGGCCATCGCCCAGGCGCAAACCCCGGGCAAGGCACCGCCGTCGTAGCGAGCAAGCCATGGCGATGGGCGTTCAGATGGAAGACGCATCGGCCGACACGGAAGGCGATGGCGAGGGCAGGGAAACTATCGTCGCGGAAATCAACATCACGCCGCTCACCGACGTGTTCTTGGTTCTGCTGATCATCTTCATGGTTACGTCGACTGCCATCGTCGAGTCGGAGGTCGCGTCCCGCACGGGCGTCAAGGTCGCACTGCCCAAGTCCAACGCCGCGGGCGCCGTGACCAAGCGGCGCACCGATCCCGTGCTGACTGTGACAAAGAACAACGAGCTCTTCTTGCTCAACCGGAAGATCGATCCCGCAAACCTTGAAGAGGAGATCCACAAGGCGCTCGCCGAGGTGGATTCCGAGACGCTGCTTCTGCGCGGAGACAAGAGCGTCTTTCTGGGGGCTGCGGTCGACCTGATGGCCGTGGCGAAGAAGGCCGGAGCTAAGAACATCGCCATCCTGACGCAGGATGAGGGCAAGAAGTGATGTCTTTTGCCACATAGAGTGAGCCTGCCAAACAAATACGCCCCACCGGGTAGGCTTTGATTGCGCTCTCAGCCCAAGTAACCCAAGGGAATCATTGGCTGCGGTTCGGAAACTGGCCGTGGCATGGTCACTGCAAGACTGCCGCTTCGAGATGGACCCAACGGTCCACCAACCACAACAAGGAGACCACAATGAAGCTGACTCGCGTAATCCTCCTCGCTCTCGCCTTCGCGATCCCGTTCGCCAGCACCTCGCTGGCCTCCGCTGGCGACGAGGGCGCTGCAGGCGACACCGCAAAGCCGGCCAAGAAGAAGGGCAAGAAGGCCAAGAAGGGTGGCGAGGAGAAGAAGGAAGGCGGCGACGAGGCTGCGAAGTAGTTCGCTCCCATCGCGAAGCGCAAAGGACGGCGAGAGTTTCTGGTCGTTCCTGGCTCTTCTGAAGAACCCCCGGGATGACTTTCCCGGGGGTTTTTTATTTCCGCGCATCGGAGGAGACCCCGTTGCCCGGGCCGGGCCCGAGAGTGGCCCTATAGTCGCGATGGCGAGGCGGGGCTTTGCCCTGCGGAGCCGAAACGCGGGAAGGTATGGAAACCCTCCCAGGGTTTCCATATCAGTCCCTTGGACTGGATCCAGGTAGGATGGCCTTGTGACGATCCGAGCGAAGGTATGGATTTTGGTCGCCGCAACGGCGGCAGTTACCGCCGGGGCGATGCTCTGGGTGCGCATCTATGCCATGCGCAGCGAGCTTGTGCGTCAGGCGCAGTCGTCGGCGGACGAAACCGCGGACGACATCAAGCAGAACCTGGAACGGCTGGAGCCGGACGCCGAAGAACGCGACTACGCCATCGCCCTGTCCAGTTATATGAACCGCCACCCGCGCATCCAGCGTCTGCAACTGGTCGTGGAGCACGATGCCCCGAGCTCGCCGTCGGTGCGCATCGTCGCTCCCCGGGGCGAGGCCACTGAAATCACGCGCCTGCCCTATCTGCCACGTGAGCCCATCGTCTACGCCCGCAAGGCCACCGAGGGCGACGTCTACATCCTGCAGCGCTTTGTTGACCTCAAGGGTCCGTGGCAGGGCAACCTGCTCATGAACTGGAGCTTGGGTCCGGTCGCGGCCATCATCAAAGTCACCGAGCGCTGGTCCCTCATTCTGGGCGTCGCCCACATGCTGGCGCTGGTTCTCCTCATCGGATTCCTCATCAACCGCATCGTTCTGCGCCGCCTGCAGTCGCTGGCCGCTGCCATGCGCGACGTGGAAGGGGGCAACCTCGATCGCCGGGTCGTGGTGGGAGCGCGCGACGAGGTGGGCAACCTTTCCCTGGGATTCAACCAAATGCTCGACCAACTCTCCAACGCCAATCGCGAGATCCGCGAATTCAACCAGCGCCTGGGCCAGGAGATCCAACTCGCGACGCAGGATCTGTCGCGCAAGAACGTGGCCCTCGCGCAGCTCAATCGATTGCTCAACGACCTTCGCCGCGAAAACGCATCGAAGGTGCGCCTGGCAACCCTGGGGCAACTGGCGGCCCAGCTTGCACACGAGATCGGCACGCCGCTCTCGTCGGTGTCGGGGCACTTGCAGCTTGCGCTTCTGCAGCGCGATCTGCTGCCTACCTTGCGCGAACGCCTGGAGGTGGCGTCGCGCGAGATCGCGCGCATCGGCCGCATCGTGCGCGACTACCTGGATTCAACCCGCGGGCTCGAGCCCGAGCGCAAGCGCACGTCGTTGCGCCAGCTTCTGCAAGAAGCCATCGAAGTCACCGGCGACGTCGAGCCGACTGGTAAGCGCGTGGCGGCGTTGACCGTGCAGGATGACCCGCAGGATTTCATCACCGATCCGGGTCTGCTTCGCCAGATCATCATCAACCTCCTGTCCAATGCGTTCGATGCCATCGGTCCCGAGGGGCAGGTGTCGGTGTCCGCGACGGTGACCAGCTTGACCGTGAACATCGCGGTCAGCGATACCGGCGCCGGAATCTCGGCGGAAGACCTGCGCAGCATCTTCGAACCGTTCTACACCACCAAGGGGCGTGGCAAAGGCACGGGCTTGGGGCTCGCCATCTGCCGCGAACTTGCCAAGGCGCTGGGCGGCTCCATCGATGTAGCCAGCACGCCCGGCAAGGGCTCGACCTTCACCGTGCGATTGCCGCTCGGTGGTTTGGCCATCGTCGAGGGTACATCCAAGCTGGAATCGGGCGCACGGCGCATCGCCACCGGAGGCAGCGCATGACCCGGATGTTGGTTGTCGAGGACGATGCAGTCGCGCGCGACCTTCTGTGCGAGATCCTGCGCGCCGACGGTTTCGAGGTGGAAGCGGTCGAAGACGGCGCGCCCGCGGTCGAGCGAGCCGGCGATGGTCGCTACGACCTGGTGCTTTCCGACGTGCGCATGGAACGGGTGGGGGGCTTGGATGTCTTGCGCGCCTTCACCGAGCGATCACCGGGAACGCCGGTGATCTTGATAACCGCGTTCGGCGACGTCACGGGCGCCATGGAAGCCATCGGGCACGGCGCCTACGACTACGTGTCGAAGCCGTTCAACATTGAAGAGCTGCGCCTGACGGTGGCGCGCGCCCTGGAACGTAGGCGGCTGTCGGCCGAGGCGGTCACGGCGGGGGCGCCGGCGGGAGCGAGAGAGCAGGTCGCCGAGATCGAAGGCAAGAGCCAGCGCATGCTGGAAGTCTACAAGCTGGTCGCGCGGGTAGCGCCGTCGACGGCCACGGTGCTGGTGGTCGGCGAATCGGGCACCGGCAAGGAGCTGGTGGCGAGGGCCATTCATAACCGCTCGCCTCGCGCGGCGAAGCCCTTCGTGCCGGTCAACTGCACGGCGCTTTCCGAATCGCTGTTGGAATCGGAGCTGTTCGGGCACGCGCGCGGGGCATTCACCGGCGCCATTGCCGCCAAGCGCGGACTGTTCGAGACCGCCAACGGCGGCACCCTGTTCTTGGACGAGATCGGCGACATGGGGCCGAAGATGCAAGCGCAGATTTTGCGCGTCCTGCAGGACGGTGAGATGCGGCCGGTGGGCGGCACCGAGGCGATTCGCGTGGACGTGCGGCTGGTGTGCGCCACCAATCGCGACTTGGATGCGGAGGTGAAGTCAGGGCGCTTCCGCGAAGACCTGTATTTCCGAATCAACGTGGTGACCGTGCGCATGCCGCCCTTGCGCGACCGGGCCGGCGATATTCCAATTCTGGTTCGACACTTCATCAACAAGATTGCCCGCCGCGAGGCACGTTCCGAGGCGAGTGTGTCGCCGGAAGCACTGGACACCCTGTGCCACTACGGCTGGCCGGGTAACGTGCGCGAGCTGGAAAACGCCATTGAGCGCGCAGTAGCGGTCGCCAAGGGTAACGTGGTGTTGCCGTCGGATCTGCCGGTTGAGGTGTACGGCGGCGCCCAGGTGGCACCGGCGAGCATCATCGAGGATCGCCCGACCTTGGGCGAGCTGGAAAAGCGCTACATCGCATTGGTGCTTACCGAGTGCGGCGGCAACAAGAAGAAAGCCGCCGAGAAGCTGGGCATCGATCGGCGCACGTTGTACCGGGCGCTCGAGCGTAGCGGCGAAGTGGTCAGCGACGACGACGGCGAGTGATAGAGAATCCGCGTGCGGTCGAGAGGCAGAGCAGGCGGCCCCGAGCGATTCGGTAAGCATCGAGGCCGCCTGCAGAAGACAGAGCTGTGACTTATTGATCTCCTTTCACTGTCTGATTGGGGTTCAAATCAGATCTCTCAATTCCTCCTTTCCTATTTTGCTCGCCAAGAAGTGGTTCGTTCGGGGCATGCCGGAGGCTTCTTCAGGAAGCGTGCCAGCCTGAATCGGCCGCGAGTTTCGAAGCATTCCGCGGTTCTGTGATGGCGACCGTCAGCCTCGGCGCCACCGTTGTCACGAACCGAAGCCGGGGTCACGCCAGATTGGCAATCGGCCGCGGTCCCCAATGTGCAGCGTCGCATCGACGGACCTCGCGTCCCCAAGAACGACGAGATTGAAAGTCGCGCCGGGGCAACCCGCTCCTATAATGCAGTCAATGCTCTGCTGTTCGGTGCACCCTCGACCTTGCCGCGCCCGCGAAGGGAAGACTTGAAATCGTCGCCTTTGCCACCTTGGCGCGTAGGTCTGGTTCTGTTCGGATCAGGGATGGCGGCCCTGCTCTACCAGATGGCTTGGACGCGCGAGTTTCGCCTGATCTTCGGCGCCAGCACGGCGGCGACCGCGGCGGTGCTGGCGGTCTTTATCGGCGGCCTGGGCGCGGGAGGCTTGTTGTTCGGGGCACGTGCCGACCGGGCGACGCGCCCGCTGGCCCTGTATGCCAGGCTAGAATTGGGTGCGGCAGCCCTTGCGGCGCTTTCGCCGCTGTTGCTTTGGATCGTGCGACTGGCCTACGTCGGGCTTGGCGGCAGCGCACGCCTGGGCCTGGTGGGCGGCAGCGTGCTACGCCTGCTCTTGGGAGCTTTGGTGCTGGCCCCGCCGACGCTGCTGATGGGCGGCGCCATGCCGGCCGCAGTGGCCGCGGTGGAGGTGGACGAAGATCGGGGCCGTCGGCGTCTGGCGCTGCTTTACGGGCTCAACACCCTGGGTGCGGTGACTGGCTGCCTCGCCGCCACCTTCGTGTTGCTTGAATCGTTCGGAACCCGACGGACGCTTTGGCTCGCGGCCGTGCTTGGCGCTTGTGTTGCTTTGGCGGCGCTCGTGTGGGCGCGCAAGCGCAGCGGCCCAACCGCGGGATGTGCTGACGCGCCTGCCACTCCCACCGAGCAGTCGTGCGATGTCGCCGGCCAGGCAGCGCCAGCGGGCTTCGTTCTGGCGGCGGCGGGCGTGGTGGGCTTCGCGTTTTTCTTGATGGAACTGGTGTGGTACCGAATGCTAGGGCCGCTTTTGGGCGGGACCGTGTTCAGCTTCGGGGTCATCTTGGCCGTGGCTCTATTCGGCATCGGCCTTGGCAGCGCGGTGTACGGTGCCGTAGAGGATCGCGCGCGTCGACCGGCCACTCTGCTCGGCTTCTCCATCATTTGCCTGGTCGAGGCTGTGGCCATCGCGCTGCCCTACGCCATGGGCGACCATGTGGCGCTGCTCGCGCTCTTTTTGCGGCCGCTTGGCGCTTGCTACGGATTCGCCGGCCACGTCGGCGTGTGGGCCGTGCTCGCGGGCCTGGTGGTGTTGCCGGCAGCCGTGGCGTCGGGAATCCAGTTTCCCTTGCTCATCGGTCTGCTCGGCCGCGGGCGTGCCGAGGTCGGTCGGCAAACCGGTTTGGCGTACGCTGCGAACACCGTGGGCGCCATCGCCGGATCGCTGGCCGGCGGCTTCGGGCTCTTGCCCGCGTTGACCGCGCCCGGGTGTTGGCGCCTGGCGTCCGGCATCCTGGTCATCACCGCCCTGCTTTCACTCGGGCTTGGACATCGGCGTACGTCCGAGCGACGATACCGCGCCAGCCTCGGCTTGCTGCTCGGCAGCGCGGCGGTGGCGGTATTGCTGCAATCGCAGGGGCCCACCGCGGTTTGGCGCCACAGCCCGATCGCGGTCGGACGTGTCGATCCGGCCAGGGTGGCGAACCCGATGGCACGTCGCGATTGGGAGAACGGGGTTCGCCGATCCATCGCGCGCGACGACGAGGGACTGGAAAGCAGCGTCGCCCTGGAGCGTTCGTCGGGCTACGCGTTCGTTCTCAATGGAAAGACCGACGGGCACGCGCGCATGGATGCCGGCACCCAGGTGATGGGCGGTCTGTTCGGGGCATTTGTGCATGCGCGGCCCCGGCGCGCATTCGTGATTGGCCTTGGCACCGGCAGCACGTCGGGCTGGCTGGCCGCGGTTCCATCCATCGAGCGGGTGGACACGGTGGAGCTTGAACCAGCCATCGCCCAGGTCGCCCGCGACTGCGCGCAAGTCAACCACGACGTGATGGCCAACCCCAAACATCACTTGATGATCGGCGATGCGCGCGAGGCGCTTCTGACCGGCGCCGGAACCTACGACATCATCGCGTCTGAGCCGTCGAATCCGTACCGTGCCGGTATCGCCAGTCTGTTCACCCGCGAGTATTACCAATCCGCCATGCGTCGTCTGGCCCCGACCGGGATCTTCTTGCAGTGGGTGCAGGCCTACGCCATTGATGCCAAAACCTTTCGCAGCATCGTCGCCACCTTGGCAGGCGTCTTTCCCCAGGTCGAGATCTGGCTGATGTCGCCTGCGGACCTGCTGCTGGTGGCGACCCGCGAACCGATTCCCTACCACGCGGCCGAGCTGCTCCGGCGGATGAACGAGGAGCCGTTTCACAGCGCCTTTTCGGGAGCATGGAGCACCGAGACGTTGGAGGGCGTGCTGGCCCACCACGTGGCCGGGCCCGGGCTGGCGCGCGAGATCGCGAGGTTGGAGGGCGCGACCGTCAACACCGACGATCGGACGCTGGTGGAGTTCGGGTTCGCCCGTTCGCTAACCGCCCATGGAACCATTCATGCCACAGACGTGATGGCGCTCGCGCGTGCGAAGGGCGTCGAACGCCTGGACATTGCGGGCGTTGATACCAGCCCGGCCACCATCATCGAAGAGCGCGGGGCGTACGGGATATCGCTGGGTGCGACGGCTATCGCGCCGTCCGAGGCGTCTGCGGACCAGCGCGAACGCTTCGCCGCGCTCAACCAGTGGACAGCCGGGGACTACGGGTCGGCCCTTGCGCACTGGCGCGCACAACCGCAGCCGCCGCAGGGCCCGGTAGAGATGATGGTGCTCGCCGATCTCCTGGCCGAAGCGGGCGACGCGGCCGCGCTTGGTTTGACCGAACGACTGCGCCCAATCTGGCCGTCGGTGGCGGACGGCGTTGCTGGTCGTCTCTTACTTCGGCAGGGCAAGGTCGCCCAGGCCGGCCAGGCGCTGGAAGCAAGTCTTATCGGCTATTGGGCCCAGCCTTGGCCGCCGCCGACGTTCATGTTGCGCGCCATGGGCTTGGCCGCAGACATCGCTCGCACGAGCCCAGTGCTGGCGCACCGACTGTTCGCCTTGCTCGCGCATCCGTTCGCGGTTCACATGATGGACGAAGCGCGCGCCTCGACCCGTCTCAGCTTGGCGCGCATGTTCCCGACCGGCCCCGAATGCGCCGACGCGCTCGACTACTTCGAGCCGAACGTCCCCTGGCAAGCCGACTTCCTTGCCTTCCGCGCCGACTGTTACGCGCACCGTGGAAGCCCACTTGCGGATCATGCTCAGCGCGACCTGCAAGCGATCCGGCGGGAAATGCCGGCGACCGTGGGGGCCGGGCTCTAGCCCAGACCCGGCCAGTCGAGGTTCGCGTCCCGGCGGACGCCTGGAATAGGCCATCCGGGCAGAGGGTTGTCGATGGCGCGCGCGTAACCCCAATTGAGCGACCACGATTGCAGGGTGCGCACGCCGGATCGCTGCAGACGCTCGCGGATGCCAGCCGACGAGAAAAAGTTGCGGCGGAACCACATGTAGCCGTTCCACAGGGTCTCCGGGCTCATGCAGGCCGGCTGGAAGGCAACCGCGGTCTTGCCGTTGTAGTAGCTCCAATCGCGAGTCAGCAAGCGGCCGTCGCGTTCCAAGTGGGCGAAAAGCGGTGTGCGCGGAAACGGCGAAAGCACGCTGACCGTCGCCCCATCCAGGCCAAGCAGGTTGGCCTCTTGCAGGGTTCGGGCGAAGGTATCCTCGGCGTCGCCGTCGAAGCCAAACACGATGCCGGCTTGCACGGCGATGCCATGCCGATGCAGGCGCGTGACGCCTTCCGCGTAGCTCTCGACCACGTTGAATGACTTGTTGGCCAGGGCGAGGCTGGCCGGCGAGAATGACTCAAGCCCGAGAAACAGGCAGACGCAGCCGGCGCGGGCCGCAGCAGCGACGAGCCCGTCGTCGCAAGTGCTCGCCAGTGTGACCATGGCCGCCCACTGTCGACGCAGCCCAGCCAGGGCTTCGAACAGGCCAAGGGCGTAGTCGCGATGGGCGAACAGTTGATCGTCCCAGAAGGAGAACAGCGGAGAAGGCATGGCGCGGATCTCGGCCACCACGTCGTCCACCGGCCTGAAGCGAAGCCCGGGCGCGTAGATCTGGCGCAGGTTGCAGTAGGAACAGCGGTGCGGACAGCCACGGGTGGCGATGACCGTACAGGCGAGCAGGTCGCGCTGCGCGAGCAGGTCGCGGCGGGCCTGCGGCAAGCCAGACAACGACGGCGGCTCGGTTGCCTCATACACGGGCGCCAAGGCGCCGCCCGCGGCATCATCGAGCAGGCGGGGCCAGATTGCCTCAGCCTCGCCAATCACCACGGCGTCGGCGTGGGCGCGCGCCTCGTCGGGCAGCAAGGTAGGGTGTGGGCCACCGAGCACAACCCGCCGCCCGCGCGCACGGAAGCCGTCTGCCATGCGGTAGACGTGGCGTGCATTGGGCGTGTTGCAGGTGATGCCGACCAGATCCGCCGGCGTATCAAGATAAACGGTCTGGCTATGCTCGTCGACGAGAAGCACGCTGTGGGGCGGCCGCACGTAGGCGGCCAGATACGCCATGGTGAGCTGTGCGAAGTTGTTGAGCTGCCCGCGACGGAAGGCGCGGATGAACCGATTCTCCGGCGTGATGAGCAGGACGCGCACAGCACCAGATTCTAACTCGCCTGTGGGTTCGCCAGCAGCATGAACCGGGGGGCGGTTAGGGCGCCAGTGTCAAGGCCGCGCGACGACCTCGCTGTGATGGATGCCGAGGTGGTGGCCGCGCCAGCCCAGGTGGTAGTGCGGGGGATCGCCGTACACGTCTCGCCTGAAGGGCAGAACTTTGCCGTACACCTTCTTCATGGTCTTGCGGTCGTAGACCACCAGATAATTGTACCCTCGGCATCCCGCCACCACGTAGCCGCCGCCAGGGGAAACCCGCGTGGCATACACCCCGTCGGCGACCCGCCAATTGGTCACTTCCAGGGTTTGCAGAATGTAGTGCATGGCATTGGGAATTGACTTGCGACTTAGAGCGCCAAGTAGGTTCTTTCCACGTTTCGGCCACTGAATGAAGCGCTGGAACCACGACGGGTAGGTCGGCACCACGCGGGCCTCGTCGAAGGTATCGAGGGGAATGTCGACCACGCTATGGCTGCCGCCGCTGGCGATGTAGAGGTGGTCGTCGGCCGTCACCTCCACGTCGGAATTGAGGTGGGCGGGGAACTCGGATCCGCAACTCCAACTGCGCACAATCTTGGCGGTCGGCAAGTCGACTTCGTAGATGTACTCGCGCACGTAGCCCGGCGACCACGCCACGTAGTCCTCGTTGTCCGTGATGAAGGAATAGGTGAAGGCATAGCCGAGTGGCTTGGTCGGGTGCACACAGTTGTGCCAGACGTTGTTCTGGACCCGGATGATGCGGGCCCGTTTGCTGGGATCGGGCTCTTCTAGGTCGAATACGCAGATCTGACGCACGTCGAATCGTTCGGGGCCGAGGTCACCGATGAAGACGTAGCGCCGGCTCGCGTCCCAGCGCAGCTCGTGCGCGTTTTCAAGCTGGTGCGGGCCGAGGTTTTCCGGGGCCTTGAGGTCGTCGATGTCGAAACGATAGATGTGGTCGCCGATGGCGCCGATGAAGTGCTTGTTGTCCGGGTACCACAGGTGATGCGTGTTCGAGCGCAGCCGGTACGCGCATTCTTCGAAGTACATCGCCGACTGCCGGGCTACCTCGCGCATGCGGTTCGGGTCGGAAATGTCGAGCAGCACGATCTGCTGGCTGAAGTTGCCGAGCAGCGCGAGTTGTCCGTTGTGTGCGATGGAGACGTTGTGCGCGGCGCTGATGCCGTCGAAATGTTGGATGTAGAACTTCTTCTCGGGCCAGTCGAATCGCAGGATGCCAGCGCTGCCGATGAGGCCATCCAGGTGGACGCCGTCAAGCGCCATGTACGAGCTGAAGCGTTCGTCGTTCACGGGTCGATTCCTTTCTTGGGTGTCGCAGCGCCGCTGCTGTGAGACTGCTTGAAAGCGGCGTTAACGCGGGCGTTTGAGCGTGTAGGTTCCCTCGCCGGGATAGGCGCGGGTACTGCTCGGCTGGAACGCGACCAGATCCCAACCGTCGAGCCCCAATTGATTGAGCAGCGTCTGGCTTTGGTTGGATGATGACGGACCAAGCTTGACGATCCTGTACTCCCAAGCGGTCTTGCCGTTGCTCGCATCCATAGCGCTGCCTCCTGCCGATTCTGAGCAATGTAGGATGCCGCAGGTCCCCTTTGGGTTGCAGCCGCCATCGTCAACGCGGAAGCGCATCTGGGGCTTGTGGCATCCAACGAGGACGGATGGAGAACGTCATGCTGTCCCAACGCTCACTTCCTGTGCTGGTGGCCGGCGCAGCACTCGCTTGGGCCTTGGTCGTCCCGCGAACGGCGCAGGCGCATTTCAACTTGGTGCAGCCACCTCCGGCTGACAACGCAACCGACGGGGGCAAGGGCGCGCCGCCCTGCGGGCCGACGTCTCCGTCGAACGTGGTGACCTCGGTGCAAGGTGGCCATCCCCTCACGATTTCGCTCACCGAGACGGTCATGCACCCCGGTCACTACCGGTTCGCGCTGTCGGTCAATTCGCGCTCCGAGCTTCCGCCCGACCCGGCGGTCGACGTGAGCAACGGCTTGTCGGTCTCGGCGGCAATTGAGGATCCGGCCGCGTTTCCCGTGCTTGCCGACGACGTCTTCGATCACACCACAGGTACGGCGCCCATCTCTTGGCAAACCTCCCTGACCTTGCCCAACCTGACCTGCGCGAAGTGCACGCTGCAGGTCATCGAGTTCATGGCCGAGCACGGCTCGAACCCTGGAGGCGGCTACTTCTACCACCACTGCGCCGACTTGAAGATTACCGCGGATCCAAACTTGCCGATGGCCGATGCCGGCGTCACCGATGCGGCTGGGCCGCGCGGCGACGGATCCGGAAGCGGGGGCAGCGGGGCTGGTGGTATGTCGGGGACAGGTGCGGGCGGAGCGTCCGGCTCAGGCGGGAGCACGCCCGCAGGTGGCGGCGGCGCGGCGGGCGGAACCGGTGGCGTGGGCGCGGGTGGCAGAGGCATCGGCGGGGCTACCGGCCTAAGCACAGCGGGAGCAGGCGGATCCGGCATGGCGGGCGTGACCACGGGTGGGAGCGGCGGTGCGGTCGGTGGTGGAATTGGCAAGGGGAACGGTGGCAGCAGCTCAGGCGGCGTGGCGTCGACCGGCGGCAGCGCAAGCGGCGAAGGCGGTGGCACGGCTGGAGGTACCCGCGGTGCAGCGAGTGGCGCAGGCGGAAGTGGAATGTTGACTGGTGCGGGCGGGAGAGGCGGCATGGCCGAAGGTGGCGCCGCCGGAGCGGAGGGTGGCGCTGGCGGAAGCGCAGGCGCGGCAGGCGCAGGAGGCACCCGCTCGGGTGGGGGCGGAACGGGCGCAACCGCCGCGAGCGGGGGCACCAGCACGGGCTCGGCCAGCCGAGGCAGCGTCGGATGCTCCGTGGCGGGTTCGCCGCCGGTGGGTCCTGTCTTTGCGATCGCGCTCGCCGCTCTGCTGGCACGACTGCGACGGCGACGCCGCTGAAGTCCGCGTTTCCCTCGCGCCCAAAACGTCGGGAACGTTGTAAGCTGCCAGCGATGAACACGCTGTTTCTCGCCCTTGTTCTCGCGTCCGCTTCGACCGCGTCTGCGCCGGCGCTAACGGCTACTCACTCGGCGGCTCCGGCAACCGCCAATCTCGACTTGCAGACCGTCATCGACCGTATGCAAAAGCGCTACGACCTGGCCAAGGATTTCCGCGCGCGCTTTTCCCAGAACTACAGCCGAGCGGTGATCGGTCGCAGCACCTTGTCCACCGGCACCGTCGCCATCAAAAAGCCGGGCCGCATGCGCTGGGACTATGAAAAGCCAGAGCCGCGCATTTTCGTGTCGAACGGTCAAGTGCTGTGGCTCTACGAGCCGACCGAGAAGCAGGCCTTCAAGCAGGATCTCAAGTCGTCGCAGCTCCCCGCCGCGCTCGCCTTCTTGATGGGCAAGGGCAAGATCTCCGACGAGTTCGAGGTGTCCTTCGCCAAGGACGCCAAGCAGGGGCGCCCGGGCGACTATCGGCTGGCGCTATCGCCCAAGCAGCCGCAATCGGCCTACAAGTCGATCCTCTTCGTGGTCGACCCGAAGGAATTCCTGGTGCGCGAAACCGTCTTGGTGGATTCCCAAGGCAACACCAACCACTTCATCTTCGACGACATGGACGCGAACGGCAAGCTGGCCGACGCGCTCTTTAAATGGACTCCGCCCGCCGGCGTGCGCGTGGTCGACACAGGCCAGATGGGCAAGTGATCAGGGAACCATCTGGTAGGTCACAGCCGTGCTTCCGGGTCGCTCGGTGGCCCAGGACAACTTCACCCAGGCGTCACCCAAAGCTTCGGGGGAGACGCGCATCTCGTCGACGGCCCCGGCGATGAAGTTGTCGTCTGCGATAGCGTCGTCTTCGCTAACCGGGAGCGAAAGAATCGGCGCCTCGCCAAAGCGCCAGTAGCCGGTGTAGGAATCGACGCTGGTCGAGGTCGGGTCGTCGCTGACAGATTCACCGTCGACCATCAGGTACTGGCCCGCGCTCGAAAAACGGGCGGCCACGAGATGCCAGCCACCGTCGTTGTACGCCGACAGTGTCTTCAGCACGGACAGTTGGTTCTCGCGTGAGATGCCGAAGCTCAATCGGCCTTGGGTGTCCATCCAGACCGCGCGGTCGAAGCGGCTGCTATCTCCCGCTTGGCTCAGGGAAAAGGCCAACAGGCCGCCGCCCGCGTTCGAATCGGTCTTGAACCAGAGCGAGGTGGTGAAGGTGTGGGGACCGGGCAGCCGTAGCGAAGTCGGCACATAAGTGCCGTTTCCGTCGAGAACGATGCCATCGGCGGCGATGCCATCGCCCAGAAACTGGATCTTGGGTTGGGCCTGCACCAGCCCCGTGTTGGCGTGTCCCGACGAATCCACCATCTGGGTCGACGAGCCGTCCGGACTTCGTAGCGCGTGCAGCACGCACCCAAAACCCGAAAAGACGGCCGGACCCGAGGACAGGGAAACGGCGGTGGGATTGCCGAAGTACATCAAGATCGAGCTCGCGCTGCTGTTGCCCTCGACGGTCGGCACCAGCACCCAGATACGGGCCGCACCTTGCTCGGGATCCCAGCGCTCGATCTCGTAGGCGAGTGTGTGGCCTGCGGCATCGAGGAAGCGCAGGTCGGCGCCGTCAGAACGGGCAGAATCGAAGTCGAAGCTGTCGTCGAGCCGGACCAGCAGAGGAAAGTCGGTCACGGCTTCCTTGACGTCGGCGCCACTTCCGGTCGTGTCGATTGTGATGCGAAGCACGCTGGACCAGTCGGAACAAACGCCCAGGGTACAGGCGCCGGACTGGCACTGGGTGGAGGATTGGCAGGGAGCGCCGGACACGAGCCCCGCCCGTACCTCGGGCCGTGGCGCCAAAGGACCGTCGCTTTCCCCGGGGATAGGCATCCCGTCCGGCGCGGCCGCATCGCCGGCCGCCGTGGAGGCAGGACCGTCGCTGCCATGGCAACCGAGCCCTCCCAACGCGAACGCGCACAAGAGCGACAAACACCAGCGCACGATCGCCCGCGCTCCGTCGGGCCACCCGCATCCGGCGCGCTTCATGCTCAGCGCTTTCCCTCGCCCTGGGAGAGGTAGGCGAGGATCACGTCGTCGAGGCTCTGGTCGGTCACCAAAGATGCCGGCGCGCCTTCTTGCGACTGCGGTTCTGCGCTTCGCGGCGCGCGGGCGGGCTCGCTTGCGGCAGTCATGGGTTTCGCCTCGATCCGTTGGGACGTCGCCGGGATGTTTGCGTGGCTTCCCTCCTTGACCACGTAGGGGCCGCCCGACACGGGTCGTCGTCTCACCGGGGTGGTGGGAACTTTGCGGGTGTTTGTCGCCTGAGGCGCCCCGGTGCCGACCACGACTTGGCGCTGCACCACCACCGGCGTGATGGGCCGGGTGGGGCTCGGCCGCCTGCTTGCGGCCGGCGTTGGGCTCTGCGGGGGCGGCGCCGTCTCCACCGGGAACTGGTCGCGCGTCGCCCGACGGAAGGTGTAGGTGCCCGGGCCAGGAACGGCCGGTTTGGTGAGGTGAATGGGCAAGGGCTCGGGCGTCGGACCTTTGGCGGATGCCGCGCCTGGCAGTGCGTCAAGGTCCAGCACCGCCGGCTCCTCTGCAGGCTCATCGGGGGCCGGCAGCGGCGATGCCTCGGTGATTTCGGCCTCGGACGCCGCTGTCGGTACCGCATCGGCGGCCAGGTCCTCGGACCCGAAGGTCTCGCCGCGCGTCTCGAAGAAGGCGAGGATACGATCGTCGTAGGTCTTCTGCTTCAGTTCCTTGAGGATGGCTTTGTGCTGCGATTGCATCACGGCCCTCACGTCGTCCTCCGCGGCGCTGGCTTCGTACTGCGAGCGCTTGCTGGCCAAGATGCTGCCCTCGAAGAACAAATGCGTGAAAATATGAGGGTTTCCCGGGCCAGAGTCCTCGGTCTGCACGTGAAAGATGTGCCCCTCGTACTTGACGTTGTGGTTGTAACCGAGCAAAGGACTGCGAGGCGGCTTCGCCATGTTCATGGCCAGTATAGCGCTTGCAGCGTTTATGCTAAACTTGCTTCAAAGGCAGCGGCATGGTCAGCATCACCGCAACCAAGATTCGCGACAACTCGCGCGATCCGTCCTGTGTTGTGAGCCTGGGACGAGCATTTCAGGGCTTTCTGATCAGCTACCCGACCATCGGTCGCGGCATGGTGATCTTTCGCGAGCCCAGCGGCCATCGCATGGTAACCACGCCGGTGCGCCGCGTGCTGGGCGAATTTGGCGAGCCCGACATCTACGTGGAGACCGAGAACTCGGTCTACCGGCTACGGGTTCGCGCGGGCGCACCCGCGGTGGAAAGCGCGCGCGCCGCCAGCAAGTAGAGCGGGATGGTGGCGTCACGGCCGCGCCATCGTGGTACTCTGAAGCCGTTTTGGGCACGATTCGTCAAGCGCTGATTCTTGCCGCAGGTCGCGGCCGTCCGGTCGCTGAACCCGATGTAGCGAACTGTTTGACCAACGTCGGTGGGATCTCGCTGCTTGTGCGCAGCCTGCGCGTCCTGGCGTTAGTGGGCATCCGCCGGGTCGGCATCACCGTGGGGTTCGACGCCGAAAAGGTTCGCCGGCAGATTGAAGCCGCTAGGCGCAAAGACCCCGGCCTTCCCGAAGTGGTCTTTTTCAACAACCCGGCTTGGGAGGGACCCAACGGCCTCTCGGTGCTCGCTGCCAAAGCTTTCGTCGACGAGCGGATCCTGCTCTTGATGTCGGACCAGATTGCGGCGCCTCACCTCGTGCGCGAGATGGCGGCCTATTCCGCGGAAGGCGACACGTCGGTATTGGCTGTCGACCATGATCTGTCGCGCGTGTTCGACTTCGACGACGCCACCAAGGTCAAACTGTGGCCGAACAAGGGGCGAGACCAGCGCGTGGTCGCTATCGGCAAGGGGATCGCCGACTACGACGCCGTGAGCGCTGGCGTGTTCGTGATGTCGCCGTCGCTAGTTCCGTGCCTGGAAGAGCTGGCCAAGCAGGGACCGAGGTCGCTGACCGAAGGGGTCGCTGAAGCTGCGCGGCGCGGACAGGTGGCCGCGCATGACGTCGCCGGCGCGATCTGGCAGGACGTGGATTCGGCGGACATGCGCCTGCACGCCGAATGGCTCTTGCGGGTCTACGGTGACGAGCTTCTGCACCCCGAGGTCCGCTCGGCGGTGCGCTCGACCGGCGCAGATACGTTGGCGCTGATCGAGAGCTTGCTGGCGGAAAAGAATCTGCCTCGCTACACGCTGTTTAACCCGGGACCGGTGGTGACGTCGGCCGGGGTGAAGGCGGCGCTGGTGCATTATGATATCTGCCACCGCGACGAGGATTATTCGGGCGTCGTGCGACGACTGCAGCAGAAGCTGCGTCCCGTGTTCGGTGCGTCCGATCAGCACGAGATGCTGCTTCTGACCGGATCGGGAACCGCAGCGATGGAGATGGCCGTGGCGTCGGTGGTACCGGAAAGCAAGAAGCTACTCACCGTGGACAACGGCGCCTTCGGCGAGCGTCTGGGGGAAATCGCGCGCCTGCACGGGATGGCCCACGTCGCGCTCAGTTGCCCGTGGGGCAGTCTGCCCGATCCGGCGGCGGTGGAGGCCATGTTGGCCGCGGATCCCGACATCGCCGTGGTCGCGATGATTCACCACGAGACCTCGATCGGCGTGGTCAACCCGGTCGGGGCTGTGGGACGTATCTGCCGCGCTCGCGGGGTGACCCTGGTGGTCGACGCGGTGTCGTCGCTGGGTGCGGAAGACCTGGACGTGGTTCGCGACAACATCGACGTGTGCCTCTCGTCGGCAAACAAGTGTCTGCATTCGGTGTCGGGCGTGTCGTTCGTGTGCGTGGCCCCGACGGTGTGGCCGCGCATCGCAAACATCAGTCCGCGGGTGTATTACCTCGATCTCAAGCGCTACCGTCGCTATTTGACCGACGTGGCGCAGACACCGTTCACGCCCGCGGTTTCGTCGTTTTTTGCGCTGGAGAAGGCGCTTGACGAGCTGTTCGAGCAGGGCGGGGCGCAGGCTCGGCGCGAGACCTATCGTCGGCGCAATCTTCTCATCAGGCGCGTGCTCACCGACCTGGGCTTCCAATCGTTCACCAACACCGGGCGGGAATCGCACACCATCGTGACCATGCGGGTCCCGGATTTCATATCGGTGGACGCGCTGTATGCGCGTATGAAGGATCGCGGGTTCATCATCTATCGCTGCAAGGGTGCGTTGGCCGCGCGACACATCCAGATCTCCAACATGGGCGAGCTGCCCGACGCAACCATCGACGCATTTCTCGGCGCCTTGTCCGAGGAAGTCGCCGCCGTCCGGACGGCGGCACAGGCGCAAGACCGAAACCGCGCGCAGCAGCAGCGGTCGTGATAGGCCACAGATCGCGAGCCTCCATTCGTGTCGCGCAGGGGCCTCACCATTGTCGTCCTGGTTCAACTCGCGGCCTTGATTGCGGTCTGTCTCTTGGTGGGAGACAACGGTTGGGATGACGGCGCTATTACCCTCGCATTTTCAAAGACGTTTGCTGGTCACGGACTGGTCGCGCTGACACCGCATTCTGAAACGGTCGAAGGCTTCTCAACCACCTCGTGGTTCCTGCTCAATGCCCTGGCGGCCCTTGCCAGACCCTCGTACCAGACCGCGATTCTCGCTTCTCAGGTTCTGTCTGCGCTCTCTATCTGTGCATCCACCGTGTTGCTGGCGAGAACCTGCACGCTTCTTGGCCTCGGCAAATTGTTCTCGACTTTGACCGTGGTCGCCTTTGCTGCGTGGGGTTGCTCTTACTACGAGGCCGCCAACGGCATGGAGATGGGACTTCTGGCTGCGGCATTTCTCGTCATGGTGAACGAGCTCGTGCTATCTCGCCCGCGCCTGCTTTTGCTCGGCGTGGGGGCTGCATTGGCGGTGACCACGCGCTTCGAAGCCATCGCCTATGTCTCGCTGCTGGCCCTGAGCGTGGCTCTTGTTCCCGGGCGGCGGGCCTTCTGGGGCATCTTGCTGACCTGCCTCGGTACCGTCTTGCTGTTGTCGATCTGGCGTCTGGCGGTATTCCGGGATTTCCTGCCCAACACGTACTGGGCGAAGCGCTGGCCGCCTTACGCGGGCTTCTATTTCACTGGCCGAGTCGACAGCGCGGTAGAGGCGCTGAGTTTCTTCCTTGCGCCGCTAATCGCGCTTGAAGTCTTGGCGGGTTCGGGTTTCGATCTGGCCGGCGTGGTGCGTTCGCGGCGCCAAACCTTCCTGATCTTGGCCTGTCCCGTATTGGGGGCGATTGTGATGGGCAGTCTCATCGGAAAGCACTGGGGTTACGACGGACGCATGCCGTACTTCGCGTTTCCACCGCTGCTGCTGTTGTTTGCACTGGCATTTTCGGCGTGGGTGAACGCGAAGCGGACCAGGTTCCGGGTCGCGTTTGTGATTGGTCTTTACGCAATGTCGGTCGGCACGTCCATGAAGAGCTTTCCATCGGGGCCGCTCAGCGCCGCGCTTGACGGAGGGAGCTTCGGCGTCTCCCCTCGCACTTATGCAGAAACGGGCCGGGTTTTCCGTCAGTTCGCAACCGCCGCGGATCTCCAGCACCCAGCGGTCCTTACGCCTGACGTGGGCGGCCTCGCCCTCTGTTGTGACGAATTCCGAATCGTCGACCTGGCGTTGCTTTCCAATCGGAGGCTGGCACACAACGGACAAGCGGCGCTCGCGGAAGTTCTTGAAACCGAGTCGCCCGAGATCATCGAGGCTCATTGGGAATGGGCCCTGGCGGGACACTTGTACGAGTTGCCCTATTTCCAGGCTCACTATTTGCCGGCCTTTGCTGGCGGAACCAAGCTCTGGCTTCGAAGTGACGTTGCCAAGAGCATTGAAAGCAAGGGAAGAGGTTGCCGGGTGGATGGGAGCAAGACAGAGCTTCAAGAGGCACTCGGCGCCCACCGGTACGCGGACCACGACCTGCCCGCTGACAGAAGGAATTTCGAACGAGCCGGGGTCGTTTTTGCACTTAACGAGGCCGACGCCACCAGCAAGAATTGGTGCAAAGAGTGACGGCCGGCTCTTCTGCTAGAGCACCCCACGGTTTGAATTTCCCGTGAATCCAGGGGACTGAGAACGCTGCCTAGTCCGCTGTGCGGAGCACGCGCCAAGCCTCTCTTTTACCACAGAGAACACAGAGGCCCGGCAAATGAAAGATTCTCCGGATCTCGATCCGAAAGCCTTCCCTTCTCATCCTCCAAGCGGCCTCGACCGCGCTAGCCCGCTCTATGCGTCGGCCGCACGAGGCACGCCAGCGCGCTCGGCGACCACTGACCACAGAACGCCGGCGATGGTGAGAAGGCCGCCAATGGCGCCGCAAAGCGAGATGCTTTCGTGAAAGAATAGCCAGCCGCCCACCAGGGTGAGCACCACTGTGTTCTGATTGATGATGCCGAGGCCCACGGCGGTGAGGCGCCCGAGGGCAGAGGTCATGAGGAGCTGGGCGGCCACACTGAGCAGGCTGCAGAGCGCGAGCAGGACCCATTCCTGCGCGGTGGGCGCGACCCAGGCGCCGAGGGGCGGAATTACGGTCGGCAAGGTGGTGAGCGAGCCCAAAATGGTGAAGGACGCGAACACGGTCCAACTGTTTTCGCTCGGGCGCCCGTCGGGCTCGTGCCGGCGGGTGGCGCGGATCGAGGTGATGGCCATGCCGGACAGCACGGCGGAAAACACGCCGGCCAATTCCCAGACCCCGAGGTGCCAGCCTCCGGTACGCCCGCTGGTGACGAGCGCGACGCCCGCCAGGGTCAGCACCAGCGCGACGCCGGCGTGGCGGCGCGGCCTTTCGCGCAGGAACAGCCACGCGAAGGTGAGCGACCACACCGGCGCGGTGTAGTTGAGCAGGGTCGCGATGCCGACGCCGATCTTCTCGATGCACTGAAAGTAGAGCAGCACCGCCGCGCCGCCGAACACGCCGCGCGAGACGAGCCAACCCCAGCGCCGTGGCCGCAAGTCGAGCCGAAGCGCGCCGCCTGCGATGGCCACCACAACCACGCCGGTGGCGAAGCGAATCAGGGCGACCTGGTGTCCGGGAATGGTGGCGGAGACCAGGCGCGCGACCATGGCCATGCACGCAAACAAGGTGGACGAGGCGACGGCGCTGAGCGCGGCCTTGGACGAGTACGCAGATTGAACGGAATGGCTCAAGGTAGGAGGTCTTCTCGGCGAAAGAGACCCGTTCTACACGGTTCCGCCCGGAAATTCCTCACTCGGTGCTGTTCACCATCCACAGCGAGAAGCTTGCCAGGAACTGGCGAAAGCCTTCGAGGTGCGGCTCGGGAAAGCCGTAGTCGGCGACCGCGCGGCCTAGCACGCGCTCGAAGCAGGCCAGCCATTCGTCGCGCGCTTGCCGGGTGATTCGAAAGGGCAGGTGGCGTGCGCGCATGCGGGGCGGCCCGAAGCGGTCGCTGTATTCCTGCGGGCCGCCCAAAAGCTGGACGAAGAACGCGGCCGACTTGCGCGAGGCGCGCGCGAGATCCTGCGGAAACAGGGCGCGAATCGATGCGGTTCCAAGCTCGCGGTAGAAGTCCTCGATCATGCGATGGATATTGTCGGCCCCCATCTGGGCGTAGATTTCGCGGCTGGGGCCGGGGATCGCGGCCGGATTGATGTCGGGAACGTAGACGTCACGAGGATTCTGCATGAGCGATCATCAGTCTGTTCGATGTTCGCAGCGACGGCAAACCTGGACGCGAGCGAGTCGCTCATTTCTCTGCCCAATGCGGCTTGCTTGATGTAGTGTGCGCGCACAAAGGGGGACCAAACCGTGCGAAAACATGCATTCATCATTCTTGCGTTCTTGCTGGCAGGCTGCCTTCCCGCTCGATACACCGTCGTGCAGGACTCGAACCCGGCTGCTGCCGCGACTGCCGCCAGCACGATCTTCGTGGGATGGCTGCCCGTGGATCCCAATCAGTTTGCAGCCCGTGGCTATGCCTCGGCGGCCGAATACGCCAAGGTCATCGGCGGCATGAACGCTGAATTGCAGAAGGGCCTGAAGAACGATTGGCCGAAAAAGAACTTCAGCTTCGCCCGGACACCGGAAGAAGTGCCCCCTGCCGGCGTGGACATGATCGTGGTGTTCCAGGGCGCCAACGTAGCGGAGGGAGGCGGTGGCGGACACTCGGGGGTCAACATCACGACCACCGTGAAGTTCTTCGATGCCAAGGCCCAGCGTGAAGTCAAGTCGGCCCAGATCACCACCAGCACCCGCGGCATCAACGGCTGGACGCAGTACAATCTTGAAGGCTGCCTGGAACAGGCCGCCTACAACGTCGGGGTCTATGTGGGCGAGACCGTCACCGGCAATCAATAACACTTCGTCACTCGAACGCGGCCTCTGTCAATGTCGGCAAAGGCCGCGTTTTCGTTTGGGCGGCTATTGTGCCGGCAGTCCACTTAATTGCAGGATAACGCCGCCTTCGCTGGCAGCATTGTCGGCGTCGACCACCAGGAAGTAGTCGCCGGCGGCCAGACCCTTTTCCGTGAGGCTGCCGGTGCTGGCGCCCGCGGTGGCATGACAGTCGATGAGGGTGTTCGCCTCGCAGGGCAGGGGCGCCACGTCCGCCTGGTAGAGGACCAGGGCATGGTTGCCGACTTGCGCCCATTCCACCGTCAAGTCGGTCTTGGCGGGCAGGCTGAATCCGACCACGGTGTCGGCGCCAGTGGCGGCCGAGACGCACGTGCTATGGGTCTGATCGTTGCCCGAGCCCGAGGTCTGTAGCGCGACCGAGACCGCGGCACCGTCGGTGCTGAGCAGGCCAAGCTGCTTGTCCGGATGGCAGCGCAGGTTGGCGCACGCCTTGTCGGTCGCGCACTTGCGGTCGTTGCAGTCGATGGCGCCGTCGCCGTCGTCGTCGATGCCGTTGTCGCAGATCTCCAGCACGCGTTCCTGGATGCCCTGCAAGTAGAGGTCCACGGTGCCCTCGCTGCCACTTTGGAAACCCTGGACGATAAGGTAGTAGCTGCCCGGTTGCACGGAGGGAATTCCGAAGTTGCAGCCGCCCGGCAAGGTGGCGGGATCGGCGCAATTGACCGGGTGGGCATCGCACAGATCGAGCGGCGAGAGCTGCGACGATAGTAGCAGTATCTGGTCGCCGGTCTGGCTGCAGGTCACCCCGAGCTCCATCGGGGAAAGCAGGTCGAGGTGGTAGGCGCGGCCGTGACCGTCGCCCTTGCCGCAGTCGCTCTTGAAGACCTGGGTCGCGCTGGTGAGATCCACGTGGACCTTGACGCTGGTTCCGATGTCGATGCTGCCCAGATCACCGTCGGCGGCACAGATGGGCGCCGCGCAGTTGGCCATGCCGAAGCAGTCGGGGTCGTCGCAGTCGACCAGCAGATCGCCGTCGTCGTCGATGCCGTTGTTGCAGATCTCGACACCACGGTTCGCGAAGGCTGACAACGTGACTCGGATTTGCCCTTCTTGGCCTGGGGCCCTTGCCTTGAAGATGATCAGGTATTCGCCGGGTTCGAAGTACGACCAATTCATGGTGCCCGACGTGCGGGCCTGCATGTCGTCGCAGCCGTCCTCGGTGCTGTCGCAGCGGGCGCCTTGGGCGGGCAGGTCGAAGATGCCGTACATGTGATCGCCGGTTTGCGTCCACCGGACGGTGATGCCCACGGTTTCTTTGACCGAGAACCTCACCACATAGTCCTTGCCGTTCGACAGACCCGCACAGGATGGGTGATAGCGATCAGCGCCGTTGTTGGTGTCGAAGGTGGCCGACTTGGACGGTCCGCCGAGCACGATGGTGCCCAGGTTGACGTCCGCCTCGCACAAGTTGCAGTTGCTCGCGCTGGCGCAGTCTAGGTCGGCACAGTCGATGGCGCCGTCGCCGTCGTCGTCCTTGCCGTTGTCGCAGATTTCGCTGGTGCCGGGCGTGCCGGTCGACAGGGTGATGGTCGCGCTGCCCGTGGTGCCTGGGAAGGACTGCACGGCGATCCAGTACTTGCCGGCCGGCAGGGCGTTGAAGGTTTGGGTGGCGGTGGCTTTGTCGCCGGTCTTCACGCAGTCCACGGGATTCTGATCGCATGCCTGCCCCACGCCGGCGCGGAACAAGGCCACCACGTGCGCGGAACCGGCGCTTTGGCTCATGTCTAGTCGCAGATCCGCGGCGGCCGCGAGGCTGAAGCTTGCGATGCGAGCCACGCCGCCGGGGGGGGCGCAGGTGCTGTAGCTGGCGGTGGCGCCGGTGGTCGAGATGGTGCGAGTCACCGAGGCGCCCGAGGCCGCGATGGCGCCGAAGTCCACGTCCGCGGTGCAGGCTGCCTGCAGGCAAGCGGGGAAGTCCTTGCACTTGGGATCGGTGCAGTCGGAAAGTCCATCGCCGTTGTCGTCCTTGCCGTTGTCGCAGATTTCGTCGCCAGGTTGGACCTGGCAGCTCGGATCGCCAGTGCAATCGGAGTCGGCGCAGTCGGTGAGCCCGTCGTCGTCGTCGTCGAGGTTGTTGTTGCAGATCTCGCGGCCGGGAACCGCACAGGCCTTGTCACCGAAGCAGGCCGGATCCTTGCAGTCAGTGAGGCCGTTGCCGTCGTCGTCGGTGCCGTTGTTGCAGACTTCCTTCTTCTTGTCGATGCACGAGGGATCGCTCTGGCAGGCGGGATCGGCGCAATCGGGAAGCCCGTTGCAGTCGTCATCCTTGCCATTGCCGCAGATTTCTGTGCTGCCGCAGACCATCGAATCGGGGCCACGTTCGCCCGCTGGCCCGTCGCTACGGCTGTCGCGCGGGCCGTCGTTCGGCGCGTCGGCGAGCCCGTCGCGATTTCCGTCAGGGCGTGCCTCAACCGGCAAGTCGCGGGGACCGTCGCTTGCAGGCGGGCTCACTCCGTCGGCAAGCAGGTCACGCGAATCACGCGCATCCCCGGAAGCAGCCGGGGAATCGCCGCGTCCATCGCTGCTGCCGCCCACTGCGTCCTTCTTGCCATCACCGGCGGCGTCGCGCTTGTCCTCGACCAGGGGCGCGTCTCGGTTTGCGTCGCCGGTCACGCCACCCGTGCCTCCGCCGTTTCCGCCAGTCGATCGCGTGCAGCCCGGGTCACCCGGCCTGCAGCCTTTCACGGTCGACATCTTCGACCGATAGCAGCCAGCGGGCATGGCCGCAAAGGCCAACGCAAAGACGCCAAGCAACAGTCGAATTGCAAAGGAAAACCGCACGGCCCCAATCCTCCCCGAAAACCGCGCGCTTGTCACTGGCGCCGGCTGAAGATCAACGCGCAGGGCAGTCGCGAGCGCCTAGGGTAAAAGGCTAGCCTTCGCTGGGCGGATCGGCGGCCGCGGGCTCGGCCGACGCCCCGCTGGCCCCGGGCGCTTCGCTGGCTCCGGGCTGGGGATGGGAGTGGCGCAGTTGTTCGCGCGCTGCTTCACGCGCGGCTTGGACTTGCACCAGCTTGCACGCGCCGCAAATGGCAGGCGCGGCCCAATTGCCCAAGTGGGTCTGCAATTGGCTTTCCGGCGGCCAGAAGATAGGCGTGCCGCACTGGGTGCAGGGGATCTCTTGCGTCTTGCGGTTGGCCAGGAACTCCGCACAGGCGGCACAGCGGCGCTCGGGCGGCTGAATTTCGCGTCGCCGCTTCCGCTTGTTTCTCTTGTTCTTGCCAGGTACCGACTGGCCCTCGGTAGGCGCGACAGCGGGTGTCGCAGCCTCGGCCTCGCCGGCTGCAGCCACTGCTTCGGCGGCAGGTGCCTCGGCCGGACCCACTTGCCCGTCAGGCGCGCCGGCCTGTCCCGGCACGGGCACCGAAGCGTCGGCCTGCGGCGTGCCACCGGGGGCTGCTTCGAGCTCTTCCTTCAACTTCGGGCGCACGCCGGCCGCAAGCTGCTGCTCGCGGGTCCAGGTGAAAGTACCCGGGCAATTCTCGGTGCGGCAGGAGATCTCGCGATCCTCAAGGTCGCCCAGCTCCTTTTCACAATTTGGGCACAGGTGCGGATAGGGATCGCCGATCTTGCCGCGCACGGCACGGGCGAGCTGCGCACCACGCTTGTCCATCCAGGTGCCTTTGCAGGAGGAACGTCGGCAGGGCCGCTCGACATCCTTAAGCGTGCTCCAAAGGTCGAAGCAGCGCTTGCACATGTGCGAGGGCGCCTTGGGCGGTGGCTTGTCGGCCTGACACGCGTCGAGCTGATCGAATCGGTCCCAGGTCCAGGTGTTCTTGCAGCCCGACGTCCGGCAACGAACCTCGCGATCGGCAAGCTTGCCGAACACCGCGCGGCAGGCATCGCACATACGGCGAGGCGGTTCGTTGGGCTTTCCGGCCGCAAACGCGACGATTTGATCGTCGGCTTTCCAGATCCACTTTCTGCTGCAGCCGTTGATGCCGCAGGTGACTTCGCGGTCCTTGATCCGCCGCGAAACCTGCGCGCAGGGATCGCACAGGATGCCGGTCAGCGTGATGGCGCCGGGCTTGGGCGTCTCGGGCGGAGCATCCGGCTGGCCCTGCGCGAGTAGCTGGTCTTGCTTGCTGAGGATCGCGCTGCGCGTGCAACCTGGCACGACGCACGGGATCTGCTTTTCCTCGAGGCTGTCAAGCAGGGTCTGGCAGCTTTCGCAAAGGCGCTTCGGGGCCGGCCGCTCGGTGGCGAACGCCGCAAGCTGCTCGGCCGCGGTCCACGTCCAGGTGTTTTCGCACCCAGGGCGATCGCATCTGCGCTGAACATCCTGTACGCGACGCGATTTCTCGCGGCACGGCTCGCACATCCCATCGGTGGCGGGATCTCCGTCGGAGCTTCCCGTCCCGAGACCAAAGGCCTTGCTGGAGAGTTGTATCCAAGTACGCGTGCAGCCGGGAACCCGGCACGGCATGGACTTGGCTCCAAGCCTATCAGCAAGTGTGAATTTTCCGGCAGCCATAGGAGGGTTCGTATCGTGGCAACAACGCATTCACAAGGCAAGCGTCAATTCTAGAACAACGCGGAATTAACGCGCCGTAAAAATCAACGTTTCGGGTTGACGTGGCGGGTATCCAGTCTTCATTCTTGGGCGCTCGCCATGCAGATAACGATTGAAGACATCTCTCCGGTAGAAAAACGCGTCGATTTCGAGGTTCCCTGGGTCGAGGTTGCCGGCAAGCTCGACAAGGCCTATGACAAGCTCCGTCGCGAAGTGCGGCTCAAAGGCTTCCGTCCCGGCAAGGTTCCGCGCCAGGTGGTTGAAAAACTCTACAAGACGCGGGTGGAGGCCGACGTCGCCCACGAGGTGGTCGAAATGGCTGTGGGCCAGGCCATCCAGGAAAAGCAGATCGCGCCCATCGCCCCGCCCACCGTCGACAAGCTGGAGCTGAAGATCGGGGAGCCGCTGAAATTCTCCGCGCGGGTCGAGACCCGCTCGCAGGTGACGCCGAAGGACTACACTGGCATCCGCGTGTCGCGCCGGAAGGCCTTGGTCACCGAAGAACAGGTCGACAAGGCGCTTGAGGGCTACCAGCGGCGATTCACCGAATTCAAACCGGTGGAAGACCGCAAGGAAACCGCGCCGGACGACGTGCTGACCGCCGACGTGCACGGCCGGGTCGGCGAGCACAAGATCAAGACCCGCACCATTAGCGTCGATCTGACCGACGAGAACGCGGGCGGGTTGCCGGGCTTGGCCGAGCGCCTGCGCAAGGTGCCGGTGGATGCGCAAGGTCTGGAGGTGAAGTACGAGGTGCCGGCCGATTCACCGGTCAAGGCGTTCGCGGGCAAGGAAGTCAGTTTGCGCGTGAGCATCAAGGAAGTGCGCAGCCGCAAGGTTCCGGCGCTCGACGACGAGCTGGCCAAGGACAGCGGCGAGGCGGACACCTTGGAGGATCTGCGCAAGAAGGTGCGCGAACGGCTCGTCGAAGGGGAAAACCAGCGCATCAGGCGCGAAATGTCGCTCGCCCTGATCAAGGAGATCGTGAAGGCGAACCCGTTCCCGGTGGCGCCGTCGCTGGTGGACCGCTACGCGGAAGACATGGTGATTCGCACCAAGACGCAACTGATGATGATGGGGATCGACGTCGAGGGCGGCGCCTTCAACGACGCCGAGATGTTGAAAGAGGTTCGCCCCGAGGCCGAGGCCGAGGCGAAGGCCAACATCCTGGTGCACGCCATCGCCGAGCGCGAGGGCATCCTATCGAGCGAGGGCGACGTGCAGAAGCGCATCGCCGAAATCGCCAGCCAGCGCGGGGAGAGCTCGAAGAAGTTGCGTGCGGAGCTGGACAGCAGCGGCCGCATCGCCGGGGTGAAGGCGCAGATCGTCTACGAGAAGACGGTTGATATGTTGCTGGGCCAGGCTAAGATCGTCGATGAAGATCCGGACAGTTTGATCGTCACGCCCGACCAGGCCAACGCCGATCGATTGATCGTCACGCCCGAGGAGGCGGCTGCCGAGGCCGCCAAGCGCGGGAAAAGGAAATGACATCCATGCGAGATCCCAAAGCCGCGTCCGACACCCCCAGCATCAGCAACTTCATCATCCCCACGGTTATCGAGCAAACCCATCGGGGCGAGCGCGGCTGGGACATCTTCTCGCGCCTGCTCAAGGACCGCATCATCTTCCTCGGCACCGGGGTCGACGATCAGATCGCCAACATCATCATCGCGCAGCTCTTGTTCCTTGAATCGGAAGATCCCGACAAGGACATCATGCTGTACATCAACTCGCCGGGCGGGCTGGTGACCGCTGGCATGGCGATCTACGATACCATGCAGTGCATTCGGCCTGACGTGGCCACCTTCTGCATGGGCCAGGCTGCCTCGATGGGCGCGTTCCTGCTTGCCGCGGGCGCCAAGGGCAAGCGTCATTCGCTTCCGCACTCGCGCATCCTGATCCACCAGCCGCTGGGTGGTTTCTCCGGACAGGCCACCGACGTGGACATCCACGCCCGCGAAATCCTGCGCACGCGCGACACCCTCAACGAGCTTCTGGTCAGGCACACCGGACAGCCCATCGAGCGTATCAAGACCGACACCGAGCGCGACCACTTCATGAGCGCGGGCGAGGCCAAGGATTACGGCATCGTCGACGTGGTGATGGAGAATCGGATTCGCGGCAAGGATGGTAAGTAGGATAGTAAGTAGGTGAGTGGCGGACGCTCGGGCCAGGTGCTAGTTTAGTTCTGTGTCACCGGCCAGACGAGAAGATCCACCAAGCCTTTCGTGCTCTTTTTGCGGAAAGGGCCAGAAAGAGGTCAAGAAGCTGATTGCGGGCCCCACGGTGTACATCTGTGATGAGTGCATCGGGCTTTGCAACGACGTCATCGCCGAAGAGATCGAGAAGGACGGCGAGAACTTCGGCCTGACAGCGGTG
>CAZBIU010000023.1:0-34764 GCA_964491625.1 uncultured Myxococcales bacterium
TGCTGCACCGGCCGCGCGTGCTCTTTCTCGACGAACCGACCTCGGGTCTCGATCCACAAACCCGCCGAGCCATGTGGGATCGGCTGCACGAGTTGCGTGCGCGAGAGGCGCTGACCATCTTCCTGACCACCCACTACATGGAAGAGGCCGAGAACTGCGACCGTCTGGCCATCATCGACCGCGGCAAGCTCGTCGCCGAGGGATCGCCAGAGGAACTCAAGCGCCGAGCGGGCACCGAACGGGTCACGCTGTCGACCGCCGACGACGCCCGCGCGCTGGGCGAGCTGCGTGCGCGCTTCGGCGTCGAGCCGCAGACCACCGAGCGCGGGCTCGAGTTCGCGGTGGAGCACGGCGAGGAATTCTTGGCACGGCTTGGGCAATTTCCGGTCGAGCTTCGTCGCCTAAGCCTGCAGAAGCCTACCTTGGAGGACGCCTTCATCGCGCTCACCGGCCACTCCATCCGCCCGGACGAGGCGTCGAGCCGCGACGTGCTTCGCCGGATGGTGCGCATGCGGAGGCGGTCATGAATCAGCTCGAAGCGATGTGGGCGCTCACCTGGCGCGATCTGGTGCGTTTCTCCCGCGACCGGAGCCAAGTGCTGGGTGCCTTCGCGCGTCCACTTCTGTGGTTGGTATTCATGGGCAAGGGACTGAGCGGCTCGGTCCGACTGGCCGGTGGCGTCGGCTATCAGCACTTCGTCTTTGCGGGCGCCATCGCCATGGCCGTGCTCTTCGGCGGCATGTTTCAGGGCGTGACCATCATCTGGGATCGCGAGTTCGGCTTTCTCAAAGAGGTCCTGGTGGCGCCCATCTCGCGCATCACCATCGTGCTCGGCAAGACCCTGTCAGGAACCGCCGTGACCATCGTGCAAGGATGCCTCACCCTGGTCTTCGCGCCCATCGTCGGATTGCATTTCGGACTGATGGCCTTTCTCTCATTGGTCGGCGTGATCGCCATCCTGTCACTGGGCATGTCGGCCATGGGCGTGGTGCTGGCCACGCGCATGCAGACCTTCGAGGGCTTCGGCGTCGTGTCCAACTTCGTCATCATGCCGCTCTACTTTCTGTCCGGCGGGGTCTTTCCCATCGAGCGGCTGCCCACCTGGATGGCCGTGTTGGTGCGCCTGAACCCGGTGACCTACGGCGTGGATCTCATGCGCCACGCACTGGCCCAGCCGAGCGTGTTCGGCTTGGGACTGGATCTGACGATTCTCGTCGGGTTTGCGGCATCCATGGTCGCGCTATCGCTGGCTTGGTTTCGCCGCGAGTAAGCGCCGGACGATGGAAGGCGGCGCGGAGGGCTCTTGCTTCGGAAGCGTTCCCCTACTTTGGTTCGCTTTCAGCCGAAGGAGCGGACGATGGCGACGGAGGAGGCGGCGTCCCCGGAGGCGGAGCCGCGCCAGGCGGCGCCGGAGCCGCTCCCGGTGGAGGCGTCACTGACCCAGCCTGCGGTGGAGGAGGCGGCGCAGATGCGGCGGGCACGGCAGGTGCCGGTACCTGCGACGTTGCTGGAGGGATCACGGGCGGAGCGGTCGGTGGCGACGGCGGCACAGTCGACGGTGGTGGCGGTGTGGTTGCAGTCACCGTCGGAGGAGGAGGTGGTGGTGGAGGTGGCGGTGGCGGTGGCGGTGGTGGCGGTGGGGCGACCTGAGCGATTTCTTGAATCGGTGGAGCCGCGGGAGGCGCGGCGGGCGGGGCAGGTGCTGGAGCCGGCGGGTGCGGTGGCCCAGCCGGCGGGTGCACTGGCGCGGCGACGGGGGCTTTCGGTGTCGGCTTAGCCGGCGCCGGCGCGCTCAGGAAGGGCGAGGTCTTCGCCCACTGGACGTTGCCCATGTTCTGAAACGAGCCCACCACACGAAGCCCGAGGAAACCGTCGGGCCGCTTGCCCATCTGCGCGGTCAAATCCATGATGGTTCGCAACTTCTCCGAGCTGCGCAGCAGGCTGTCGCTCAACTTGAAGCGAATGTACAGGTCCACCCGCGACGTGGCCACTGGCTGCGCAAGATGAATCTCACCCTCGATGCTCGCTTCCAGATCCTGCGACTTGAATTGCACGTTCTGTAGGCGCCCCACCCCCTTGTCGATCACGACCTTTCCCGAGAAGTCGCCCAGGCGAATCTTGGGCAATCCCAAGCCCTCAGCAAGAAGCGGGTTGCTGGCAATCACCAGCTTCGCCTTGCCGTCGCCGAGCGCGCAGGCCGAACACTCCCAACCAAGCGAACCCTTGCTTTCCGAAAGATGCTTCTTGGGAATCGACAGGTCGAGCTTCACGTCAAGCCTACCGGAGGTTGGCAAGTTGATCATGCTCTTGACCCACGGGACCTCGGCAAGGTCGATCTCCGCCGCTTTCGATTCCAGCTTCGTGTCGTCCTTGCTCATCTTCACGTTGGCGTCGATTTCGCCCTTGAACACGTCGGCCGACAGGCTGAAGGCCTTGTTGCCGATGAGATACGACAGGAATGAGACGCCCAGCTTTGCTTTGTCGATGAGAATTCGCGTCGGCTTTGCTGCCCCGCTGGAACTGGACACCAGCGACACGTCCTTCATCCTCATGCCCAGCCCCAGCGATGGGCCGGCTTCCTTGGCCTCCATCTCGTAGCCGAAGGTCAGGACCTGCGCGGCGATGTAGTCCTTGAAGCGCCCATAGGGCAACGTCAAATAAAACACCACGACAAAGACGATGAATCCGAAGCCGGCCGAAGCACCAACCTTGCTGAGCCGGCGGAGTCGTTCGCTCAAAGGCATCAGCCCTTCCCCTTTCCGACGGTACCGCCCTTGCCCGCGGGCTTCTTAGCCGTGTCCTTCAAATGCTCGTAGGTCGTGGCGGTCATGTCGACATCCAAGTTGCTCCCGTCGGAACCAAAGCTGCGCCGGACCTGTAGCCGGGTGACGAGAATGAGACTCTTGCCGGTTTCGATTTGCTTTAGGAACGTGGCCAGCGATTTCAAATCGACCTTGCGCAGCTTCACGTCAAGGCTGTGCTCAAGGTAGTGCTTGCCCGCCGCGGCGTCGGGACGATCCGAGGTCTCGGGAATCTGAATACCAGCGTCCTTGGCCGCGGCCTCCAAATCGGCTGCCAATTGCGGTGGATCGTTACCGACACGCTTCTCGAGCGCCTCGACCTGGGCTTTGCTCTCGCGATACTCGTTGCTGTGCTTGGCGATATCGTTGATAGCATCGCGCATTTCCCGGTTCTCCTGGGCCATGGCCTGCAGAGAATCCATCATCAGATAGCCGACCAGCAGCAACGCACAAGTGGCGAAGGCCCCGGCCAGGATGGAGATCAGTTTCCGCTCGCGTGCGGACATGCGGCCCCATTCCTTGGCGACGTAGGCCAGGGGCCGCCCAAGCAAACCTCTAATCCTTGCAAACAGGCTTCTCATGACTTCCTCACGGGCACTTCGACGTTATGTTCAGGCTGAACTGTTTCGTCCCTCCCGCCACCTCGCTGATCGTCCCCTTGCTGATATCTTCGAAACAGTCGATTTCTTTCAGTTTGGCCACAATCTCGTCCACTGCAGCCGCGGAATCGATGGTGCCTTTGATGGATGCCTTCTTGGCTCGAATTTCGATGTCGTCGATGTCGATCTTGACCTTATCGGCGGGCGGGATATGCGTGGAGATCTCGTCGAGCAGGTCGTACGCGGTTGCCTTGGGCAAGTTGATCATTTCGTCCTTGTTGCCCCGGCGAAGGGCAGCACTGACGTCCGCCGCCTGCATGGGTTTTGCCCCGAACAGTTCCTTGGCGGCAGTCTGGAACTGCGTCTTCAGCATGCGCTGCTCGGCGGACAATCGCCGCAAGGTCATGGTGCCGTGAATGCCGGCGCAGGCGATAAGACAGGCCGTCAGCGCCAGCAGATGCGGCGCACGCTGCCGCACGATCGAAAAACTTGCGCGATACTGGAATTCGCCACGCCGCAAATCGAGCTCCCGTGCGCCGCGCGCCCCGGTGCGCGCGATCGCGTTTGCGAGGGCAAAGCGATCCGCCTCGCTCGGCTCGCCGGCCACCGGGATTGGCTCCCCGTCCGGACCTTCCCTGGGTTCGGGGGGCGGAATCAGGGGCGCAACCGGAATGCCCAATTCGTCCTGCAGGAAATCGGCCAGTCCATTCAGGCGCGAACCGCCGCCAGCGAGCAGGATCTCCTCGACTGGGGCCTTGTCCTTGGTGGCGAAGCTGCTCAGGGTTTGGCGAATGTCGCGCACCAGGGGCTGCAACGCCTCCCGCACCACCGCGTCCACGCGCATCTCGACGTTGTTCTTGGCTGGCCGATTGTGGCTGGCCACGAATCCGAGTTGAAACTTCCCTTGTTCGGCCTGTTCCAATGTCCAGGTACCGTTGGAAGCGCGGTGCAAGCTCTTGGTGATGGTCTCGCCTCCATGAAGCACGGTGCGGGCGAACACCACCTCGTCCCCGACCACAAAGCATAAGTTGGTCTTGCGGTGGCCGACATCGATCACGACCCGGCACCCGGCGGGCTTCTCCTCGCCGTCGTCAATCGTTACCGGCGGGGATTGCGGCCGGTACAGGATCGGCGCGGCGTACAAGGAGTGCGGATCCACCCCGCAAGCCTGAAGGCCCGCCATCAGCGTGCGCACGTCCCCGATGCGCGCGGCCACCACCATTGCCCGGCAGCCCTCGTCGCCCTCGGCGACCTTGCCGCGCGCCGAGAGCACCACATGGTCCAGCACCACGTCGTGCAGCTCGTGAATCATCTGGCCTTCCATCTCGTAGCCCACCACCTGGTCGATCTTGCGAGCGTCGGCGAAGGGCAGGTCCAGCACACGCATGGTCAACATCTCGCCGGGCACGGCCACGTAAGCGCTGGTGCCGCTTGGCAGGCGAGAAACACCCTGCTTCAAAGCTTCTTGCTGTCGTTCGAGGAAGGGTCGCTCGTCCTGCGCAAGCTTCTCTTCGAAGGTCTCCACCGTCCGCGTCCGACGGAAGCCGGCTTCAAGGACGGTGAATTTCACCGACCACGAGCCGAGATCGATTCCGGTGATTGTGTGGGCCATCGTAATTCTATTCCTCTCGCCAGTACTGAATGACGCCCGATGCCTGCTCGCTGGCCGCGTCGTTGGTGACAGGGTTTTCCAAGGTGCGCTTGGTATCCAAGATTGCGGTGATTCGCTTCTTCACCTTGCCCGATTCCCCCGTCGCAACCACCCGGTACACCCGCGGCGGGGCGACCGTGGCAACCTGTTCTAGTTGTTGCTTGGTAATGGTGATGCCGGTCAGGTTCTGCATCATTTGGAAGCGCGGGTCGTCCTTGGACAGCGAATTGGCCGGATTGGTCAGCACACCGATGACTGTGTCCAGGGTATCGAAGCCCACGGCGGCGCCTCGTTCACACAGAATGCTGGCCAGAGGATAGAGCTTGTTGTCATCCAAGATAGTCAAGTCCTGCGGCGGCTTGGTCGGATCGGGGATCAAGGCGGCGCGCACCAGGCCGACAATCAACGGGGTACAGTCGCCTTTGATCGATTTCAGGTTCACCTTGCAATCCTTGTTGCTTGCGTAGGTTGTAAAATAAGGGCGAAACGCCTCCGCGAAGTCGGCAGACATTCCGCGCACCAGATTGACTTCCGCGATGGTGTCATAGTGGTCATTGTGCGCGAGGTAGGGATCCGCGCGCTGGTCGTAGCGGTAGTCCTCGGGCCCAACGGCATTGGCATCGATACTGAAGGTCTGCTCGTCCTTGTCCGCCCAATCGATGAGCGCGCGCGCCAGCTCCACACGATCCACCACCTGGCCGTCCGGCCCCGGGGTGGAAAAGAGCAGGTCGTAGCGGGGAGACATGAAGAGCGCCATCAAGAGCCGAAACAAAAAGATCTGCTGCACGCGGTTGGGCACCATGCCGCCGCCACAATTGATGTCGATCTTCCCGTCTTCGTTGGTGATCTCGGCATCCATCCGCCCCGACAGGGCGTTCAGCCCCTTGGCCTGGGCTGTGTCCACGCCCATCATGCCCCCGAGCAGCGACACGTCGGTCTTGTTGCCGCTGAAAAATCCCAGGAGTGGCCCGGTGTAGTCCGTCACGCGCAGACTGATGCCGAGATCCTGCTCGGCCATGCTGTTCAGCATTTGCTGCGCTTGGGCCATGATCGGCTCGACAAACTTGAGCTGGATCTTGATCAGCATACGCGACAATTCCATCCCGGAGCGGGCCAGGTAATGCGCGCGCAGCTCGTCGCGGGCATTGGCCGCCTGCGCGGCATCAACCGTGGTTCCGTACGAAAACTGCGACACCATGGCAATCAGCAGCGAGAGCGCGGAAATGGTCACCAGCAGCGCCACCCCGCTCTGCCGAGCGCGCCGGCGACGCGCACGAAAACGCCAAGCCAGGAGCTGACGCAGGCTCGGTCTGGCCTTCTTGTCCGGATGCTTGGCTTCAATCGTCGTGCGCATTACGAGTCACCGTTAGCCGGCGCGATAGTCCACCGTTTCCATAACGTGCAGGCGCGCAATGCTGGTGAAAGTGATGGCCATGCCTCGCTCGTCGAGCACGGTCAGTGAGATGCGAACTTGGGTGGGCATGTAGGGCTGGCCGTCGGCCTTGGTGGTGTCCCACTCTTCGCGCCAGTCCTTCTGTTTGTAGTCGTAGTAGGCCAGCTTCAAACGCGAGATGGCTGGGCACAAGATGTAGGTCTCGGCCGGAATCATCTTGAGATCCTTGGCCTCGAGCCTTCTGGTTTCCCTGCGCATCAGATTGGTCGCCATCGGATCGTCGAGATCCGGCGCCGTAAAATAGGTGACCACCGCGGTATCGCCCTCGGGCGCGTCGGCGCGCATGCGCTGGTGGCCGAGCCATGAGAAGTGCAACTCGTCGAAGTCGTTGTGGGACGATCCGGAGAACATGGTGCGACGTTCCTGCGTACCGATGCCGTCCGAAGCGGCCCGGTAGGCCATCTCGATTTCGCGGGTCATGCGCATGAGCGCGACCCGTACGGTGTGGGTCCGGTCCTGTGCGCTTTCGATGCGCTGCTTGATCTTCGCCGTCTGTGCAAAGGTGCCCCACAGAAGCGACGTCACGAAGGCCATGAGGGCGAGCGCCAACATGATCTCGATCAACGTGAAGCCGTTCTGAGGGCCAGCCCTGCGCATGGTCATTTCGAGATTATCCCGGAGCTCAGGTTGGGCTTGGTTGCGGTGGACGTGCCTGTGCTGGTGCTGGTCGACGTGGCGGTGTCGGTTCCGCCGCTGGCAGCCAGGGTGACCGCAGTTTCCAGTCGCGAGGGATCGGTCAAGAAGTTCACGACCTCGATGGACTGCTCGGGCTTGCCTGCCTCGTCCCATTTCACCCGCACGGTCAGCTTGCGCACCGATTCCTGCAAGCCGAGGCGAATCGGCTCCATCAGCGTCGACATGAAGCCGCCCATAAAGCCAGACAGCACCTCCATGGGATTGTTCGACATGGTGGCCTTGCTGGCCGCTTGCTGGACCTGCTGGCCCGCGTTCGCCGGCAGCTCGATGCGCTCGACGTCGGTGTACCAACGGAAGCTCGGATAGCCCTCGTCGGCGAAGGTGCCGGTGTCCTCGCCGTCCAGCTCGGTAAAGCCGTATTCAAGCAGGCTTTGTTCCATCATGGAAATCCGCGTGCGCGCCAGGAAGGTCGCCGCGGTCGTCATGCGCGAGTGGTTGGTGGCGCGGACGTTGCCAGTCACGATGCGCGAGATGATCACCAGCGCCATGCCCAGGATGGCGAGGGACACCATGACCTCGAGGAGCGAGAAGCCCCTGCCTGAGGCTCGCGCACGCATCACTGCACCACCGCCTTTCCCTCGTCGTCGAACTGCTCTGGGTTGGCCTCCACGAGCGAGTTCTTCACGCTCACTCGCCCGGTGAGGGGATGGACGATCAGGGTGTAGAAGGTCTCCTGCTTCTTGTCGGTCAGGTGAATCACGGCCGCTTCCGTCATCCCCATCGGGAAGAAGTACAAGTACGCCCTGCCCTCGGACAAAGGCTTCTGCAACCGCGGCGTATAGATGTCCCCAAGCACGACGTCCGACTTGAGCGTGACGGGCTTGACCGCCATTTCGCGGAAGGCGTCGAACTTGGCCCGCGTGGGAATGAACGCTTTCGGGATGTAGCGCGAGGGTATCTGGGAGGCGCCGAAGAACGATTCTTTCTCGGCTTCCTCGCGCTTGACCTCCTCTTCTTTGGCGATCTTTTCTGCCTCCCGCCGGCGGGTTTCGTCCGTCTCTTTGCCGCCCGCGATGAAGAAGGCGTCCTGGGTGGCTTCGGCCCAATACTTGCCGGTGTCAAAGTCGAACACCAGCCGGTGCACCCTCCCGGTCGTCGAGGCGCGATCGAACAGATACCGGATCGCGCCCGCCATCCTGGCCGAGGCCGCCCGCAGGTCGCTCTTGGCCACCGAACGCAAGCCCATCACGCCCGCGGCGACCATCAGGATCACCAGGGCCATCGCGATCATCACCTCGACCAGGGTGAAGCCGCGTGTATTGGGGGCTGCGTTCGTCACGGACCGCCGCTTGTTACTGTTCCGCCGCCTTCACGTCGTCGGCGGTACCTTCCTGCCCGTCGGGACCGACCGAAACCACGTCGACGCCGTCGGTGTTGATGGTGCCGGGACAGCGAATGATGAGGTCGCGATTCCAAGGATCCTTCTGCTTCTTGGGCAGATACTTCTGCGCCACCAGGTCGTCGAGGGTCTTGGGGCATTCGCTGTTGTTGTCGGCCATGAATTGGATCATCTTGGACGCGACGTCATTGACCATTGCTTGTGCGACCTTGCGCTGGCCCTTTTTGAATTGTGCAAACACGCCGACGCCGACCGCTGACATCACCAGGCCAATCAGTGCAAGCACGATCATGATTTCCAGCATGGTCATGCCCGCGTCCTTGCGGCGGGTGGTTGCGCCGACCGCCAATTGCCCTTGCTTCATTTCCGCTTCATTCATGGGATTCTCCTTTGATCCTCGCGTGGAAGACACTACTGAACCATCCCGCCCATATCGATGATGGGCATGAGAATGGAAAAGACAATAAAGCCGACGCCGATTGCCATCACGACAATCATCAGCGGTGCCAGAATCGAGGTCAGTCGTCCGACCTCGACCGACACATCGCGCTCGTAGGCCGAGGCTACGTTTTCGAGCATCGCCTCGAGTTGTCCGGACCGCTCGCCCACCGCCACCATGTGGCACATCATGGACGGGAACTGCCCCGACTTCTTCAGGGTTGCCGCGATGGATTCACCTTCGCGAATAGCGACGCGCGCGTCCTCGACCACCTTTTCCAGGACGGTGTTGTTGAGCACGCGCTTGACGATGTCGAGCGCGGTGAGCACCGGCACGCCCGAGGCCAGCATGGTGGCCAAGGTCCTGGCGAAGCGGGCAACCGCGATGAAGCGGATGAGCTTGCCCACCAGGATCAGCCTCAATTTCAGTCGATCCATGAAATTGCGCCCCTTCGGCTTCTTGGCCCAACGCCGGAAGAGCACAACAATGGCAACCAAGACTGGCAGAACGATCCACCAATAGCCGCTCACGATGTCCGCAACCGCCACCAAGAGCTGCGTATTCCAAGGCAGCGCCTTGCCCGAATCCGCAAAGATGGCCGCGATGGGCGGCACGACCACCGTCATCAGGAAGCCGAGCACGAGGCTGCCCACGATGGTCATGAGAATCGGATACGCCATCGCGCTGGACACTTTCGAGCGCAGCTCGATCTGCGCATCCATGAAGTCCGCCAGACGGAACAGAACCGCATCAAGGTTGCCGGCGGTTTCGCCCGAACGAACCATGTTGGTGTAGAGGTCCGGGAAAACCTTGGGATGCGCGGTCATTGCGTCGGCCAGCGCGCCACCCTCGTTGACCTTCTGCCGGATGCCCGCGAGGATGAGCTGCAACTTCTTGTTGTCGGACTGTTCAGACAGCGCCCCCATCGCCTCGGCCAGTGGAATTCCGGCATGCAGCAAGGTCCCCATCTGCCGCGTGAATACCGCAACGTCCTGGGGCTTGACCCTCTCGAACATGCCCTTGAAGTCCACCTCGCGGCTTAGGCCCTTGGTGCCGCTCCCCCCTGCGGCCAGCGCCTGCCTGGACTGCCTGCCCCCGACCACCTCGCGGACCTCGCTGATGAAGATGTTCTCTTTGCGCAGTGTCTGCCGCAGCGACTTGGGACCGTCGGACTCACGGGTGCCCGAAACGGTCTTACCGCCGGCAGAGAGTCCCTTCCAGGCGTAGAGCGACATGGCTGCTACTCACTGTCTCCGGTGGTGATCATCATGACCTCGGCGGCGCTGGTCATTCCAGCCATGACCTTTTGCGCACCGTCTTCACGCAACGTGCGCATGCCAGCTTCTACGGCGGCCTTCTTGATGCTGCCCGCATCGGCATTCTTGATGGCGAGCTGCCTGATCTGGTCGTCGATCATCAGCAACTCGTAGATTGCGGTTCGTCCTTTGTAGCCGGCGTTGAGGCAAGCCTGGCAACCACCTTCCCGAGCACGGTAGAGCATGCCCGGCGGTGGCGCATCGCCAGAGCCCTTGAAGTGGATGCGACGGATGCCGCCAGCGAAGAACTCGTCGGGGTTAAGGCCCAAGCTTGCCAGATCGCCTTCGCTCGGCCGATAAGTCTCCCGGCACTCGCGGCAAAGACGACGCACGAGTCGCTGGGCCAGAAGCGCCATCAGCGACGATGCCACCAAGAAGGGTTGCACGCCGAGATCGACGAGGCGGGTGATGGCGCCGGCGGCGTCGTTGGTGTGGATGGTCGAGAGCACCAAGTGGCCGGTCAGCGACGCCTGAATCGCGATTTCCGAGGTCGGCAGATCGCGGATTTCGCCGACCATGATGACGTCGGGATCGTGGCGCAAGAACGACCGCAGCCCGGTGGCAAAGGTGAGGTCGATCTTTTCGTTCACTGCGACCTGGGAAATGCCGTCGAGCTGGTATTCGACCGGGTCTTCGATGGTCAGGATGTTGAGGTCGGGCGAATTGATCTTGGCCAGACACGCATAGAGCGTGGTGGTCTTGCCCGACCCGGTGGGCCCCGTGACCAGCAGAATTCCGTGCGGACGGGTGATGAGATCGTTCATCTGGGTCAGGTGGTCTTCGCCGAAGCCGATGTCGGCCAGATCGTGAAGCACCGTCTCGCGGTCGAGCAAGCGAATGGTGATGCGCTCGCCGCCTTTCACCGTCGGCGCTGTTGCGACGCGCATGTCGATGTCCTTGCCGGCGATCTTGCGACGGATGCGACCGTCCTGCGGCAAGCGCTTTTCCGCGATATTGAGGCCGGCCATGATCTTTACACGCGAGATGATGGACGGAATGAATTGCCGGGCCGCCCGCCGGGTCTCGTACAGCACGCCGTCGATGCGGTAGCGAACGATGACCTCCTTCTCGCCGGGCTCGATGTGGATATCGCTGGCCCGCTCTTTGACCGCGTTGAACATCAGCGCGTTGACCCAACGGATGATAGGCGCCTCGTCGTTGACGTCGAGGATGTCGACCAACTCTTCCGCAGCACCCTCATCGCCTTCGCCCTCTCCCTCGCCCAAGTTGCCGGCGTCCTGCTTGCGGCCGTAGACCTGATTGACCACATCCAAGAGCTTGCCGCCCGGTAGCAGCACCGGCACGACCTCGGCCCCCAACATCGCGCGCACGTCGTCCAGCGCCCCGACGTCGAGCGGATCGGCGGTGGCCACCCACACCGCGTCGCCTTCCCGGCGCAGCGGCATCACCCGATGCTGTTTCGCGAAGCCAATCGGCACTTTGGCAGCCAACTCCGAATCCATCTCGGCAGCGGGAAAATCGGACAGGAATTGCATGCCCAATTGCGTCCCCAGGGCGCGCAACACGTCCTCCTCGGTGCAAGCATGGGCGCGGACAAGAAGCTCACCCAGAAGGCTCGCTTCGACCTGTTGCATGGCGAGCGCCTGCTCGACCGCTACGGCTGTCACCGCGCCGGCCTCCACAAGAATTTCACCAATTCGCTTGCGTGCCACGGCTCTCCTAATCGTCCCCCGGGACCGCGGGCGCATCGACGCCGTCTGGAACCTTCGACCCAGGCGCGGGATTGGTCTCGCCGGGCAACACGGCGGCCGCCCTCTTGACCGGCAGCTCGGTCTGCTCCGACTTGCTCTCCTCGCCGGCCTGGTCGGGCTCGACGGGGACGGACTCGTCACGCTGGTCGCGCTCACGGATGAGGCGCAACTGCCTTTCGTCCTCTTCCATGTCGCGAACGCTGTGATTGATCTCCTCAACCATGCCGCGCTTGCGCCGCAAATCCATCTCGTACTGATCCAACTTCGAAGTGTCTTCCAAGGAACTGTAGCGGTCGATGAACTCGCGCCTTTCACGCAGCTTCTTTTCGGCGACCCGCCGCAGATCCGCCAAGTCAGAGACCACGTACGGCGTAATCGCGATCAGGATGTTCGACTTCTTGACGGTCTTGGTGGTATTGCGGAAGAAGAACCCCAGCACCGGGATATCCCCGAGAATCGGTATCTTCGTGACGTTCTCGGAAATCCTGTCGGCCATCAATCCGCCGATCACGACTGTCTGCTGGTCGCGCGCAACGACGGTTGTCTTGACCGCGCGCTTCGACGTGGCCGGGCCCATCCCGTTGTAGTTCTGCGACTCGACATCCGAGATTTCCTGGTCCACGTCGATCCGGATGATGTTGTGCTCATTCACGCTTGGGGTCAGCTTCAGCTTCAGCTCGACCGGCTGGCGCTGCACCGACGTGAAGGGCAGGTAACTCGCGCCGCCGCCGGCCGTGGCCCCGAGCGCCGCGGTGGTGGTGCCTGGGAAGGGCAACACCTCACCGACAGAAATCTCGCCTTCCTGGTTGTTCATGATCAGGATATGGGGATTGGAGAGGATGTTCACGTCGTTGTTGGTTTGCAGAAGCTGCAAGAACACGCCGAACGACGGAATGTTGATGGGCAGACCCTTGAACAGGGTGCTATTGCCCAGATCGCCCGTGGTGGGACCGAACAGGGCCGCGCTGAGCCCGCCCAGGTTGTTGACCAGGGCGGTCGGATTCATGGTGTTGTTGGCGTTGAACCCGCCCATGAGCAGTGACTGTTGCCCGCCCAGCGATTCACCCGTGCCAGCGTGGTAGGAGACGCCGATGGTGCGGGTCTTGTCGAGCAACACTTCCATGATGGTTGCGTCGATGAAGATCTGCTTGCGGGGCGCATCCAATTGCTCGATGACCCGACGAAGCGACTGATAGTCCTTGAAGGTGGCCATAATCAGAAGCGAGTTGGTCGGGGCGTCGAACGAGATGCGGATGTCGCTTTCGAAAAGCAGGGCGGTCGGGCTGGCCTGTCCAGGTGCTGTCGGAGCCGGTGCGGCCGCGGTTGCCGCCCGGCTGTTCTTGCGGCCAGAATTGAGCGACCCGGAGATTTGCACACCGGTAATTGCACTCAACGTGGCCGCCAATTCGTCACAGTTGGCGTTGGCACAATAGTAGACGTGGAAGCGCCCCTCACTGCCGCGGCCAGCTTCCTCCAGCGCAACGTCGAGCTTGTGCACCAGCGCGACCAGCCATTCGTGCGCGCGCTTGTTGGCGACCACGATCAGGCTGTTGGTGCGCTCGTCGGGAATCAGCTTGGTGATGGTCATTTCCGTCGACAACTCGCCGGGCGGACCCGGCGTCGGCTTGGGCTGGGCCGGGGTGGCCCCGCCCTGACGGCGCTGTCCGGTGCCCAGCATCTGGACGGGCACGACCTCCGCGATGCGCGACGCCATGTCGAGCACCGACATGTTCTTCACACGAATCACCCAGATGTGATCGCGGGTATTCGACGGAGTATCGAACTGCTTGATGATATCGACCATGCGCTCGATGCTCTCCGACTGGTCGGTGATGATGATCGACGACCGATATGCGATGATGTCGCCGTACTCGCTCTTGATCCGGTTGAGGACGTTGTTGGTGAGGTCTTGGGAATCGAGGTACTGTACCCTGACGAGCTTGGTCACAAAGCGACGATCGTTGGGGGTCTTCTGGTTGGGGCCCACGATGGGCAGCGGCGTGAAACGCGCCTTGGAGCTCTCCACCACGCGCAAGAACTTGCCGGTCGGCTCAACGGTCAGACCCAGCGAATCTAGGGCCGAGAAGAACAATCGGTAGGCCTCCTCGGGCGTGATTAGCTGGGGCGAGATGATGGTGAGCTTCTTGCCCTGCACCGGCACTGAAACGATGAATTGTGCGCAGGTGATGCTGGAGATCCAGCCGATAAGGTCCATGACCTCGGTGTCGGGCTTTAAGTTCAGGCGCACGATGCGCTTGCCAGACGGCAATTTCTTGCAGGAATTGAATTCCTTTTCGCCCGGAAGCTCAGCCGGCACCGCTCCAGCTGCGGCGGCCGCTCCCGCTGGCGGCGGCGGGACCGCACCCGGCTTGGCGGCGGGCGCGGGCTTGGGTGCGGGCGCAGCAGGCGGCGCCGGAACCGTCGGCTTGATGGCTCGCAGGACGCCAAGGGGCGACCGCCTTGCGGTCGGCTGTTGCGGCGGTGGCGTGGGCGCAGCCGGAGCCGGTGCCTGTGCCAAGGCCCATGGCCCGAAGGCGTTGGCCGCCACCAGGCAGGAAACCAGGGATGCAACGAATAGGCGCTTCATCGGATGTTGTATTCCTTTGTGACTTTCTGACCGTTCCGTTCCATCCCGAGCGAGAGATGGCTGGCGGACTTGAGCTTGGCGTAGACCTCGAGGGCCTTTTCCGGGCTGGTAATCTCAAGCCCGTTGATGGACGAAATGATGTCGCCGTTCTGCATGCCGATGAGCGCGAACGGCCCGTCGGGACGAACCGCAAACAGGCGGAAACCGGCTGCCTTGCCGTCTTTCATCTCGGGTACGATGCGGGCCGAGCGCGAGAGCAAGGCCATGTTGCCGAGCACCGATTCGAGCGTATTGCGCTTGAGCTCGTAGCTGTTCTCACCCTTCTTCGTGATGCCGTTGGCGAGATCCTGGGCAAGAGCATCGTCTTTGTTCGCCTCGGGTTTGGCGGCCGCGGGCGGCGCCGGCGGCGCCGGCTTTTCGAACAGGTCGATGTATTCCGCTTTCCCTTCGTTGTCGAGATAGACGCGTGTCTCCTCGATCTCCGTTACGGTGGCACCGTGAATCTTGCTGCCGACGGGAAACGCACCCAGCGACTTTTCCTCGGTGTCGCGCATGACTGCGACAGACCAACGCATCCCGTTGGGGGGCGGGGCGTACATCACGGCAAGCAGCGCGAGGGGAAGTGCGGTCTTCGTCTGCTGCACCGGATCCGGGACGTCGGGCCCCTTGTTGGGGTCGTCGAGGATGGGCGGACAAGTCGAACAGAACACGTTCCGCATCAGAATCGCCGTGGGGTCCTTGTTGAAACCCGGCTTCGCTGCGGGCTTGGGCAACTTGGTGAGCGCGGGCCGCGCTGGGGTCGGCATCATGCTGGCAAATCTCGACTCGACCGCGCCGGACGCGGCCATCCCCAGAAACGTCGCGCACAAGGCGACGACCGCGAGGTCAACAGCCCAGAGATATTTTCGTAGCAGGGTTTCCACGGCACTAGCCCGCAAGAGCAACACCCTTGCCAAGGACACCCCGATCGGAACTACGCAATTTCAACGACTTATGCCGTAAGCGTCGTCAATCCGCCTGCCAATTTGTCACGCCAGATTTCACCATTGCGCCACGGCTCCGGAAAGACCGGAGGCATGGGCTGGTAGCCGAAGCGTCCCTACCCGGTTGGGCTGGGCACCGGGTCGGAATCGGTGCCGTCTACCTCGCCCTCCACGGTACCGTCGCGATCTTCCTCGAGGCGACGATAGATTGTCCGTGTGGCGATGCCCAGGAGCTGGGCGCACAGCCTCTTGTCGCCGTTCACGTGGCTCAGGGTCGAATGGATCACGCGCCGTTCGATCTCGGCCAGCGGCGTCCCGATGGCGAAGGTCACGCTCTTCGCGTCGGTGGTGCCGCCGGTGCCGGTGCGAACCTCGACTGGAAGATCCTCGATCTCCACCGTCGCAGCGCGAGACAACACCACGGCGCGTTCGATGGTGTTTTCCAGCTCGCGCACGTTGCCCGGCCATTCGTAGCGCATCAGCGCCTCGGCCGCGGGCCGCGAAAATCCGGAAAGGTGGCGGCCGTTTCGCTCGCAGTAGAGGCGCAGGAAGTGCTCAGCCAGCAGCGGAATGTCGTCGCGCCGCTCGCGCAGGGGAGGCATGCGTAGCGCAATCACGTTCAGCCGATAGTACAGATCCTCGCGAAAACGCCCTTCCTTCACCGCCAAGCGCAAGTCCTGGTTGGTGGCCGCCACCAGACGCAGGTCCACCTTGGTGGTGCGGCCGCCCAGCCGTTCCACCTCGCTCTCCTGCAGCACGCGCAGCAGCTTCACCTGCACGTGGGTGGGAATCTCGCCAATCTCGTCGAGGAACAAGGTGCCACCATCGGCTTGCAGAAAGCGCCCGTCGTGGCGCTGGACCGCGCCGGTGAACGCGCCGCGCTCGTACCCGAACAGCTCGGCTTCGAGAATGGTCTCCGGCAGCGCCGCGCAATTGACCGGCACGAAGGGCCCGGCAGCGCGCTGGGATGCGCGGTGGATGGCGCGCGCGATCAGCTCCTTGCCGGTGCCGGATTCGCCCAGCAACAGCACGGTGGCCATGGAAGGCGCGGCCTGCATCACCGTCTCCATCAGACGCCGCCATGGCAGCGACTGCCCGATCACGTCCTTGTGTCTTTCCGCCTCGAGCTGCGCGCGCAGCGAGCGATTCTCTTGCACCAGGTTGCGCTTCTCGAGCGCCTTGGTCACCGCCCTGACCACGTGGGCACGCTTGAGCGGCTTGGTGACGAAGTCGTACGCCCCGTGCCTCATGGCATCGACGGCATTCTCCACCGTGCCGTAGGCGGTCATGAGAATGGTCTCGGTCTCGGGCGAGACGCTTCGGCTGGCCTTGAGCAGGTCGAGCCCCGACATCCCGGGCATCACCAAGTCCGTCAGCAGCACCGAAACCGGCTCGCGCCGCAGAAGCTCAAGCGCCTCGCCGCCGCTCTTGGCGGTCAGAACCCGCAGCGATTCCTTTTCGAAGATCTTCGCCAGGGGCTCGACGATGCCCGGCTCGTCATCGACGACCAGGATGGTGGGCAGCGCTTCGCCCGCGGGCGTCGCCGCTTGTGTCGCGCTGCCGTTTCGATCTTCTCTCACCGGTCGATGTCCAGTCGATGTCCAGCTTCCCTAGTCAGGAAATCTCCGTTCAACCTTGATGCCACTCGGCTCACCTGGCGTGCGTGTTGCAACCCAGCGTAATCCTTATGAATCGTGCGAGCCCCCTGGCTTCAGCGAATTCCAGAACTGTCATCTTGTCACAAATCGTGTCTCGACGCCCAGACTTGTGCCAGTTTGGCAACCGGAGCGAAACTTGACAAATGTTCCGTACCGAACTTATGTTCAGTACCTAACAAAAGGATCAAGCATGGGCCACCTTAACATCGTACGCGACCAGGAACCCGCGGTCGCTCTGACGGAACGGCAGCGCGACGTGCTCGATTTCATCAGCGATTCGATTCGCAAGCGAGGCTACCCGCCGACCTTGCGCGAGATTGGAAGCCACTTTGGCATACGGTCTACCAACGGCGTGAACGATCACCTGCGCGCCCTGGAGAAGAAGGGATTTCTGCATCGGGAGGACCTCAAGTCCCGTGCCCTGCGTCCACTGGGCACAGGCGATGACTTCGTCGAGGTGCCGGTGCTGGGCCGGGTCGCGGCCGGGCAGCCGCTCTTGGCGGTGCAAAACTACGAAGACACGGTGAAGATCGATCGCTTCTTCATTGGGCAGAACCGGGAAGTCTTCGCGTTGCGGGTGAAGGGCGAATCGATGATCGAAGACGGCATCCTCGACGGCGACTACGTCTTCGTCCGCAAGCAACTGCAGGCCACCCCGGGCGAGGTCGTGGTGGCCATGATCGGCGACGAGGCCACGGTGAAGCGGTATTACCCCGAAGGCGACACGATTCGCTTCCAGCCTGCCAACGCCGCGATGACGCCTATCATCGTTCGCAAGCGTGACTTTCGCAGCGTGAATCTGTTGGGCGTCGTGATCGGCGTCTACCGAAAGCTGTCCTAACAGGACCCGTTCAGTCCGCGTTCGCTTGGATCGACTGCGGCATTTCGGGCGCCACGGCCTCCTCGCCCAAAGCGAGGCTCGATTCCTGTGCGACCTGCGGGTCTTCTACGCGGGAATTGGGCTCGTGCAGACCGAGATAGCGGTGGAACACGGTGTGTCCGAGGTAGATAAGCGGGGTCAAGAGCACCGCCATCACCAGCTTGCCCACGTAGTTGTTGGCGGCGTTGGTGACGATGAATCCGAGGGATCGCGTACCCACCAGGAACACGAAGCTTACCGACAGGCTGTCGATGGCCTGGGAGAACACCGTCGATCCGGTCGATCGCAGCCACAACAGTCGCTCGCCGGTCAGGCGGCGCAGTACCCCGAATATCGAGATGTCGAGCAGCTGCCCGATGAGGTAGGCGGCGAGCGATGCAACGTAAAGCCGCGCCGAGGTTCCGAAGGCGCTACCAAAGACCTGACCCGAAATCGGCGAATCCGCCGTGGCCGGAAGGAGCAAGGCCAGGTTGATCACGCTCCAAACGAACACCGCCGCCAGCAATCCCGCGTAGGTCAAGCGACGCGCCCCGTCCTTGCCGTAGAATTCGTTGACCACGTCGGTGAGAACGAAGGTCAGTGGAAACGGAATGATACCGGCAGAAAAGCTGCGTCCGCCCAGTGAGAAAAACTTGCCACCAATGAAGTCCCCGGCGATGAGCGCCGCCACGAACAGTGCGGTCAGAAAGACGTAAACACGCTGCGACCGTTGCAAAGGAAGACCTCGGCAAGAAGCCTGTGCCAAAAATCGGACCTGCGCCAGCCTATTTTACGAACCCACGACCAGCGAGGAATACTCCTCCGAAAGCATGAACCCGACCAGCTCGCGCAGCGCCTGGGAATTGCGCAGCAGCTCCTGCCTTTGCAGGACCGTGGCGGCGTCGATGGCAACCCCACCGTCCTTCACCGAGCCGGCCAGCGCGCGCAGAGCCGACAACGGCTTTCCCGAAGCGAGAAGCCCGATCCGATCCGCGGTGTAGCGACAGCCCCGCAGGTAAACCTCAATCTCGGGCAAATCGCCGAGCGCCTGCTGGGCATGCTCGCAAAGCTCGTCGCGGATTCGATCGAGTGGAAGCAACGCCGCGGTCTCAGGCTCGCGCAGGCGATCGAGCCATAGCGCCGTGCTTTCGTCCGCGGCCTCGCCGGCAATGTCGAAGGGCGTTCCAGGCGCACCGCAGACGCGCAACACGGCCTTGAGCATCCCGTGTAGATTTTCCTGTGACATGCGCAAAAGAGCGAGCGTGCCGGCGCGCGCCTGTTCAAGAGCGCGTGCGACGAAAAAGCGCAAATCCTCAGATGGGGCGGCCTCGGCACGCCGCCCGATCAAGATGCGCAGCGGTCGATTGGCAGACAAGGTGACGTCAATGCCGTCGCCATGGGCCACGAAGGGAATGGGCGGCGCAGAAAGGTCGCGCGCCAACCGTTCGCAGATCGCCTTGGTGCCGGGCTGCAGATCGCCCGCGCTCGCCTCGGGTTGCGGGTCCGGACTGACCAGCGCCACCGCGAGATGCTGCAGGACCTTGCGCAGGGGGCCTGCCGCCGAGGGATGTACAGCATTGCTGCCCGGCAAGAAAGCCTCCAGCCTCGGCTTGGTTTCGTCGCCGAGATCAGCCAGCGGCCGGCCCGCGCCGAGGCCGGTGTCGATGAAGTGCGCCACGCTGTAGGCCGAGCGCGCCAGCGCCGCCTGACCGCGCCGCTCGAAGATCCGCCCCAACACCATCCACTGGGCGCCGTCGCCCGGATCGTTCGCCACCGCGCGCAGAACCGCGCCGCGCAACTCGCCCTCAAACCCAGCCCGAAATGACGAGCACAGGAACTGCAATACCCGATCCAGCGAAGCGATTTCCCCGCGGGCCACCCGCGCGACCAGCTCGCCCAGGCGAGCTGCCACCAGGTCGGCGTTCACGGGGCCGCCAACCAGCGGCGACTCCAGCGCCGTCCTGGCCAGCGACTCGTCGCCGCGAGCGAGCAAAGCCGCAATCGCCACCAACAGGCCGGCGTCGTCGCGATCGATCTTCGGGGACTGCGCGGCGTGTACCAAATCCGCGCCCACGTCGACCAGGCCAGCCAGATCGCCGCGCGACCAGTGGTAGGACACCAAGCGCGCAAGATTGGGGGCGAAGCCGGGATCGAGATCCGACGCCCGTAAATAGGCCTCGGCCGCGCTTTCGTCGTCGGCCAGCGAGACGCGGAGGATTTCGCCCTTGCGGAAGAGCGCCTCGGCCTTCTTGACAGGGTCGGTCAGCACGCGCGACAGGCGCTCGCACATGGCCCCCGCCTCGCGATGGAGCCCCACCTTCTGATAGGTCGTGGAAAGAAGCTCAAGCGTCGACGCGCGATCGGGATCGCTCGCGAGGGCAAGCTCGAGATTCTGTCGCGCGGCCTGGAGATCGCCGAGCCCCAGATACACTTGTCCAAGCCGCTGCCGAGCTTGCGTCAGTCTGTCGACCTCGTCCCTGGGCAGAAGCCGCGTAACCTCCTGCAAGTGCAAAGCAGCCTCGGCCAAGTCCCCGCGCCCGAGCGCGAAGCCCGCCAACGCCTCCAGCGCGCCGTCGTTCTTGGGATCGAGCGCCACGACCTGGCGATACGCCGATTCGGCTTCGGCGTGATCGCCGAACATCTCGGCTAGCTCGGCTCGGCGGTAGGCGAGCAGCTCGGGCGAGACCACCGGCACTGCCTCGGCGACTTGTGCCAGGCGGCTGTAGGCCTTGCGCGCGCGCTGCCACTCCTGCGCCCGGTAGGCCAAATCGCCCACCAGGGCCAGCGCCCCGGCCGAATCAGGATTCATCGACAACGCGTCTTCCAGCTCGTCCTGCGCCTCCAAGATCTCGCCGCGCGCGACCAACAGTCGCGCATGCACCACCAATTGTTCCGCGCGCGATCTGGGCGACGGATCCAGCTTGCTCGCCTTCTCAAGCATGGCCTCGGCCGACTGGAAATCGCCGGTGCGCCGAGCAGCCTCGGACAGTGCAAGCTGCAAGCGCGCGCGGTAACCGTCGGGCAAAGCGGGCACCCGCGCCAGCAAGTCCTGCCAGGCGCGGATGCGCGCGCTGTCGTCGTCGAGGCGGCCGTAGGCATCGAAAAGTGCCTTGGCCAGGAAGAGATTGTCCGGCACTTCCGCTTGTAGCTTCTCCAGCACGGTGATCGAGATGTCCTTGGCGGTCCCCGGCCGGGTTGCCAGGTCAGCCAGGCGCTTACTCAGCCCCGGACGATCGCTCTGCGTCGCGCACACACGCAGATGCTGCAAGCAAAGAACCGCGTCGATGGTCTCGCCGGCCCGCTCGGCCAAGTCCGCCCGCAAGCCGAGGGCCTCCTCGTCCAGCTTCTCCACCGCGAAGCCCTGCAACATGGCCAGCGCAGGCAGCGAGCCGTCGGGCCTGGCAAGGCAGGCGCGCGTACCCGCCAGCAAGACCCCCGGCACCTCGTCGGCGGGGAGCAATGCCAGCCGCTGGGCGAAGACCTTGGCCGCCTCGTCGAAAGCACCACGATCAAGCAGAAGGCCGTGCAGCAAATCGAGCGACCTGCCCGTGGCAGGCCCGATCTCGTGCAGGCGCCAGAGGAGGCTCTCCGCCCGCGCCTTGCCCGAAGGCTCGCGCGCGAGCAAGTCTGCGAGGTCAAGGCCAACCGCGGTGCCATCGACGACGCCCGAGCCACCCTCGCGCTCGGCCAGGTTCCACAGCTTGCCCAGCCAGTGGATTAGCTCGTCGCTTTTTGACTGGCGCTTGCACACGGACGCCAGTCGGTCGAGCCACTCGACGTTGCCTGGATCCGCTTCGTGCAAGCCGCGGTAGAGCGCCTCGGCAGAGGCTAAATCGCCCTTCCGCTCGGCCGCCGTCGCCAGCGCACGTTTGACCGGGATTTGCAGCTTCTCGTCGGGAAGAGTCGGCTCGCGCGCGGCAAGTAGCGAGGCGAGCTCTGCGGTCTGACCGAAGGCTTCAAGCGCCTCGACCAGCACATCCAGCCGGGCGCCACGCGGCTCGAGAGACAGCCCCCGGGCGAGGTGCTGCCTCGCTTCGTCGGACTGCCCTTCCGCCAACAAGACCTGCGCAATCCGCAATTGCGCCTCGGCCGATTGGCTTGCAGCCAATGCGGTTGCGTCGGCCACGCTTCGGTATCCCGCGACGGCGGCGGCGCGATCCCCGGCATCCCACGCCAAGAGCGCCTGATAGAAGGTCGCTTCCGTGTCGCCCGGGGAAAGGTCAAGCAGGACCGCGCAGGCATCCTTGGCGTCGGATGCGCGATCCGGTCGGCCGGCGAGGAGACGGATCAGCACCCGCAGTACCGCCTTACCCTGGTCGGGTCGACTCTCGCGCAGGTGCCGCTGCAAGATGTCGGCTGCGGTGATCGGATCGCCTGTCTCGCGGGCCAGTTGCTCAAGCGCGGAAAGCACCGTCGGATCAGCGGGTGAAACCGACAACGCCGTGTCGAAACAAGACGCTGCGTTGCCCGGGGCGTCGAGGTCGCGCAGGGCGATGGCCGCAGCATCAAGAAGATGCGCCACCTTCTCGCCTGCGCCTTCAGGCGTTCGCCCGTCGCCTGCCCAGCCGATCAGGGCCTGCATTTCCCGGGTTCTGTCGCCTTGCCGGCGAAAGAGCTCGGTCAGCGCCCGCCACGCGGCCGCAGCGGTGGGCCCCTGGGCATCGCCTTCGATACACGCGGCAAACCAGCGCGAAGCCGCTTGCTCGTCGCTAAGCGAAAGACGAACGACGCCCATCTGATAGGCAGCCTCGGCTCGCGAAAGCGAGACCTCGGGCCATTCACCGCGCTCGAGCAGGGACTCGAGCGAATCGGCCGCCTGGGCGACCAAGTCCGCGTCCCGGGCCAAGTTGCCGTGGTCAACCAATTCGAGGATGCGCGCCACCTCGTCACCCAGGTCGGGCGCCGATGGTCCCGATTCCTCACCGATGGCGGCAAGGATCTCGTTCCACTGCCCGCTCGCCGCGAGCTTCATGATGCGGGCTCTGGCCATGGGTCGAAGCGCCGGCCGGCAGCCGAGGGCCTGCTCCAGGGCTGCGAGCCCCCTTTCGCTTTCGCCCGCGCGCACGAGCTGGCGCGCGGCCGCCAGCCGAGCGCAGCTTTCGTCCTCGCTCCTGCCCTGGGCTGCCGAGAGGTCGGCCAGCCGCTCATACAGCGCGGCCGATTCGTTCGGCTGTTCGCGTTCGGCGGCGAGCACGGCCAGCGCGAGGACGCCGGGGGCAAAATTCGGCCAGCGCAAAAGCGCCGCCTGCGCCACCTCGCCGGCCTCGGCCAGTGTGTCCTCCGCGGCCACCAGCACCTGCAAGAGCCGTCGCGTGCCGACTCGATCGTCGGCGTCGAGCGGCGCCAGCGCGCGCAGCTGCTTTTGCGCCAAGACGATATCCCCGCGCGCCAGCGCCTCTTCAATGGGAGCCGCGCGGCCGGCGAAGTCGCGCATGGCAAGCACGGCGGGGTTGCTGTCGTCGGCGAGCAACGGGTCCACCGCCGCGGCGGGATCGGTCTCGGAAAACACGAGAGGAATATTCGTCGCCTGCGCCGATCCGCCGGCCACATGAATCTGTACCTGCGACCGCTCGGGCAGGCGCCAGCCGTACATGGGCAAGATGGCCAGCATCGCGAGATCGCATGCGTCGATGCGAATCTCGGCGGTGCTGCGAACCTGGATCAAGGGCGGAATGTCGAGGTCGGCAGCGCTATGGCGATTGGCCGGCGATTCGGCGCCCAGCGCCGAAAACAGCGCAGTCACCACCAGGGGTGCGGGAATCGGCAGGAATCCATAGGCGCGAACGCTGTACACGCACAGGCTGGCGCTGCGGGGCGGCAACGGGGAAATCGCAGCCACCGCCGTGACCTCTGCTTCGCGTCCTCCGAGATGAACTCGGGCGCACAGGGTGAGGCGCGCGCCCGCCACGGAGACGCGCGGATCGGAGATGCCGAAGTCGCCCAGCGGCGCGCGGGCAAGAAAGCCCGTAATTTCCTTGCCGCCTATGAAAAGCGCCAGCTCGCGCAGGCGCAAGCGACGATTTTTGAACCGCGCCACCCCGCCCGACAGGTCGAAGGGGAAGCGCAAGTTGGGAATCTCAAGCTCGAGCGAATCCACCCGGCCCAGGCCCTCGAAGTCGCGACCACTGAGGCTGAGGAGTCCCCGACCCTGCACGAAGGTCAAACGAAAGGCGCCTTCGGCTTCAGCCATTGGCCGGCCCCAACTGTTCATAGAACCATCGCATGCGGCGCCCTGCAAAGTATGCCAGGATCACCAGGCTCAGCACCATGCCCATCCCGCACACGGCCACCGGGCCGTCGATCAAGAACAGGCGCGCCTCTGCCGCCATCACCTCGGCACTGGGCACCGGCCGCCCGAGGCGAGCGGCGTCCTGGGCAAGTGCCTCGGCGAGCCTGGGCAGCGCCGACGGTAGCGCCTTGCTGGCCCACAGCAGAAGGAAGACCGCGTCGACCGCCCAGGCAACAAGTCCCAGCCACCCGGCCAGCAGGCACGTCCGGCGCCCGCGTTTGTCCTTCGCGATCACGGCCGCGACAGCAAGAAGGTAGACCAGACCTACCACAAGTCGCCCGGTGGCCTGCGCGGCCATCACGCGAGGGTGCGACTGACAGAGCTCGTTTTCGAACACGACCTGCGCGCGCAGCAACGTCTCCTGTTGCGGGTCGCCGCTTCCGTCGATGTTGATGACCTCTGGTTTCCCGGTGGCCAAGCGGTACAGATCGTCGAGGCTGCCAAGGAAGATGCGCGCTCCCAGCAGGAACATCAGGAAGGTGAGGAACATCATCCAGCGCGGCCGGCGCTGGTGTCCTTCCTGGGAGAGCCGACCATCCGGGCGATTCCGTTGGTCACGGCCGCCGGTCATGGCTACTAAAATGAAGGAGGCGAGCAGGGCTCGTACTGGATCGCCCCTTCGGGACCGCCTTCGTAGCGGAGAAGATCGTTGTTGACTTCGATGTGCTTTGCGTCGCGCGCCTCGCGACAACGCTCAAGCGACCATTCCATGACCACCGTGGAGCCCTTGCGCTTGGCGGCGTCCTCGATCAGGCCGGTCTTGTTCTTCTCGAACTCCGCCAGGTCCGGCTCCTTGCGCTCCTTCAGCTTCACCACGATGAAGCTGCCCAGCTCCTCGATCGGGCCCGCCACCGGATCATCCTTCTTCAATTTGAAGATCGCATCCGCAAGCAGCGGCGCCTTACCGATCGCGGCCACGGTGGCCCCGTGTCGCGAGAACAGTCCGGTTTCCTCGGCGACGGCCGCCTTGGACTTGCCCGCCGCCTCGCCCTCCTCAGGCGCGGGGAAGAGATCCTTCAAGCTCTTGTCCGGCGCCGCTTTGACCTTCGCCAGGGCGGCCTCCGCCTCGGCCTTCGCCTGCGCCCGGCTCTTGTCTTCACGCAACTTGCCCTCGGCCAGCTCCAGCTTCGCGGCGTCGAAGCTGATGGTGCCCTCGCGGGTTCCTTCAGCGACCGCAAGCAGGTAGCCGCTGGCGGTCTTCATCGGGCCGACCAACTCGCCGTCCTTGGCCGCCGCGATCTTGGCCTCGACTGCCGGATCCAGCATGGTGCCGCCCACGCGCTGCCAGCCGAGGTCACCGCCGCGCAGCTTGGTGCGCACGTCGTCGGAGGCAGCCTTGGCCACCTTGACGAACGGCTCGCCCTTCGCGATGCGCGCCGCGAGCCCGTCGGCCTTCTTCTTGGCAGCGGCGTCGTCAGCCTCGGTGGGTTGCGCATCCAGCTTGACCAGGATCTGGCGCAGGTGCCGTTGCTTGGGCTGGTTCTCGTAGAAGGCAGCCTTGCGGTCGTCGTAGACCTTCTTCAGAGCTTCCTGGTTGGCGGCTGCGTACTTGGCGATCTCGTCGGGACGCAGCTCAAGCTCGGTTTCGTAGCGGTGGGCCGGGAAACGCAAGTACTCGACGTTGACCTGATCTGCCTGGCGAACCCAATCGTCCTTCACCTCAACCGGGGACACCGCAACCCCGGAGCGCAAAGCCTCGCGCATCTTGCTCGCCAAAAGCTCACGCCGCTGCTCGTCGATGAACGAGCGCGGGGTCATGCCCAGCTGGTATTGTACGAACTTGCGGAAGTGCTCGTAAGAGAACTTGCCGTCCTCATCGAAGATGGACGCCTTCTGCTCGCGGCCGAGGCCCATGATCTTCGATTCGGCGAGGAAGTCCTCGACCTCCTCGTCGCTGACCCGGAAACCGGCCCGCTCGGCCTCGCCGGCCATGATCTCGCGGTCGATGAGCATGTCCATCACGGCTTCGTGAATTCGCATCATCTTCGCCCGCTGAGGGGGGATGTTCTGCACGCCCACCATCATCAGGCCGTACATGTAGTCTTGGCGGCTGAGTAGCCGGCCGTTGACTTTGGCGCCCTCCAGGCTGGTGGTCTGCACCGCCCGTCCCCGGCCACAGCCCGGCGACTGCGGGCCGAAGTTGATGATGAAGACTGCGATCACGATGCCAAACAGCACGTAGATGAGCAGCGACCGTGACTGTTGACGCATCTGCTCGAGCATGGAACTAGTTCCTCCGTTGGTCGGTTCTTTACAAAAGGTGCGGCAATCTATCACGGACTTACGCGGAAGCGGAGTCGTGAATGCGCAGATAGCTCGTAGATAGCGAAGCCGCCGCAAAAGCAGGCCGCCGCGGCCTCTTGCCGGCGTCCTTGCAACATAGGTCGTGGCGGATCCTTCAACTGTGTGATAATAGGGCCCCCTCAGGGTTCTACGCGTACGGAACGCTTTTGGCTCTGCGCAACACATGCTACTCGACTGGGTCTACGGGCTCTTCTCCAACGATCTCGCCATCGATCTCGGTACGGCGACGACGCTGACGTTTGTCCGCGGCAAGGGGATCGTGTCCAACGAACCGTCGGTGGTGGCGGTGCAACGGTCGGGCAACGGCACCAAGAAGGTGCTGGCCGTGGGCAAGCAGGCCAAGGAAATGCTCGGCCGCACGCCCGGCAACATCGCGGCGGTTCGACCGATGAAGGACGGGGTCATCGCGGACTTCGAAGTCACCGAGGCGATGCTCCGCTATTTCATCACGCGGGTGCACAACCGCCAGACCTTGGTCAAGCCGCGCATCATCATCGGAGTCCCCTCGGGCATCACCGAGGTCGAGAAGCGAGCGGTGCGGGATTCCGCGCTGGCGGCCGGCGCGCGCGAGGTCTACCTGGTCGAAGAACCGATGGCGGCCGCTATCGGCGCCGGCCTGCCGGTCACCGAGCCGTCCGGCAACATGATCGTCGACATCGGGGGCGGCACCACCGAGGTGGCCGTAATCTCGCTGTCCGGCATCGTGGCGGCCCGCTCGATTCGCGTCGCGGGCGACAAGCTTGACGACGCTGTGGTCGCGTACATCAGGCGCAAGTACAGCCTGCTCATCGGTGAGCGCACCGCCGAAGTGGTGAAAAAGCAAATCGGCAACGCGTACAAGCTCGACGAGGTCGAGTCGATGGAGATCAAGGGACGCGACCTCATCGCCGGCGTGCCCAAGACCATCGTGGTCACCAGCGACGAGATCCGCGAGGCGCTGGCCGAGCCGGTGGGCGCCATCGTCGAGGCCGTGAAGTCGGTTCTGGAACGCACGCCGCCCGAGCTGGCCGCCGACATCGTCGATCGCGGCATCGTGCTCACCGGTGGCGGATCGCTCTTGCGCAACCTCGACGTGCTCTTGCGCGAGGAGACCGGGCTGCCCGTCATGGTCTCGGATTCGCCTGAGTGCGCCGTTGTCCTTGGCACTGGTCGCGCCCTCGACGAGCTCGCCCTGCTTAAAGAAGTGGCGCTGCCTTGATTTGATTTCCTGTGGAATGCCCGCATTTCGGGCCGTAGATTCGCGATGACGATGTTCCCCACTGGCCACAGGCAGAAAGTTCGCGAAGTCGTGATCATCACGGCCACCTTCGTCGCGTCGATGTTTCTGCTCAGGCAAAGTGTTCGTTCCCCGGAATACCTTTCGCCGCTCGACCGCGGCATTCTGACCTTGGTTTCGCCGGTACAGTCCGCCTTCGCAACCCTTGCCCGCAGCATCGGGCGCTTCGCGGGCCGCTACGTCGACCTGGTGCACGTGCGCGCGGAAAACGAAGTGCTGCGCGCCCAGAGCGGCCGCCTGCGCGCCGAGCTGATGGAAGCCAAGCGTGGCGCCTCGGAGAGCGTTCGCTATCAGCATCTGCTTGGCCTGCGCAACGCCGTCACCGCGGAAACCCTGGTCGCGCGCGTGATTGCCATCGACGTCTCGCCCTACTTCCGCGTGGCGCGCATTCAGATCGACCGCGGCGAAAGCCTGGTTCAGCGCGGAATGCCGGTCATTACCACCGAAGGGGTGGTCGGGCGCATCAACCGCACCTCGGGCGAGACATCCGACATCCTGCTGTCGGTCGACCCGCGTTCCGCCATCGACGTAGTTCTTCCGCGCACCGGCGGTCGCGGCATTCTCAAAGGCAAGCCCGGAGAGAACGGCTACCGGTGCGCCATCGAGTACCTGATGCAGGGCGAGCAGGCGAGAGAAGGCGACGTGGTCGTGACCAGCGGGCTCGGCGGATTCCCGCGCGATCTGCCGGTGGGTCGGGTCAGCAAGCTGGTGAAGAATGGGGCTGGCCTTACCCAAGACATCGAGGTTACGCCCGACGTCGACTTCGGCCGGCTCTCGGAAGTGCTGGTGGTGGTAGCGCCTGCGCCACCGGCCGATCCGGATTCGCTCGGCAAGAAACCCCTCGTACCGGCCCACGGATTGGCGGTGTATCACTGATGCGTTCCATAGCAACCCTTCTGGTCGGCCTTCTGCTGCTGCTCTTGCAGTCGACGGTGATGGAATTCTCGCCCGTCCACCTGGTCACCCCAAGCCTGGGCCTGTTGGTGGTTCTGTACGTCGGCATGGCGCCGCTCAAGTGGTCGCCGGGCTCGGCCGGGGTGGTGGGTTTTTGTCTGGGCTATCTCTTCGACTTGGTGTCAGGTGCCCCGCGCGGCGTGCACGCCTTCGTGTTCGTGTTGATGGCGCTGGTGGCACGCGCGGTGGCGTGGCGGATTTCGGTGCGAGGCATCGTGCTGAAAGCGGCCGTGTCGTTCGTTTCGAGCCTCATCACCGCGTTCCTCATTGTTGTGGTGCGCGCGCAAATCAGCCCCGAAAGCGGTTACGGCGGCCTCCGCCAGGCGCCGCTTGAGGGACTCCTGACTGCCACCTTTGGCCCGCCGGTGCTTTGGCTGCTCGGCCGCTTGGACGGCCGTCTGGATCCGGCGCTTCTGCGGGTTGGTCTTGCACGTCGGCGCGCCCGCGCTCTCGGGCAGGGCATTCCACAACGCTGAAGGATCTCGCCTTGTCTCCCATCGAGATTGCAGGACAAGACGCCGAGCTTCCCGAGATACGCCATCGCACCCAAGTGCTGTCGGTGATCGTGGCCTTGGTGTTCCTTGCCCTGGCCGTGCGCCTGTTCTACTTGCAGATTATCGAGGGCGATAGCTTCTACCGGGTGACGGCCGAGAACATCATCCGTACCGTCAGCTTGCCGGCGCAGCGGGGGCAGATTCGCGATCGCAAGGGGCGCGTGCTGGCCACCATGGTGCCGTCCTACAACATCGAGGTGGTGCCCTCGCAAATCACCCGCGAGGCGTACGATCATCTGCGCGCCCTGCTGGGCCCGGACGTCGAGCACTTTCCCACCTGGGAAGCGCTCAAGGCCGAAGGTACCAAGGGCAAGGATCGCACGCTCGTGGTCGCCGAAAACGTCAGCCGTGAGATCATGGCCGAGCTCGAAACCTCGCTTGACAAGCCTGGCATCCACGTCGCCGCGGTGCCGAGGCGGCAGTATCCCTATGCGGCGCTCGCGGCGCACGCGATCGGCTACATGAACGAAGTCTCGCCCGAGGAGCTGAAGACCCGCAAAGACGAGGGTTATCAGGCCGGCGACACCATCGGTCGCACCGGCATCGAGCGACAATTCGAGCCTTACCTGCGGGGAAAGAAGGGCTTCGAGAAGGTGGTCGTGAACCGGCGCGGGCTGCGCCGCACCGACGTGCGCATCGCGGATCTGGTTACCGACGGGCCGGTGAGCCAGCAGCCGTCGCCTGGTAACAACGTGATCCTCACGCTCGACCTCGACCTGCAGCGTATCGTCGAGCGCGCCCTGCGCCCCGTGCGTTCCGCGGCCGCCGTGGTCATCGACGTCACCACCGGTCGCATTCTGGCCATCGCCTCCAAACCCTCGCTTGATCTCAATATGATGTCCGGTGGCGCTTCACCGGAGAACCTGGCCCGGGTGCTCAGCGATCGCCTACGCCCCTTCCGCGACAAGGCACTTGCGGACACCTTCAACCCGGGCTCGACCTTCAAAGCCATCACGGCGCTGGCGGGCTTGGAAGAAAAGGTCATCGTTCCCGAGGACAAGGTCAAGTGCGGCGGGTTCATCAAGGTCGGGCGCCGTCGCTTCCGCTGTACCAAGGCGCACAAGACCGTGAACCTCTACGACGCCATCGTGCAGAGCTGCAACGTCTTCTTCTACGACTTGGGCGGCCGCCCCGGCATGATGGACCGCATGGCCAAGTACGCCACTGATTTCGGACTGGGAGCTCCGACGGGGCTGGGGCTGAACGGCGAACAAGGCGGTTTCATTCCCACCGAGGAATGGCACCGCGCCCAAGCCGCCGCGGATCCGAAGAACGAGGGCTTCTCCATCGGTCACGCCCTGAACACGGCGATCGGCGAAGGCGCCACCCGCGCGACGGTTCTGCAAATGTCCCTGCTCTACGCGGCCATCGCCGCCGACGGGAAGCTGTGGCTGCCCCAGATCGTGGAACGGGTGGAATCGCCCAACGGACAGATCATCGAGGAATTTCCACCCCGTCTGCGGCGCGAGATCTCCGCCTCGCCCGAGTCGATGGCGTTTCTTCGCCGTGCGCTCTACGGCGTGGTTTACGATCCCAAGGGAACCGCCTACAAGGCGCGCCCACGCCGCATCGAGATCGCTGGCAAGACGGGAACCGCGCAGGTGTTCCAAGGCGGCCGTCGCGGCGGGGACGAACCGCCTCTACCTTACGAGCGCGTCGACCACGCCTGGTTCGCCGGTTTCGCGCCTGCCGCGAGGCCCCGCATCGCATTCGCGGTCCTGGTCGAGCACGGCGGTCACGGCGGTTCGGTCGCCGCGCCGGTAGCCGCCGAGATCGTCGAAAGCTACTTCGATAGCGTGGTTCCGCCCGAGGAACGCAACCCGCCGAAACTGTCTCACAAGGGCGAGCGGCGCCTGAGTGCGACCGCAGACGAGCGACCGCTCGCAGCCGAACCGCGGCCGAGCATCGCTCGGCCTGGACCATCGCGGGAAGGCATGGAAACCCGTCCAGGGTTTCCATCTCAACCAACGGAAGCGAACTGATGCCCAGGGCGGTCTCGTGGCGAAAGCTTCGCTTCCGGTTCGACTGGACCCTCACCGTCGCGGCAGCGGTGTGCTTTTCGCTGGGCCTACTCAACCTTTGGAGCGCCGTGCGCGAGCGCCAATTCAATCTGTTTGCGCAGCAGCTTTCCTGGCTAGCCGGCGGCACGCTGATCTTCCTTGCGGTTGCCAGCTTCGACTACCGGGTCATCTGTCGCATCGGCTACGTCCTGTACGGCGCGGGCATCGTGCTGCTCGCCGCCGTGCTCGTGCACGGCAAGGTGGTCAGTGGCTCACGACGCTGGTTCGACCTCGGGGCCTTCCACCTCCAGCCGTCGGAGCTGATGAAGGTCTTCACCATCATCGCGCTGGCCAAGTATATCCACGACACGCCCGCGCTCGACGGGCGCACCCTGCGGCACATTCTGGTGCCGTTGTTTCTGGCCGGGTTGCCCGTGTTGCTGGTGGCTGCCCAACCCGATCTCGGCACCGCGCTCATCATCGGCCTGATCTCGGCGACCGTGGTCATCATCGCGCGACTGCGCATGAAGACCCTGGGCGGCATCATCGTCGCCGGAGTACTCGCCATCGCGCCGCTGTGGGAATACGCCTTGCACGACTATCAGCGCAACCGGGTGCTTGCGTTCATCAATCCGGCCCTCGATCCGGCGACCTCTTGGCAACCACGGCAAGCGATGAACGCGGTTGGGTCGGGGCGCCTCATCGGCAAGGGTTTTCTGCAGGGCACGCAGATCCGCCTGCGCTCGTTGCCCGCGCTGTGGACGGACTTTCCGTTTGCCGTGTGGGCCGAGGAATGGGGCTTCATCGGCTGCGTGGCGGTTCTCATCGCGTACGGGCTGCTTGTGCTGTGGGTGCTGAAGATCGGACGCGAGTCACGCGATCGATTCGGCATCACCATCTGTGTCGGCGTCGCATCGATGTTGTTCTGGCAGATCGCGGTGAACATCGGCATGGTGACAGGTCTTCTGCCGGTGGTCGGCGTGACCTTGCCCCTCATCAGCTACGGAGGATCGAGCGCTCTCACCGTCATGCTTGCGCTCGGCCTGGTGATGAACGTTTCGGTCCGGCGATTCGCTTACTGATGCGCTCCTGCTCGGCCGCGGCCGCTGCCGAGGTCGACGAGCGAGCAGATATCCGCCTCGCCACCAGCTCATGGAGTTGGAGCCAGGCCGGCGACTGAGACCGAACCTCCACTCAAGTGCAAAGCCGGAGCTATCGATATCAAGTGGTTGGGAAGTTGACGACAACCGCGCAACCATCGTGTCGAGCGAAACCGAGCACCGGGCCACGGGGCCGAGGCCGACGGATGCGCAGCTGGGATTGCCGGTATCGCACTCGATGCCGGCCGCGAGCGAGCGTGCCGAACGAGGCATGGATTCGCGTGCCGACTCCGCGCAACCACGCTGTCGCAAGATTCGAGACATCTCGTATCGTGCATTGCATGCGCAGCATTTTCTCTTATCTGCTCGCTTGGGTTCGATAGTCGCTTGTTGGCCGAGCCGCCGCCGGGGCTCTCGCAAGCCCGCGCCGCTTGGCCGCCCCGACCGCAATCATCTGCACGACCGTCAGCATGACAAGACAGCTCATGAAGTAGTAGGTCGGAAAAGTCTGACGCCAGCCTCGGAGTACCACCCACGCATCGCCCAGGGCGTGCCAGCCAGTAAAGATCACGTAGCCGGCAAGCCCGGTAACAAACATGAACGCGGTACCGACGGCAGATTGCGGCTGGTCGAGGTTGGGTGCGAAGAAGAGCAGCGGCACGCAGAGCACGAGGTAATAGTAGTAGGCCGCCAGACTGAGCATGAAGATGAACACGAAGCCGTAGGCGACGGCTTGGTAGTCCTCAAGTCCGGGCAGAAACGTCACCGCAGGCAACACCACGAGCAGGGCCACGACCATCGCAGTCGCGCTCCAACCACCGTGCTGCGCGACTGCTTGGCCGATGTCCGCCGGACGCACGGGGACGCCGTGGGCGAACGCGACATCCACGACCGTGCGAAAACCGAGATCCCAGTCGCTTCCTCCCGAGTAGTGCAGGACGATCTTCTGCGACCACTCTTGCCACAGGTCGATGCCACCGAAGTAGACGCATGACCCTAGGACGACAAGCGCAACCGTCGCGGCGCAGGTTGCGAGCAGCGCCAGCCAGTGACGCTGCAACTGGCGATCCCGAAACCAGCCCCAGACCATGAGCGCGATGGGGCCAACCAAGAAGAACCCGGGGAAGATTCGCGACACGATCGCCCATCCGAGCAGAACGCCGGCGATCCGGTAATGCTGCCTCTTGACCATGCACACCGCCAGCACCGAGCACATGGCGAAGTCGGTCCGCACCAGCGCGCCCTTCAGGTGTCCCCAAGACATCAGGTAGTGGGTGCCGACGAAGATCACGAGCAGGAAGGCCGAGCGCAGGCCAAAAGCCCAAGCCACGCCAGCGGCCGCGCCCAGGAGCAGCAACGGATCGAGAAGCAGCATCAGCCACCTCTCTGCCGGCGCACGCACGGAAAGGTGCCGGGTGAGAAGCGCACCGATCGTGAACGACCATGCCGGGGTGCCGTTGTAGCCGTGATCGACCAGGAGAAGGCTCCATCTATCGGGCGGCAATTGTTGCTTGAACCAGGCGATGTCGGCGACGAACTCGCGCCAGCGCTGGTCGCGAAAGGCACTGCGGTAACGGTCGGCCTCGGCAAAGACGGATTGCACCGGCCGCAGCTCGGCCGTCGACAGATCGCGAATCACGTTCTGCGGGTTGTGGTAGCGAAGGCCGGTTTCGGCGTCGGCGAGCAAGGTCGCCCCGTAGAGTTTCGTGTAGCCCAGCTCGGGCGCGTACTTGGCGCCGATGTAGTAATGGTAGAAATCCCACTCGTTGAGGTAGGTTCCGTAACGGAACACGCCGAAATCAAGGAAGACGGCGACCGACAACAAGGCTGAAACCCCGAGCGTGACAAGGAGGATTCGGCGCGCAGCCCTCTTTGCCCCGGCCGTCACACGCCCCGCGACACGCGGGCTTGCCAGCGTCGGGTACACGAGGCACGCCAGTATCGCGACCACGATCAGGACGCGGGTCAACGTCCAGCCATGCACCGGCGTCCAGGAATTGGGAAGCTCTGCGGGCCGCCAGGAAGAAAGCCAGCTCAACGCGCGACTCCGGTGTGGGAGGTGCGGGTCATCTGCCGATCCAGGATCGCCCAGATTCGCGCATCAGGGCCAGCATTTTCCCCGATGCTCGGCGAAAACGGACCTTCCACCTCGGCCGTTCGGATGAGTCCTGACCCCTACCATGGTAGGGGGGAG
>CAZBIU010000024.1:0-34703 GCA_964491625.1 uncultured Myxococcales bacterium
ACCGGCTTTCCGGAAATGCTCGACGGCCGCGTGAAGACCCTGCACCCGCGTGTGCACGGTGGCATCCTAGGCCGACCCACCGACGAGCACCGTAAGCAGATGCGCGAGCATGGCATCGACGCCATCGACCTCGTGGTGGTGAATCTGTACCCGTTCCGCGAAACCGTCGCGCGCGGCGCTTCGTTCGAGGACGTGATCGAGAACATCGACATCGGCGGCCCAGCCATGGTTCGTTCCGCCGCCAAGAACCACGAGCGCGTGGCCGTGGTCGTCGATCCGGCGGACTACGATCGCGTGCTCACCGAAATCGAGACCAAGGGCGAGCTGCCGCAGGCGATGCGCTTCGAGCTTTGCCGCAAGGCCTTCGCGCACACGGCGGCGTACGACGGCGCCATCGCGAGTCATCTTGGCCGACTTTCCGAGGCCGGCGTCCCGGTCGCGGATTTCCCGGCGACCATGCATCCGTCGCTGCACCTCGACCGCCTGCTTCGCTACGGCGAAAATCCCCACCAGAAGGCCGCTTTCTACAAATGGGATGCGCCGTCGGGAATGTCGCTTGCCAGCGCCGACGTGATCCAGGGCAAAGAGCTCTCCTACAATAACTTGCTCGACCTCGACGCCGCGATGAAGTTGTGCGCCGAGCTCTCGCTGCCCGCCGCGTGCATCATCAAGCACACCAACCCGTGCGGAGTGGCGGTTTCCGAGAAAGGCGTTGCCGAAGCGTACAAGCTGGCGCGCGAAACCGATCCGGTGTCGGCCTTCGGCGGCATCGTGGCCTTCAACCGCAAGGTCGAGGAAGATCTGGCCAAGCTGATGGCCGAGGTCTTTCTGGAATGCATCGTGGCGCCCGAATTCTCGACCGCCGCGCTCAAGGTCTTCGAGGCCAAGAAAAACCTGCGCCTGCTCCGCGCCGCCATCGCTGGCGTTGTGCCGGGCCAGCTCGACCTGCGTACGGTTTCCGGCGGCGTGCTGGTGCAATCCACCGACGGGACCGTAGGCACGGCTGGCGAAGCGAAGGTGGTGTCCCTGCGCAAGCCGACCGAGGCCGAGCTCGCTGATCTCGATTTCGCTTGGCGCGTGGCTAAGCACGTTAAGTCGAACGCCATCGTCTTCTGTGGCGGCGGCCGTACCCTGGCCGTGGGTGCCGGCCAGATGTCGCGCGTGGATTCGGTGAAGCTGGCGGTGGCCAAGGCGAACCTTCCGCTCAAGGGCTCGGTGCTGGCCTCGGACGCCTTCTTCCCGTTCCGCGACGGCCTTGATGAAGCGGCCAAGGCCGGCGTGACCGCGGTCATCGAGCCGGGCGGCTCGCTTCGGGACGAGGAAGTCATCGCCGCCGCCAACCAACACAAGATCGCGCTGCTGTTCTCCGGCGAGCGCCACTTCAGGCACTAAGAGACATGGGCTATCGAGTTCTGCTGGTCGGCTCGGGTGGGCGCGAGCATGCCCTGGCCTGGAAGCTGCTTCAAAGTCCGCTGTGCGACGTTTTGATCGTCACACCCGGAAATCCGGGCATCGAGGCCCTGGGCAAGGGCATCGGGCGGGGTCGGGTGAAGCTCGCCAAGGTCAGCGCCGATGCCACGGACGAAATCGTCGCGTTGGCCAAGGTCGAGAACACCGACCTGGTGGTGTGCGGTCCCGAGGTGCCGCTCATGGCTGGGCTGGGTGACGCCTGTCGCGACGCTGGACTGCGCTTCTTCGGACCGTCGCGCGCGGCGGCCGAAATCGAGGGCTCAAAGGAGTTTGCCAAGGATCTGATGAAGCAAGCCGGGATCCCCACCGCGGCCTATGGCTGCTTTGCCGATGTGGCGTCCGCTGACGCTTTCATCGAGGCACAGCCCGGCAACGTGGTGGTGAAGGCGGACGGCCTGTGCGCCGGCAAGGGCGTGGTGGTCGCGTCGTCCAAGACCGAGGCGAAGCAGGCGGTGCGCGCGATGCTGGTGGATAAGGTCTTTGGCGACGCTGGCGCGCGGGTCGTGATCGAAGAACGCCTCACCGGGCGGGAGGTATCGATGATGGCCCTGTGCGACGGCACGCGCTTCGTTCTGTTGGCGACGGCGGAGGATCACAAGGCGGTGTACGAGGGCGACCAGGGACCCAACACGGGCGGCATGGGCGCGTATTCGCCGTCGCCGCTCGTGGACGCCGGCTTGACCGAGCAGATTGCCCGCAAGATCTTCGCGCCGCTGGTCGCGGCGATGTCAGACCGAGGCTGCCCATTCCGCGGCCTGCTCTACGGCGGGCTGATGCTGACCGATCGAGGGCCCATGGTCATCGAGTGGAACTGTCGCTTCGGCGATCCGGAAACCCAGGCGGTACTGCCGCGCATGAGCGAGGACATCCTGCCGTGGCTGCTTGACGCGGCCTCGGGACAGTTGCCGTTGCGTTCGCCCGACTGGTTGCCGGGCGTTTCAGTGTGCGTGGTTCTGGCCGCCGAAGGCTACCCCGGCAAGGTGCGCTCGGGCGATGCCATCGCCGGGCTTTCCGCCGACGGACAACTGGCCGATGGCGACCTGGTGGTCTTCCACGCGGGCACCAAGCGCGACGGCAAGAAGCTGCTCACCAGCGGCGGGCGCGTGCTTGGGATCACTGCGGTTGGCGACAATTTGGACGAGGCGCGCACCCGCGCCTATGCTGGCATCGATCGTATTGCATGGCCCGGCATGCATTTTCGCAAGGACATCGGACTGAGAGGGAAAGCATGAGCGAGAAGACCTGTGACGTAGCAATCATCATGGGGTCGAAATCCGACCTGCCCACCATGAAACCGGCCGCCGATGTGCTGAAATCGTTAGGGCTGCGTGTGTCGGTGCGGGTGCTTTCCGCGCATCGCACCCCCGAGCAGACCGCAGCTTTCGTGCGCGAGGCTGCGCGCACGGGGACCAAGGTGTTCATCTGTGGCGCCGGTGGCGCGGCCCATTTGGCCGGCGCCGTGGCGGCCCACACCACCCGCCCGGTGATCGGCGTTCCTATCGCATCGGGCAGCCTGCAAGGCATGGACGCTTTGCTATCGACCTCGATGATGCCGCCGGGCATTCCGGTGGCCACCGTGGCAATCGGCGGGGCGGAAAACGCTGGGCTCCTGGCCGCGCAGATTGCGGCGGTTTCCGACGAGGAGCTGTCGAAGCGCGTGGTGGCGGAGCGCGAGGGCAGGCTGCGCAAGGTCCTGGAAGCCGACGCCGAGGTCAGCGAGAAGTTCTGATTACCGGGTATTGCGACTTGGCCGAGAAGACCCCGAGGGCACAGAGGGAGCGGAGAGCACAGAGGGGCTGGAAGGGTGCTCTGGGTCACTTCGGCGGAATACCGATTCGCGGTTGATACCCAGCCCGCGAAGTTTGGGGTATAAAGGGCGGCGTTATGAGCGACGACAACGCCCCCAACACCAGCGAACAGGTAGAACAGATAACCGCGAAGCCGCAGGCGGGCTTTTTTTCTCGGGTCCTGTGGCTCGGACCGCGGGTAGCCGAGGCCCGTGCAGCCACATTCTCGCCCTCTCAGCAGGGGTACCTTTGGTACGACATTGCCCGTCAGATCTGCGATGACGTGGTCAAGATCGGGGAAACCGGGAAGGGAAGCTGGGCCGTGCTCTTGCTCGACTGCACGGCGGTCGAGCTCCTGGTCCGCGCCCATCTCGCCCGCGCCGGGCAGCTCTTGGGATCGGCGGCACTGACCCCGGATGACTTCGAGAGCGCGCAGAAGCTACCCGTGATCGAGGCGGCGTGGGGCAGGTTGCCAGTCGCACACACCGCGGTCCTGACCGCGATGCTCGGGCCGGATCGCGACGCAGCCCTTGAGAAGATTTCGGGCGAGGAACGCGAGGCTTTTTCCGAGAGCGTGCACGACCTGGTCATGCGACTGGCCGAGCCGCTCGAGCTGGAGGCGAATCGCCTGGGGCGTGCGTTGTTTTCGCGTTGGGCCCGGGTGGCGGTGGTGGCGTTGATTGTGGGCGGGGCGCTGGTTTGGACGGGCAACAAGGTCGCGTCTAAATTCGCTGCGCCCAATCTTGCGCTTCATCGTCCCGTGACGATCAGCAGCCAGTACCCGGGGCAGGGAACCGACCACTCGCTGCTGGTGGACGGCGACCACGAAAACCTGGGGTTCCATACCAACGCTGGGCCGCAGGAGTGGGCGACCATCGACCTCGGCGCCGTGAAGAAGTTCAACAGGGTTGTGGTGTACAACCGCGCTGACGGTTTTGAAGAGCGCGCGGTGCCGCTTAAGATCGAAGTCAGCAACGACAACGTGAATTGGAAGCAGGTCGCCGAGCGCAAAGAGACCTTCGACAAGTGGACCGCGAAGAGCCTCCACGCCGAGGGGCGCTACGTGCGCCTGAAGAACACCCCGCCGAACTTCTTCCACTTGTCTGAGGTCGAGATTTATTAGGGTGTAGAAGAGGGCGCAGAGAGGGGACGGAGGGCGCAGCGGCAGGGCACGCCTCTGTCCTCGCGGTGAGACTCATCGCCAGCCGGGAAACGGCAGGCGGAGCTCGAAGCCGCGCGTGCTTAGCACGGAACCCGTCCACAGCGGGACGTAGATGAACGCTACGACAGCGGTTGCGAGCAAGAAGCCCAGCGCCGCGACCGAGCTTCGCCTCTCGATGCGCACCAGGCGCGAGGCCAGAAGCCCAAGCCCGAGCCCGTACGCGCCAAGGTAGTGGAAGATGTAGGACTGCCGGTGGGTCAGGATGAAGGGCAGCATCAGCGCGATCATGCCGGCCACCGCCAGGGCTTCGCGGCCGTGCTCGGGCGCGATGGCGATGTGCCCGCGCAGCCGGCGCCAGAGAGCGCGCGCAAGGCCCGTGATGGCGACGAAGATCGACGCCGTGGTGCCGAACCAGAGCAGGAGGTTGCCGATGGTCGAGGTGGCTCGCACCGCTTGGGGACCGATGCGTTCAAAGTGCGTGACCAGCGGATGGGTCAGAAGCGGCCACGTGTACCACTTCGAGCTGGCGGCATTGTCCCAGACCGTGAAGCCGGAGTGGTGCCGCAGGAGCTCCCAGTTGGTCCGCATCATGCCGGCTATCGAGACCGGCTGGTGCGTGACCTTGAGCGCGGCGGCCCCGATAACGATGTAGACCAGCGACGCGATGGCGAACATCCACGCTACGTGCAGCACGCTTCGCCCCTGTTTGCGCAGCAGGATCGGGGCAAGCAGAAGGACGCACACGCCGGTCCACTTGCTTGACACGGCTAGTCCCACGCTAAGCGCGGCCCAGGCAAACCACCAGAGCGAACGGGCGTAGAGCATCAGCGCCAGAGCCGCATAGATGAAGGCGGTCAGGGGATTGTCGATGAGCGCGGTGCGCGCGTAGGAGAGGAAGAATCCGTCTACCGCCACGAAGGCCGAGGCGAAGAGCCCCACCCGGCGGTCGCGGAAGATCCGGGCGGCAATCAGCCCGGTGAGTGCGACCATAGCCAGTCCGAACAACGCCGACGACAGCCGCCACCCGAGGCCACGGTCGCCGAACAGCCTCATGGCCGGGACCAGCACCAGCTTGCCGAGCGGCGGGTGGTCGTTCCAGTCGGCGCGTCCTGCCATGTAATTGCGGGCGTTGCTGACGAAGTGATGCTCGTCGAAGCTGAAGGTCCGAGGGTAGTCGAGATCCACCAGGCGCCAGAACACGCCGAGGCAGAGAAGGCCAAGGCACATCGCGGTACTGGCCGACCGGAAGAGGTCGGGGCGAGCAAGGGCCGGACGCGCAGGTCGCAAGGATACCGGGCTCGGAGCGTCCCCCGGTATCTCGGCCGGCTGTGCGGGCGCAACCTGAGTCCCCGCGGGCGAGGGCGCCTCGGCCGGATTGTCTGGGGTCGTCATTTCCATCGCCGTGCTGCCATACTGCCTGGCGGTGGGGAAGTGCGCCAGGGCCTCACGATACCATTCCCAAAGTCGCGTTCACCAAGTACCCTAACGGTCGGATGCGGCAGACCGCCGGTCGTGTCCGACTCGCGTCGAAAAGGGCCGAGGCCGGCGGTCGGCCGAAGAGCCAAGACCCATCGTCACGAAAGGAACGCCAACGTGGAAAGCGAACAGGAAAAGCAGGCAAACGCCGAACCCCAGAACGATGCGCCCAAGACCGAGGGCGAAACGAACCAAGCGGGCGCCAGCGAGCCGGCTGGCGAAGCCGCCCCAGCCAGTGCTTCCCGCGGCCGGATCTTCATCGGACTTGGCGTTGCGGCGGTGGTGATTGTGGGCGCAGCGCTCGCCATGCAGCGCAGCCCGCAGACCCCGGCATCGGCCGGTGACACTGTGGCGGCCGAGATCACGCTGATCACGTCCGATCGCGGTGACGTGGATTGCGCGTCCGCCGGCGCGGTGGAGCCTTACCGCTGCGGTTTCACCGACGAGAACATGGCTTGGAAGGGCGACGAGAAGAACACGCTCAAGCCGTACTACACGGTGGACCGGCACCTGTACCTGGTGCCCGGGCTGTTCGAGCAATCCGCGCTGCAAGAGCGCTACAAGAGCGAGCCGCCCCAAGGCAAGGCGCGCGACACGCTCAAGCGCTTCACCGCCAAGTGCAACCTCAAGATCGCCGGCAAGATGGGCGGCGTGCGGGTGCGCTGGCTGTCGACCGGCGCCTGGTCGAACCCCGAAGAAGTGGAAGTCGCCACCGTCATCGACTGCAAGGTCGAAGGGTAGGCGGATCCTTACAAGCGGTGGCCGCCATTGGCCGGCTGCCGTGCCTTGGCCGCCGGGCGATGTGAGTGGCATCGCCCGCTTCTGCGCATGCACTTCCGGTCTTCCGCGGTGCACCTCGTTTCGTGCGGGCACGAACGCTGGGTCGGGCGCCTGCGCGTTCCACTTGGCTCTGCGTCGCTCGTGCCCTAGATTTAGCTCCGCGGATCTCGCATGCTCGATCTCCGGAACAAAACACCTTTCGCGGCCGCGCTGATTCCCAGCCTGGACCAGGATGGGGCCGACCAACTTTCGGTTCTGGTCAAGGCCACCTACCGTCTCGACTCGGCCGGGCCGTTGCAGATTGCGGAAGACCAGGTGCCGGTTCACATGGCCGACGTCTCCGACGGCGAGCCCGGCGAAAGCAGCGTGAGATACGAGTCCGATTCCTGTCCCACCAAGCCGGGTACCGACGTCGTGCTGGTGGGTAAGGCCTATCCGCCGGGCGGTCGAGCGACGAGCATGGACGTGTCGCTGCAGGTGGCCGGGCTGCGCAAGGTGGTGCGGGTCTTCGGCGAAAGGGTATGGACCCGCGCCATCGGGTGGGCGATGAGCCGGCCACTTCCTTTTGAAGAGATGCCGCTTAGCTACGAGCGGGCTTTCGGCGGCTGGGATCGCAGCCATCCCGATCCGACGCAGCACACGTTCGACGACCACAATCCGGTCGGAGCTGGCTTTTCGTCGGAGGGCCGAGCCGAGCGCCTCGAGGGACTGCGCCTCCCCAATCTGGAGGACCCAGCCCACCTCATCGACCAGTGGAAATCGCGTCCGTCGGTCGCGGGCTTTGGCTTCGTGGGTCGGGGCTGGCTGCCGCGCCGCCTGTTCGCAGGCACCTACGACGAGGCGTGGTCCCAAGAACGGTCCCCGCTGCTTCCGAAGGACTTCGACGTTCGATTCTACTGTGGCGCTCCCGAGGGCCTCGTGGCCACGCCGCACTTGCGCGGCGGCGAGCGCGTTCAGGTGCAGGGGGCCAGTCGCAGGGGTGTGCTCGCCTTCGACTTGCCCGCGCCCGAGATCGAGATGGTGCTTTCCATCCGACGGGACATCCGGACGGCAAAGCCGGTTCTGGACACGGTCATCGTCGAGCCCGACGACGAGCGCGTGGTTCTTTCCTATCGCGCCACCGTGCCGTGTCCGAGGCTGCTTCCCCACGTGGAAGCCGTGCAGGTCAAGTTGCGATGAGCATCCACGGCAGTCAAGGCATGCAATTGGCGCTGACCGCGCAGTACGCGCTGTCGCCGGTGGGGCTCGACGCCGAGACCACCTGCGCGGCGCTGCGGGCAAGGGTGTCGCGCCTGCGCGAAAGCGAGGTCTACTTGCCGATGCCCGCGGGTCCGGAAGCCGCCGACGACGTTCCACTGACGGCGGCGTGCGTGCCGGACTTGGATGTGGAGGTTCAGGGGATCGATCGGCTGTTCATGCTGGCGCTGGGTGCGCTGAGGGGTCTTGTAGCTCGCGCCGAGATGGCTCGCGCAGAGCTTGCGCGAACAGCGATCTTGGTGGCGCTGCCGGCGGCGGACGCGATTGTCGGACGCTGGAATCTCGGCCAGGTGTTTGTGCCGAACCTCCTGGCCCGCGGCGGGCTCGACGAGATCGCGGATGATCGGGTGAAAGTAGAGCAAGGTGGAAACACCGCCGTGCTCTCGGCGCTCGGCACGGCGGCGGCGTGGCTCGACAGTGGTGCGGTCGACCAATGCATTGTCCTTGCTGCCGACAGCTACCTCGACTTTGAACGCCTGCGCACGCTCGACCTCGCCTATCGACTGAAGAGCGAGCGCGGCGTGGACGGCTTCGTGCCCGGCGAGGCCGCGGTGGCGCTGTTGCTGGAACCGAGCACCTCGCGCAAGACAAACCACAGACCGCGCCTGGCGCGCTTGACTTTGCCGGTGCTCACGCAAGAGCCTCGGCCCCTTGCCGGTGACAAACCGAGCACCGGAACCGGGCTTGTCACAGCACTGCGGGGTGCGCTCCGCGGCTTGTCCGAATCGAAGCCGGCGGGATGGTTCCTGTGCGACATGAACGGCGAGAGCTACCGGGCGTTCGAGTGGGGCCTGGCACGTGCACGCCTGGGCGAGGCGCTGGCTGGCGACATGGTCGTGCAGCACCCGGCGGATTGCATTGGCGACACGGGCGCCGCCTGCGCCGGTCTTCTGATTGCATGCGCCACCCAGGCTTACGTGCGAAAGTACGCGCAGCACGCGGCGGCCGTGATTTGGAGCGCGGCCGACGCGGGATCGCGCGGCGCCATGTTGGTCCTGCCGCCGTAGGGACGTCATGATCGAGGCACGCGCGAGGCGAAAGGGTTTTTCTGGTGGGCGAATTGGCCGTAAGATTTGCGCTAGGAAGGAGAGACGTCCATGCCTGCAACCGTCGTTGTGAACTTCCGCACCGTGGTTCATCAGAACAGCAGTGGCGTGGCCACGGCGTTTCCCGACGTCTGTAAGACCCCAAGCCCGGCCGGGCCGATTCCGATTCCCTATCCAAACATCGCCCAATCCACCGACACCGCCCAGGGCAGCAAGAAGGTGCAGGCCGACGGATGCTCGGTGATGTTGCAGGGAAGCAACTTCAGCCAAAGCACCGGCGACGAAGCCGGTTCCGCTGGCGGCGTGGCCTCAAACTGCATCAAGGGCAAGGCCGAGTTCATCATGTATTCCTTCGACGTTCAGATCGAGGGCAAGTCGGTGCCGCGGATGGCGGACTTGATGCTGCAAAACAAGCAGTCCGCGCCCAATACGCCGCCCTTTCCAGAAATGCAGCCGCCCGCCGTGGTGATCGACGTTCCGGGACTTGACGAGCAAGAGGAGGACATCGATCTGGTCAGCGTCGAGTCCACAGAGTCCGACGAGGAATAGGCCATGGCAGAGGTCAAGCAATACGTCAACATCGACCCGACCAAGGCGGATCAGCGCAAAGAGCTGCCGGCCAAACAGACCGGCCGCAAAGTCATTTTGCAGGCCACCGTATCGCCCAAGAAGGCGGGCGTGCTGGTCTATTTCGAAATGAAATCGACCGCGAAGAACGTGGTTTCCTCATTGGAGGATGCGAACTTCAGCGACGACAAGCTGAGGCACCTCAGGGGACGTGCCGGCGGCTTGCCCGGTACCTCCACCCGATGCACGCGCACCAACGCCCAAGGCGTCGCGCGCTTGGCTATCAAGCTTTCCGAATTCGGCGGCGACGAGTTCGAGACCAAGGCATACATCAAACTGAAAAGCGGCAAGCAGAAAGAGCTCAAAGTCGCGGACAAGTATGTCGTCTGGCGCCGGATCTATTACCAGGTGAGCCGCTTCAAGGCTGGGACCAAAGGGGCGGGACGTACGGGAACGTTACCGGCAGCGCCCCAGCTGGATTGGTCGAAGGTCAAAACCGAGCTTGAAGCCCGAGAGCACAACATCGAGATGATCGACGAATCGTCGAAGGATCTGATCACCAGGCGGGCGAACGTGATGAACGCTGACGATCTCACGTTGTTCAAAAAGAGTGCCCGCGAGGGATATGACCCGAAACGCGAACCTTTGGCGATGCGCGTGGTATTGGTCAATCAAATTGCGGGCTACGAGGAGCGTGACCTCAATGACGTCGTCGACGTCAAGGAGAACACGCCGACGACGGTAAACTTGCGCAAGTGGCTGTGGGTTGACGAGAGCATGCCTCTGACGGAGGATTGGGCGGTGACTGCGGAGTGGCGACGAAATGATGAGGACTCGTGGAAGGATCTGGACAGGGGCTACTTGGCGATGGCTTCACCCAATCAGTTCACCATCAACTTTCAGAAGATACCGAAGAACAATCTCTTCGACTGGTTCCGCAAGGCACAGGTCCGCCTGAAGCTCCGCTACCTCAAGGGCTCGAAGAACGGGAGGTCTTGGTACAACACGATCTGGATTGCCGCTGAGAATATGCACGAGGGCGCGCGATCTGCCGACGACAAGCAGCAAACGACCATCCACGAGACGGGTCACTTCATCGGCATGGTGCCCGCGAGCCAGAGCACGCAATATACCGGGCACGGGCACAACGGCGGCCACTGCTCCACCGGGCTTTCGGCCACGGACAAGTCCAAGCCCGACTACGGCGGCTTGTCAGGAACCTGCGTGATGTTCGGCGAGAATGCAGACACCCGCAAGGGTCAGTTCTGCTCGGTCTGTGACAAGTCCGTCCGTACCCGCCAAATCGTGCTCACGGAGATGCCCACCTCGTGGGTCTGATACCTCGTCTCGCCGCCTCAATTCCCAAGCTGCTCGCACTGGTCGCGCTGGTTGGGATTGGTTGCCATTCCTGCTCACACCAACACGCTTCACGCAAGGAAGTGTCGAACATGACCGTCGATGCAAGCAGCTTTACCGGAATCAAGCTCAACAGTTTCGAAGAATCGGCCTGCAGTCCGAAGCTTGCAGGCAATTCTCGCGGCATGGTCATCGCGACGCCAGATGTTATCGACCTCGCCGGGCCCCTGCATGAAGCCCTCGGTCGCGAGGGAGCACGGCCCGTGTTGCCAGTGTGCGGAACGATCCGATTCGATGCGGCCACCGAAGCACGCTTTCTGTCGATCGTCGATCAGATCCTCTTGGTTGCGATCGACACCAAGACGCACGTCTCGTACGTGTCGAGTCTCGCTGACAAGGACTCGGAGATTCCGATCTCGCCGCGGCCGACGCCGCAGCAGCTCGACGAATGGAAGAACCGGGTCGAAACGGCGTACTTCAACGCGAACGCGTTCTATTACCTGGAGGACCTGCCCGCCGCGCCGGCGCGCTACCATATCTTTGCAGTAGTCGGGGACATTGTCTCGAACCTGCGAAAGGTAACCGTCGTCGGCCAAGGCAGCGAAAAGGCGACACGCAAGATCGCGCCGGGCGATGTCTTGTTCGGCAAGCGCGCCAAGGCACCTTCGGTCGCGGTAGATTTCCGTGGGGTCGAGATCCGGCCGCGGACGCCAAGCTGGCCCAAAGACGGCGGTCCGATGTGGGTCGACGGGATGGTTCAGCTGGGAACCGAGGATGCCGCCGCGGTGGGCGCAACGCCGATTCAGAAAGCACTGGTAGCCACGGTGTCCTCGGGCATGGTCTACCGCACTTGGAATCCGGCCGGGGAACAGGCCCTCTTCGTCGACGACCAGGAACGCGGCGGCCAGGTGGTTCGCGGCGCATTCAGCGTGGACCTGGCGCCAGCTTTCGGCCCAAGCAAAGGCGAGGGCGTCTATGTGATGTTCTCCGTGGGCGCGTCGCTGTCCAATATACTTTTCATACCACCTTCATAAGGACAGTCTCAGTTGGCGCGCGGGGCGCGCGGCACAGAGTATTTCTCGAAGACCGCGACTGTCTGGGGATCGCGACCCAGCATGCAGCCGAACCCGTCGTCGGCGCCGCGGCTTTGCGGGATGAGCTGCCAGAACGTGACCACGGGGTTGTTGTCGGTCGTCGCGAAGAAGCTCGATAGCCAGCTGTCGTAAATGGGCGCTCGCGCGGCGTCGCGGTCGCTGGACGAAACCAGGCCGTCCACACCGAATTCACCCCAGTAGGCCACTTTGTTATTTGCCTTGGCGAGGGCCGCGTGGCCGTCGATCCACGTCTTGGCGTCGCTGGCGGCGGTCGCTGCGTTGCTGATGTCGAGGTTCCAGTAGTTCGGGTCGGGATAGTAGTGGTAGCTGAGCATGTCGAGGCCGGAGAGCTGAGCCATCTTCGAGAAGCTCACGTGCTCGCCTCCGCTCACCGGATAGGCATTGCTGAGCGTCCCCCAATTGGAGGGTGTGTCGTCGAAACCCTCGCCGCCGTCGGCGATTAGTTGATTGGGAAACACGGTCTTGAGAAATTTCGCCAGACTGTCAATGGCGGCGGTCGGGACGGTGGCGTCGGTGCACGTCTTGCAGCGCATTTCATTGGCAATCTCCCACGCGAGGATGGTCGGCTCGTCCTTGTAGGCGATGCCGGTCTTGGTATTCACTCGCTGGGACAGCGTGGTGGCGTAGTCCTTGAGGTAGCCTTGCATGGTCGTGTTCGTGTAGAAGTCATCAGGCCCCGAGGCGCCCGCCCACGTCGCGTAGCGAGGGAAGCCGCCATAGGCGTCCCAGTAGTTGGTGAGGGTCATAATCAGGTGAATGCCGCGCTTCTTAGCTTCCGCAACGGTGGTATCGAGCCCGATCAACCCAGGCTCGAGGTACGTGCCGGGTGCCGAGCGAATTCTCGCGCCATCGCCAGAATCAGTGCTGTCGTTGAACGCCCAGGTTCTTATCACCGACAGGGACATCCTGACCGCGTCGTCGAGACCGTCGGCGACCGTGCGCAGGGGATTGCCCCCGGATCCCTCGTAAACCGAGTACGACTGAAGATAATAGAGGTTAGCGCCGAGAACCTGGAATGGCTGCCCGCACAGGGACAGCGTGGTTCCGTTGCGGGTCACGAAGCCGTCGATGGCCCGCAAGGGCGTGACAGTGCCACCGGCGCTTCCTCCGGTGCCACCCGTGCCGCCGGTACCGGAGCTGGACGGCGTCTGTGCGGGTTGTGGGGGCCCACAACTAGACGCGCTGGTATTGCCGCCGGCAGCGGAACCGCCGCCGCCAGCGCTTCCGCCCGCGCCGGCATTTCCGCCCGAGCCTGCGCCGCCGCCCGAGCCGGAAGAACCGCCCATGGCCGCGCCGTCGCCGCCAGATCCGGCATTCCCGCCGGAACCGCTATCGGCGCCGCCGTCCTTGCGGAGACCGCCATCGGCGCCCGGGTCGTTGTTGCCGCCGGCGGCCCCACCGTTCCCCGACCGTCCACCGGTTCCGGCAATACCCCCGGTCGCCGAGGAGCCGCTGGTGCCAGACGACCCTCCGGTTGCCGATGAGCCTCCGGCCGCCGCCGACCCGCCGGTTGCGGACGACCCGCCGGTCGCCGATGACCCGCCGGTCGCAGAGGAGCCGCCGCTTCCTGTCGTGCCACCGCTCGACGAGCTTCCGCCGGTCGCCGACCTACCGCCGCTGCCGGTACTGCCGCCCGTGGCGGTTTGCCCCCCCGACCCGCCGGCGCCCGGGTGGCTCGACGGGGTTCCCTGGGCTCCGCATCCGAGACTCAAGAACAGTCCGAAGATAATAGACGACAGCGCGGATTTCGTCGTTGGGCATTTCATGGGCGTCGGGGAAGAATATCACGCAAGTCGTGGTCGCAATCGTGGTCGCAATCGTGGTCGTGGTCGTGGTCGTGGCCGACGGTCGTCCCAGCCCTGGCCACGACATTCTTACGCTATCTCCATCAAGTCCCACCGTGGACATCGATCAACTTGGATCGGGTCGCGTCGTCGATCGCGCCGGTCACGTCCAGGCCCATGTCTTCTTGAAACGCGGCAACGGCCAAGCTCAGAGGGTCGACCCCATCGTCACTGTCGTCGCCGTCGTCGCTGCTCGCGCGGTGGCCGCCGACCTGTCCGCCATGGTAACCCAAATTGTTCAGACGCTGACGTACCCCATCGTCCGTCTCGGGCGGAAGCAGCCCGCCCAGCTCGAGATCCCACACATAGCGAGCACCAGCCTTGTCGCCCGCAACCCAGACGACGAGCTGGGCGTCTTTGGCAGAGGTTGGCAGATTGCATTCGACGCGGCCATCCCCGGTTGTGGATCCCTCCAGCGGCTTGTCCCGGCCGGCCACGCGCAGCTCGAACTTCTTGCCCGTCAGTGGCTCGCCGTCGCCGTCCTTGACCACCACATTCAACTTGGCGAGCGGCCTGCGGATCATGATTCGGTGGCGCTGGCCGGTTTTCAGCGTGAACACCTTCGGCTCGACCTCGGGAATGGCAACCACGTCACCCGGGAAGATGGCGCTCTCATTGGTCCGCTTCTTGCGCAGCTCCGCATTGTCCGGGTGCTGGTAGATAGTCTTCCAGTCCTCGAAACCGAAGCGCGCCGCGACTTGCGGTCCGGACTCGCCCACCTGTACGACGTGTTTGCGTGCCATAAGAAGCGTCGTCAAGACTAGCCAATCAGAGAGCACACGACAACGGAAACTGCTCGGCCATTCTGACAGGATTGAAGGTGTTCTTCGAGGGTGCGGCCCAGCTTGCGGCTGAGGTGGTCAGCCTCGGTGCGCAGGGCGTGGATGGCGCGGCCGATGAGGTCTTTGCTGTAGCCGCGCTTGCCAAAACCTGGCCGGCGCCCCCAAGTTGCCGTGGTCACGTTAGGATGTATGGCATGAAGCTCTCCGGAGCTGCCGCTTTCGCCATCGCATTATTGGCATCCTATACGGTGTGGGCCGAAGATCTTATCGTACCTGCTCATTAAGATTCCGGTGAACATGTTGTTCGAGAGTGGCAATGGTCCCATCAAAGGCTGATGAGCGGACCAGACGCATTTCGAACGCATCCGCTGATTATCTTCTTCCACGTGACGCTGGCGAAAGCTGCCTTGTCGGCGTCGTCTTTCGGCTTGCGATCGGGCGGCCCGCTTGCGGTGCGTAGAAGGGCCGCGCGTGATAGGGTTTGGGCCGTGCGCCCAGACGGCGGATTCATTTGCGCGAGCAAGCCCAGCCTGTTCCCGACCCTGGTCGGCATGCAGGTGCTGTTGGCGTTGACGGCATGCTGCTCGGGCGTGGGGTGCAGCAGCGCTCAAAAGCACATGGAAACGGTGAACAAGATGGGTGAGCGACCTTTCGTCATCGCGTTTCGTTCGTACTCCGGCAGCCGCGTGGCGTTGCTCTTTGCTGCCGAGGAACTGCTGATCTCCTCGGGCGCCATCAGGCGCGGGGGCGGCGGGTCAGAGTTCGAGTGGTATCACGATCCTGCGCGCAAGCGCGACTTCATCGCAACTGCGACACTGCTCAAGAGCGACCTGCCGGTGGAGCAGATCCTCGGCATGATGGCGGCCGTCGAGGAGCGCCTGGGTGGCCCGCAGCACGCGCCGGCGCCCCTGCTCAAGGCGGACCTCTTGTGGGTGGAAGGCACGGAGCTGGAAACCCCGGAGGTGACCCTGCCCAATCCAATGATTTTCGAGACGGGCTGGGCCAACCATATCCTGGTCACGGCAGCGGAGTTTGCGCTGCTCGAGGCCGAAAAGGCAGGCCGCGAGAAGGCAAGCTCGCTGCGGCGAATTGCCCGGGCCTTCAAGCGGTTTAACGACATCGACGATTCTCCGCCGAGATTCTTCTTCACGACGTCGTCGATTGGGGAGGGGAAGGTCGAACTCCAGCGCAAGCCAGGTGGCACGGTCTACATCCAGGGCGCGACCGACGACGTGGACACCTTGGCTATCGCGGGAGACCTCCTGCTGTTCGCCGAAGTGGACGTTGCTCGAGGGCGCGATCCCAAGACTCCCAGGGACGAGACGGATAGGGATGCATGCTTCGACGTACGGGCGGCGGTGGAGGACATGCGGAGAGACGAGGTCCTTCCCCTACAGGTGTCCATCTCCCCGAACGCTGGCGTCGATGCAAAGGCAGAAGCGTGGGTCAAAGGCCTTGCCGGGATGCTCGCCGTGCATCACTTTCAGGGAGCGCGGACCGTCATCTACTCGGTCGATGCAGTGCGAATCAGCGGTGCCGTCATCGGTCACTCGTTGCCCGACTTCAGGCCCTACTTCCACTCGGGCGACGTGGCGGTTTCGAGCGAGCGCCTGGCAGACATGCCCATCAATCGCAACGCCCAGGAGCAGGCGCGGGACAGCAGGCTCGTGAAGCTGTCGACCCTGTACCACCCCAATCTAGTGCCCACGCCCGAGTAGCTATCCCGCCTTACTTTCGCCGAACCACCGAACCATCGTCGACCCCGGAGTGTCCCATCGCCAGTCATCTGAACTCTTGGGGCTATCGGGGATAAGATCATTGCCGTCGAAAACCCGTTGGCCGCTTGGTTTAGCGACCATGAGATGTCCCCTGGTGTCTAGGGCGTACGGCCAGCGGCAGGCGTGGCCAGTCGGTGGTGCGGTCAGTGTGCGAAAAGAGATGTAGTTGCGGTCTCCAATAGTTTGTACAGACTCGACGCATTTCGGGCTTTCGGGGTTTTCGGGCAAGAGAACCCCTGGACCGAAGTGGGCGTTCCAGAGGTTCTTCCGGAAGCCTCGGATCTTCGCCAGGGCGGCTCCGTCCTGGCCATGCCCGGGCCACACTCCGCAGGCGATTTCGCTGTCGTGGCCGCCGTTCAGGCTGCGCTCGTTGAGGTTCGCGCTGCCCAGGATGAAGTAGCGATCGTCCACGATCATGAACTTGGAGTGTACGTACACCATGTAGCGATCGTTGCCGCGCACCCGCTGTTCCCGGTTGCCCTTGCTGACCGGGGTCTGAGGCGCCCAGTTGGCCAGAAAGTAGAAGGACAAGTAATCCTGCCACTTATCCCGCAGTTTCTTGGCCACCTCCTGCACCATGTACTCTGCCGTCAGCCACTCGTTCTTGCGGATCTCCAGGGTTGGGCCATCGACCGGACCGCCCTCGGGAAACATGGGCATCACGATGTACACGTGGAACGGCTTGTTGGCATCCTTTCGCTCGAGGACCTTGTCGACGATGCGTTTGGGAATGTCGTTGGGGAACTCGCCGTTGGGGGACTGCCACTTCGGTCCCGAGCCGATGAGGTACTGGTTTTCGATGTAGATGAATTTCTCGGCCTGGCTGATGCCCTGCTGGTAGGCAAGCTGGATGCTGTCTTCTGCGCTGGGAACGCCCTTTTTCCAAGTGACCGTCGCGAAGGCCTTCTTCTCGGCGTCATCCTTGGGCTTGCGGTCGGGCGGCGCCCAGTGGGCGGACGAGAGCGATCGGTAGACCTGCAAGCCCCAAATGCCGTCGCGCTTGCCCTCGTACGGTTGGACGAAGGTCTTTCGGTCGTCGCGCAGCTGACAGTATTTCTTCCACACGACCTCCACGTCCTTGGAACTGAGATCCCCGGTGTTTCCGCCAAAGCTCGGCGTGCGCGTCCAGCGGCCGACAAACTCGCGAAGGAAGTCCCACGCGCACGGGCCTTGCGCCGACATGTAGATGTCGTGCCAGGGCTCGCGCGGCAGGCTGGCGTTGTCCTTGAACTCGGCGTTGTACCAGTCGTCGACGTGCCACTTGTTGTCGAGGGTGTTCCAGTGCTGCGTAAACGGCCAGATCGCGGTTGGGTCGCGCGTGCTCAATCGGTGGTCGGGCCAGTCGAAGCGGCCTTTGGTGAGGTCGAGGCCGCCGAAAAACACCTTCAGGTCACGTCGGCCGCCGCCCGCATCGCAATCGACCACGACAAACTTCTGGTGGTGGCTCCAGCCACTGCCCTCGCGCGAGGTCGCCCGCCAGAGCAGGTTGTCGGGACGCTTGTCGAGGCCCAGCCCCAAGCCCTTTGCAATTGCATCCAGCATCCCGTCCGCGTCGTCGTTCTGCGGGTCCGCCGCGAAGACCATGGTGTGGTTCCACGCGTGGATGGCCACCAGGAGGTCAGGGAAGGCAACCGCCTTGGTGATGAGCTGCGCACCGACGGTATCGTTCGGGCTCGCGCCCGCGATCCGCGTCAGCCTGTGCATGGGTTGGAAGGACCAGTCCGCGACCAGAACCAAGTGCTCCGCGTCCGCGATCGCGTTCTGCAGGTCCGAAAACGCACCTTTGTCGCCGTGGTCGTCCCCGCTGCTGTCGTGGTACAGCTCGATGGTGTGACCGTCGTGCCAGTCGTAGGTGCAGGGCTGCGTTTCGAGCTGACGGCGAATGCGCGCCAGAGGCAAGGTCTGCGAGACAACATTCTGGGTCTCGGCGCGGACCTGGATCTCCCAAAAGTCGCCCTCATTCACGTCGTACTTGTCGTCGCTCAACGCGAAGACGTAGGGTGCAAGGTCGGTGGCGGAATCGCCGAGTGCCAGCATGCCGGGCTTGGCGAAGGAGAACGAAATCTTGACCTTGGCGTCTGCCGGCGCGGTCGGCGGCGCATCGGGGATGAAGCTGTAGGTGAAGAGCTTACCGCCGTCTGCCCCGACCACGGTGCCGGCCGCGGTGCCCAGGGGGCGGTCGGATTGGCCGTTGCCGTCGTCGGAATTGACCTCGACGAATGACAGCTCGATGCGATCGCCGGCCACGAAACCAGTGAGCGCAACCCCGAGCTCGAAGGTCGTCGATCCAGGCTTGTTGCCAAGCAGACTGAGAGCGATCGCGGGCTGCTGTGCTGCAGGTGGCATCTATGAATTCTCGCCTCCATCGGTTTCGTCGCCGGCATCGTCGCCATTCTCTGTGCCCTCGCCATTTCCCTCTGCGCCCTCGCCTAAATCGAATTCCAGACCATCGTGCAGATCCGCGTACGACCGGCCCACTGGCAATACGAGCGGATAGGCGTCGTCGAGCTCCGCCACCGTGGGCACAACCGCGTCGTCCTGGTTTTCCACGGCGCACACGTAAAGCCCGGCAGGCACCACGCGAGCGGCTCGGACGATGCCGTCCCGGTTGGTGGTCACGGCGTCGCCGATGGCGTCGCCGCGTTCGCCTTCATCGGCTGCGAAGAAGAACTGAACCTCCAGGCCAGCGACGGGATCGCCGTGGAAGCTGACCTCGACCGCCAAGTAGCCGCTGTCGCGCGCTACCAGGACGCCGCTTACGGTTTTCTCGCTTTCCTTGGGAACGACCAGCAAGGCCGCTGTGGGAAAGGTGGAAGGCAGGTCGGAAGGCTGGGCCATCTTTGGGATAGCCTAGACCAGCAGGGGCTTGCCGGGAAGTGGCAGCGTCGACCTCTCAGCTTGGGCCTCGGTGAGAAACATCCTGTGACCTCAATCGAGCCGTTTGTCCGGTTCGCGCCACCTTAGTTGCCATGAAGCTCACCGGATCTCTGTCGCTGGCCGTCTGCGCGACGGCGCTGATTTTCAACGGCTGCACCTCCGACGCCGGGGGTGGTGGCGCCGGCGGCGCCACGGGGTCAGGGGGCGCCCAGGCCGGTGGTCGCAGCGGATCGGGTGGGGTTGCAAGCGGCGGACAATCGAACGCCGGCGGCGGCGGTTCGGGAGGGACGACCGGCTCGGGTGGCACATCCGCAGGCGGAAGCGGCGGCAGTGGTTCGGGCGGTTCGGCCAGCACAGGTGGCGCTGGCTCCGGGGGAACCAGTGGCGGCTTCGGTGGCAGCGGTGGCGGCGGCAGCGGCGGTAGCGCCTCGGGGGGGACTCCATCCGGTGGGAGCGCCGGCAGCTCTTCTGGCGGCTCCGCCGGCGCCGTTTCGGGTGGTAGCGGCGGACGTGGCTCCGGCGGAGTGTCGTCTGCCGGCAGCGGCGGCAGCTCCTCGGGCGGCAACAGCTCTGGCGGCGCAGGCGCCGGCGGTGCGGCAGGTGGCGCCAGCAGCGGAGCGACGGGAAAAGGCGGCAATGCGGGCGGCACAGCGGGAAGCAGCACCGGCAGCGGCGGCACGTCCACTGGCGGCGCCGGCGGCAAGGGCGGCAGCTCTGGAAGCTGCGCCTCTGACACCTGTCCTGCACCCAACGGCGGCGTGACCATCAACTGCAAGAAGCGCTTCATGTACGGCGTGAATTTCGCGTGGTCCAAAGATAGCGACGCGAACTTCGGTACTGATTTCGGCGGCTTCGCAGCCTGGAGCAAGCAGGGCGTGGCTGCCGCCAAGACGGCTCGAACCGCGGATATGACCGATATGAAGAACAACGGCGTGGACGTCATCCGCTGGTGGATGCTTCCATCCCTGGGCATGACAGACGGCGTGAAGCTCGACAGCAGCCAGACCCCCACGGGAATTGGCGGCACGATGGTCGACGACCTCAACGCGGCTCTTGAGATCGCCGCGAGCCTCGACGTTCACATCAAGCTGACCCTCTTTTCCTTCGACGATTTCTACGACGACTACACCACCGGCGGGGCGACCCACTATTGCATCAAGCCCATCATCACCGATGATACGAAGCGCGCTGCCCTGATCTCCAACGTCGTGGTTCCCATCGCCAAGGCGGTCGAGGCCAGCCCGAACAAGGATCGCATGATCGCGTGGGACGTCATCAACGAGCCGGAATGGGTCATCACGGGAGACGACGGATACGGCGACCAAGCATTCGATCCGCAGTCATCTGGCGGCTCTGGAACCATGTCCAACGTGACCTATGCGCAGATGAAGACGTTTGTGACGGATGTCGTGACCGCGCTTCATGGCAACAGCAGTGCGCCGGTTACCGTCGGTAGCGCAGCCGTGAAGTGGGCGAAGGCATGGAGCCAGGTTGGCCTCGACTTCTACGACTTCCACTGGTACGGCTGGGTCGATCAGTATTTCCCGCACACCAACCCGCCCTCGTACTACAAAGTGGATGACAAGCCGGTGGTGGTGGGCGAATTCCCCTTGATCCCGAACGCCGACACCACCGGCCAGTCGTTCGGCGGCATCAGCTACGGCAAGTTGCTTGACGACTTCTATTCGGCTGGGTATGCGGGGGCCCAAGGATGGGCCTTCTCGGACACCAGCGCCGCGTTCAATTGGTCTTCTGCGAAGACCAGTGTTCAGGCTTGGGCGGGCAGCAAGTGCTACGTTCACTATTGAGCATCGGGCCGTTTGGCACGGTTGCGCTGGCGTGCGCCGCTTGGGTCGTATGTGGCTGCGCGAGCAGCAAGGCTGGGTCGGCAGCTCAAGCCGCGCCTGGTGCCACCGACGAAGGGGCGTTTATGGCGCAAGTCCGGTCCGAGCTCGGTTTCGCACCGGCCTCCGCACTCGAGCACGCCGACGCGGCCGAACGTCTGTTCGGGGAGTCGCCCTTCGCGGAAGAGCGGCGCGCGCTGGCGATCCAGGCGCTCATCAATCTTGACCACATTGGGGCGGCACGGTCGCGCGCGTACCAGTTTATCGAACGCTACCCAGACGGACCCTACTCCGCCCACGTCGTCGCGATGACGGGCGTTCACGTGACGACTGTGGGGCCAGCAAAAAGCGCGGGAAAGCAATAGCTCAAATGCGTCGCCGCATTCTTATCGCCGCGCTGGCTCTGTTGATTGTGAGCGCCATCTGCGCATTCTTTCTTCGACCCAAGCCGAACGATGTTCAATCGACTGAGTCGTCCGATTCGTCGGCTCTCTCTTCGCCCCAGCCAAGCCTGCCACGTTTGGCGTTCCCGCCGGGGCATCCCGACGCGAGCACGGAAGGCCATCCCGGCGCCGCGAGCGAAGCGGCGCTGATGCAGCAGATCCGCGACAATGTCCGTGCCAATCCCGCGCTCGCCGAAGCACTGGCCCGGGAAGGACGGCAGCGCTTTCCTGACAGCACAGATTCGGACGAGCGTGACGCCTTGCTGGTCGACGCCCTCATCAATCAACAGCACATCGGCGCCGCCCGCTCGGAAACCTACTACTACATCAAGCACCACCCGACCGGCGCCTTTGCCGAGCATCTGTTCGTGATGACGGGCGTGCACCCGACGCCGATGGGACCGGGGCAGCGGTAGCGCGCAGTGTTCGCCGCAGACCAGAGGATCGGAGAGTCGTTCGTTATTGAGGAGGAACCTGGTTGCGGGTCGGGTGGGCCCCGGTGTGCCGCTCGACCTCCCGTGCCCAATGCGTGCCGGCGTACTTGTTGACCATCGTTTCGGCCTCCGCGCGGGCTTCCGAGAGCTTGCCCTGCCGCGCGAGCGATTTGACAACCATCGCTGCCATCTCGGGCGCATCCGGACTGTCGGGAAAACGCCGCAGTCCCTCCCGCCCCAGGTCGTACGACAGCACGTAGTCGTCCGTATCCTGCGCCTTGCGCAGTTTTTCCATCAGCTCGGATTCGTCGAGTAGCTTCGGTTTTGCGGCGGTCGCTTTCTTGGGGCCAGGATGCGGGATCGATGGAACCGATGCATCCACGCCGAGCGGACGAGCTATCGTTGCCGCGGGAGGCGGAACAGGCGCTTCCGGCTTCTTGGGCTCGTCGGCCGGAGGCGGCTCTGCCGGTTTTGGCCGCGCCCCAGCCATCCACACGCCGACCGCCACGGCAAACAGCAGCACTCCTCCGACGAGGACGCCGATCTTGGATGCCGCACGCATGAGGTTCTAGGACCTTCTCACTTACACGCCAAATCGGCAGGATGAGCGGTGAATAGATTCTGCATCGCCGTCTTCATGGTCGGCCATTGGGTCTGTTCCCCATCGGTTGGGCCGGGGTTGTCGGCGTTGGCGTACTGCCAGGCCCAGGCACCTTGGTAGCCGTTCGTGTATAGCGTCGTGTAGAGATCGGCCCCCTTGATCGTCGAGTTCGACGGGCCTGGGCTATCGACGTCCCAGAACTCGCCAATGACGATCGGCTTGTCGAGGGTCCAGTGTGAAGCGGGGTAGACGAACGGCGATACGCTGTTCGCACCTCCGACCGTACCCCAGTTGTCGTAATAGTGAACCTGGTAGAAATCGAGGGTGCCGTTGCTCTTTCCGCCGACACTCTTGAGCTCACTGTCGGAATAGTAGTTCTTGTGCCCGTCGACATCAGTGTTTGCAAGGAATGTCCACGCACCGTTGGTGACCAGTGCCGATGGGTCCGCAGCGTGAATTCCGGCGGCAAACCAGTTCACACACTTCTGAATGTCTTTGATACTCACGTAGTTGCTGCCAGTCCACGGGCTGGTATTGGGGCCGTCATTGATCATCCCCTCGGGTTCATTGAACGCTTCCCAAGCATAAAGGCCCGGATGGCCCTTCAATGCGGTGACCAGTGGAGTGATGACGTTGTCGACGTATGCCTGTCGGTTGACGTCCTTTTGGAGGAGGTCCTTGTTGTTCTGAAGAATCGTTGCGCTGACTTGGTCGGACTTGAGCATGTTGAACGACCACAGGCTGACCACCATGGCTTGGCCCGCGGCCGCCGCGCCATCGAGAATCTTCTTGAGGTCAGCAATGTTCGCATCACTGATCTTGGCAGCAAGGCCGCTTGAATCGTAGGTCGGCGTTTTGGATCCGTTGGTGTGGAACCACCAGCGCGCAACTCGGCCACCTACCGCCGAAGTGTCGCTGTAGAGCTGGTTGAATTTGGTCATGTCGGGACTCGGGACGTCGCCCGCGTAGGTGAACCAGGCAACGTTGACCCCGCTCGCGAACTTGGGACGGCATGCACCCGCTGCTCCTGAGGCCCCACCGCTGCCCGTGTTTCCGCCGCTGCCCGAGGATCCGCCAAGCGCGACAGCGCCGCCGCCTTCACCCTTTCCGTCGCTGCTGCCGTCACTGGTGCCGCCGTCGCGACCACCTCCACCGCCGACAGCTCCTGCGCTTCCTCCGGAACCGCTGCCGCCCGTGTTGCCGCCAGATCCACCGCCGAGGTTTCCGCCCGAGCCACTGCCACCGGCGCCACTACCGCCGCTCGCTTGGCCGCCGGAGGCGCCGCCACCGCTGGCTTTGCCGCCCGAGCCGCTTCCGCCCGAGCCGCTTCCGCCGGAACCGTTTCCGCCACTGCCGCCGGACAATTTTCCGCCGCTGGCATTTCCGGAGCTGCCGCCAGATGCACTGCCTGCGGTCCCACCCAAGGCATTTCCGCCGGAGCCGCTGCCGCCGCTACCCACGCGGCCGCCCGAACCTGATCCGCCCAAGCCGGTCTGGCCGCCGGACTTCGCGCCACCCGTCGCAGAGGCGCCGCCGCCGCCGTCGGAGCAGCCTACGGTCAGCAGGGCCGCACAAAAGGCCATGGGCACTGAGCGGGCGATTCTCATAGGGCGGGATTTAACCACGCCAACAGGCTGCTCGAAGCACAAAATTCCCAACCGATCGCTGCGTGGGAAGACTTTTGTGCTGGCAGCATAGGCGTTGTGTGCGTTGCGGACAGGTCAGCGGCGTGCGGCTCTTCAGCGTTTCCCAAACCGCGACAGTACCTCGTCATACAGTGCGGAAGCATTCGGGGGCCGCGGCTGCTCTTGGGCTATCATGGCCCGACTTGCGGCTCGGGACGGCGTTGCGGGTAGGATGGCTTGGGGAAGGGGGCGAAATATCTACGACGAAGGAAGTTGCCAATGAAATCTGCCAGACCGCTCGCACAGGCTGCTGTCAGTCTTCTTTTCGCCGCGGCGCTTGGTGCCTGCGGCCAGAGCGGCAAGGAATCCGCCGGCACTGGGGGCACCGTCGGTCAAGGCGGAGGCCCGGCCTCGGGTGGTGAAACATCATCGGGCGGTGCGCTCAGCTCAGGCGGAGCCACGGTTGCCGGAGGCACGGTCGGGACGGGCGGCACGAGCGGCCGTGGCGGTACACCAGCGGGCGGGACGGTCGGCGCGGGAGGCGTAACCTCGTCCGGTGGTCAGTCAGGCGCCGGCAACGGCGGCAGCGCGGGCTCAAGCGTCGCCGGAGCCTCTGGCGCGGGCGGAAGATCTGGCAACGGTGGTGCGACGACGGTCGGCAACGGTGGCGCTGGGACTGGCGCAGGCGGAATCGGAGGCCGTGCATCCGGGGGTAGCTCGGGCACTGGGGCTGCAGGGGCCTCAAGCTCCAGCGCAGGCGGCGCGGCAGGAGCGTCGAGCCCCGGCACTGGCGGCGCGGCTGGGAACGGCGCGGGCGGCGGAGGCGGAAGCACCGGCGGCGGCGGCTCGGTGGTGGGCGGCAACAGCGGGACCGGTGGCGGTAGCTCGCCGACTGTCGACTGTACCGATACCTCGACCACAAAGCTTTCCTTTACCAAACAGTATGACGGCGGCTCGATCGCGGTGACTGGATCGACCAAGACCTACTACTCGGCGACCAACTGGTGGTACAAGTTCGGCGGGCAAGCCGTGGGCATCAATGGACTGTCGATGACCATCGACAATTCCAAGGGTGTTTCGGTGCCGGCCAGCGACGGCAACCCGACGGGCTTCCCCACGATTTACATCGGCGCCTATTCCGGCCACGAAACCGTGGGCAGCAACCTGCCCAAGCAGGTGTCAGCCATCAAGTCGGTTCCCACGATTTTCCAAAGCAACGCCAGCACGCTCGATACGTCGAATTTCAACGCGACCTACGACGTCTGGTTTACCGCGAGCGGCAACAAGCTGACCTCTGCCATGAGCAACAACCCCGGCAAGGGCGGCGCCTATCTGATGGTGTGGATGTACAAGCCGCAGGATCGCCAGCCGCGCGGCGGCGTCGCGGGACCGAATTCCACGGGCGGCGCGCTGGACTCGCCGAACTACGCAGGTCACACCGTCGACGGCCTGCCGGGGACGTGGGATGTCTGGGTCGACCCCAGCGATCCTTTGTGCATCTCGTACGTCAGCTCAACCCCCATGGACGGGTTGGCGTTCGACCTCAACGACTTCATCCAGGACTCGGTGACCAACAAATACGGCATCACCAGCAGCATGTATCTGAACCTCGTGTTCGGCGGCTTCGAGATCTGGTCGGGTGGCGACGGCCTTGCGCTCAAGCAGTTCTGCGCGGCCGTGAACTGAGGATACGGGAGAGACTCGCTCCGAATTGCTGCGGATTTGCCTGTCCTATTGCCGGCGGCATTGTAAGCTTCCGCCATCATGAAAAAAGCCATCATCAAGAACGTCGTGGCCCGCGAGATTCTCGACTCGCGCGGCAACCCGACCATCGAGTGTGAAGTTCATCTGGAATCCGGCGCGTGGGGCATGGCGGACGTGCCCTCGGGCGCATCCACCGGCGAGCACGAGGCGCTTGAGCTGCGCGACGGCGACCCCAAGCGCTTCCAAAAGAAGGGCGTGCTGAAGGCGGTCCAGAACGTGTCGAAGCTTCTGGCTCCCAAGGTCGTCGGGCTGGATGCCTTCGATCAAGCGGGCGTAGATGCGGCCATGCTTGCGGCCGACGGCACGCCCAACAAGGGCAAGGTGGGCGCCAACGCGATCCTGGGCGTCTCGCTTGCCACCGCGCGCGCAGCTGCCGAAGAGGCAGGCCTGCCGCTCTATCGCTACCTGGGCGGGCCGGCCGCGCGTGTGCTGCCGGTGCCGCTCATGAACATCGTCAACGGCGGCGCGCATGCCGACAACGTCCTCGATTTCCAGGAATTCATGATCGTTCCGCAGGGCGCGCCGACCTTCCGCGAGGCCCTCCGCGCGGGCGCCGAGGTATTCCACACTTTAAAGAAGTTGCTCAAGGACAAGGGCGCTTCCACCGGCGTGGGCGACGAGGGCGGATTCGCGCCCGATTTGCCAGGCGCCGAGGCGGCCCTTGAAGTCATCAGCGAGGCCATCGGCAAGGCCGGCTACAAGGTGGGCAAGGACGTGGCGCTCGCGCTCGACGTCGCCTCCAGCGAGCTCTTCGACGCCAAGAAGAAGGAATACAACCTGGAAGGCGAAAAGAAAGTGCTCGACGCCAAGGGCTTGGCGGCTTTCTATCGCAAGCTGGTGTCGCAATTCCCCATCGTGTCCATTGAAGACGGTATGGCGGAAAACGACTGGGAGGGCTGGACGCTCTTGACCCAAGAGCTTGGCGAGCAGGTGCAATTGGTGGGCGACGATCTGTTCGTGACCAACGTCGAGCGGATCAAGATGGGCATCGACAAGGGCGCCAGCAACAGCGTCCTCATCAAGGTCAATCAAATCGGCTCACTTACCGAAACCCTCGACTCGGTCGAGTTGGCCCACCGCACCGGCTGGACCAGCATCATCTCGCACCGTTCAGGCGAGACCGAGGATTCGTTCATCGCAGATCTGGCGGTGGCGACCTGCTCGGGCCAGATCAAGACCGGCTCGCTCGCGCGCTCGGAGCGCGTGTGCAAGTACAACCGCCTGCTGCGCATCGAAGAAGAGCTAGGCGGATCGGCAATCTATCCCGGCGCGCACACGTTCAAGGCGCGCCACTGAGCGGGCTCGCCGCGTGCGGCTTCATTGGCGTTGATTGCTCTCGGTCGAATTCCCGGAGGACAGGCATCAGTCCGCGTGACGCGGGGGCCACAGGATGGCAAAATGCCCATCCTGGAGAAGGCGACAATGTCGGGACACGAGAGGCAAGAGCAAACGGAACGAATCCCGTTGGGAGCCTGGTGGCGCCTCATGCCAAACAGCGAACGATTGGCACTCCCGATCCTCTATCTCCAACGACATGCGTTTGAGCTTCTGGTAAAGGGCATTCTGAAGAGCGCCATCTACGAACGTTCAGCGCTCCACAATCTCGACGAGATGTTTGGGACGGCGTCGGGACCCGGTCCCGCGAGTCCGAAAGACCTGGAGCTGGCTCACAAAACACACGAGTTCAAAGAGCTGCTTCCTCGCGTGAAGGCTAACCTTGGTGCGTTGGGAAGGTCTCTTCCGCCGGAGTTCGATGAACTAGAAAAACTCTTCTTCGACGTGGATGAGGATCGCCCGGATAGACTCAGGTACGAGACCGTGTCTTCCAAGAAAGGACCCGAACGAAGTTTTTCAACGGTGCTCGACAAGGGTGCACGAAAATACGCACCCTGCGCCGAGGTAGCGCAACTACTCACGGAGATCCTCAAGGCGAAACAACTCGCTCTAAACACTTTCGTAGAGGACGGGCCGCCTCCGGAGTCGGTGCTGGGGCGCTTCTTCTTCGCAGGGTATGAAGCCCACCGAGAGACTGAAGCTGCGGTTCGGGTGAGCTAGACGAGAACCAATCGAACCTCATGTGCGAGGTCCGGCGGGCGAACCAACGGAACCAAGGTATGGGCTAGACGCGCAAGAGGAGTGCTCTCGTAAAAGTGGCTCGCCGAGCCCGGTACGGGCCACACCGAGGTTGCTGGCCGTTGGACTACTGTATTCAATCGTTGTTGGCTTTGGCGGCGAGCCAGGATTTCACCTGGCTGCCGAAATCGGCCAGGGTCGACTCCTTGGCCCGGTCGCGGTATGCTTGGTACGTGCTGTTGCCGTTCGATAGGGACAAGCTTCGCAAGCGAAATCGAGCCGACGTTCTCGCGGAACGCGCCATCGCGTCGGCTTGCACGCCCGAACAGGGGCTAACGGACGCCATTGAGTTGAGCCAAGTCGTGCGCAGCCTTGCCCAGGCAACCGCGGGCGAACAGTCCGCGGATGATCTCGCCGAAAAGGCGCGGCTCTACGTGCTTCCGCTTCGCGTGGCGCAACGACCGTGACATCGGCGATCGGGCCATGACATCAGCCATCGAACGTGCTCTGACTGACGCCGTCAGCGTCCTGGACAACGAGGCGCTTCGCTACGCGATCGTTGGCGGGCTGGCCGTCGGCGCGTGGGGAGTGAGCCGCTCAACCCGGGATGTCGACCTCTACGCCGAGCTACCGGCGGGTCGACGTCGGCGGCTGGAGCAATCTCTGACCGCAAAGGGCTTTGAGGTTCCGGCGATGGAGGAGGAATTGCGATCTTTTGGGGTGTTCCGTTCACGATCGTCAAGCGGGGTCTTTGTGGACATTTTCGATGCTGTTGGACCTCTCGGGGAACAGCTCCTGGATAACCGGCGCGAGATCACAGTATTCGGCCGACGGCTCTGGGTTACTGCTCCCGAGGAGCTCTTTCTGCTCAAGGCCTTCTCCGATCGCGAGCGGGATTTCGAGGACCTTGTCAGCCTGGCTTCGCTGCCGAGATTGCGGATTAATCTCGCGTACGTGCACGAATGGGCGAAACGGCTCGATGCGAGCATCGGGAGCACGGAAGTCAGCGATCGTGTCGGCAGGTCGCTACGTTGCGCGAAGCGATGACGGATGTCGAGTGGTCACTGGTTCCGGTTTGACTACTTCGCCCCTTGCGCTTTCGCCGGCCACGGCTTGTCCGCAAGGGTGCGACAACTGTTGCCGGCTGGAATGCGACGGTAGGCGAAATAGCCGGTCTGCGTCTCGTCGCTGTCGCCCGCGATGAGCTTCAGGCACAATCCGCTTGCCCCGAGGATCTTCTGTTTCATATGCACTGCCAGCTTTCCGCTCATTCCGTCGTCGGTGACCCGGCTGTCGAGCAGCGTGGTCGTCGATTGGTTGGAAACGTAGACTTCGCCGGAGCAACTGGTGCCGGAGATTTCCACCGTCGCGCCGGGATGGCCGTCGGCGTCGATGTCCTCGTCGCCCCAGCCGCTGCTTGACGGCGGCCCAACCACCGACCCGTCCGGCTTTTCGTCGAGCGACAGTCGCATCTTCGGCATGCGCAGCACAGTCTCGGGCCTCATGCTGGCGACCACGGTTTTGATTGGGCGCATGTCGATGCGGCAGGTCTTCTGAATGATGTCGAGGTGGCCGGGCGAGATGTGGACCTCGGCGATAAGATAGTTCTCCGTGTGGGTGTCCTTTTCGCCGTAGATGGGGACTTTGCGCTTGCCACTCAGCACTTGATGCCCGGCCCAAACCTCGATGCGTGGCTCTGCGGGGGCAGGATCGGCGGCCAGCAATAGCGCAAGAATCAGAGCTGCTTCAATCATCTGTCAGGCCGCCCGCTACAGCTTGAGGAAGACTTTCGCCATTTGATTGATGGTCTTGCCGCTTGGCTCGCGCCGCTCTCGATCCACTGCAGCCATGGTGGTGTGCCTCACCTTCAGGATCACGCCGGTGTGCGCCTCCACCCGCGCCCAGCCGTCCTTGACTTGCACAATGCCCTGGGCCATTGCCTCGTCGGTCGCGTATTCGCACACCACGGTGTCGACCCCGCTGACCGTCCCGTGCTCACAGTAGGCCGCGCCGCTCGGCGCAGGTTGGATCGGGGAAAATCCTTCCGGCGTCAAGCCGGTGTTTCGCCAGGCGGCTTCCACCTCGTCAGTGTGTGGCGTGCCTTGCACGTGCGCCGCCGGATTCGCTGTGGCCGACGCTTTTTTCTTGCAGCCTGCACCTGCGACGAGCGCGAAGGCGATGATGAGGCTGAGGTTACGGAAGCTCATGTGTTTACCTCGAATTGAAGAGCGGAAGACCACAAAGCTGGCGCTCTAGTGGTGGCGGTTACCCTTACCTGGGGCATGGGCAGGTCCTCGTGTGCCCATCGGAGCCTGCCCACGGAACGGCCGTGCGGGACCCGGGGCAGGGCGGGCGAAGAAGCGTGAGGGCGGGCCATGGCCGTGCTCGTGGAAGGGTTCCGGCCCACGCCAGCCTTCGTGGCGACCGTGATCGTGATGGTAGCGGCCGTCGAAGACAGCGGCGCCGCCGATGCCGACGCCAACCGGCACCGGTGCGATGGGAACCGGCACAGGGAAGGCCGCCACCGGCACGGGCACAACTGGCGGAATCAGCAGTGGTAAGGCCGGTCCGCCGACCATCGCGCTGGCGCGCCAGCCGGGTCCGCCGATGGATACTTCCGCCTGCACCACCGCAGGCGCGACGTGGATATCGACCATTGGTCTGACGTAAGGCACGGGCGCGTAGGCTTCGTTGACCACGGCATAGCGAGGCCGTTCGTCATAGTAGGCCTGCGGAAAACCTCCCACGTACCAGTAGGCGCCGCCCTTGAACTGGAACTGCGCCTCGGACGGCGGCTGGTACCAGTGGTAGTGCGGCCCCTTCATGTAGCAGTAGATGGGATGGCCGAAATGAACCTCGGCGTCGACCACGGGATGCGCGCCGTAATAGGCATAGCGCGGTCCCTCGTAGTGGAAGGGCGTGGGATCGCCGACGAAGTAGACCTGACCATTGATGTCGCGGTACATGCGCGGGTCATCGGGCGCATAGTTGTGCATGTGCGCGACTTCGATGGTGCAGAAGCCGCCGCCGTACTTGTGCGGCACCGGGTGGGGCGAGAGGTACTCGACGAGCTTGGCCTGCGCGCTGGCGGCGAACGCCAACCAGACCACGAGGCCGGTGATGGTCATCAAGAGCTGTCGCATCGGATCTCCTTGGGATGAACGAAGGCGAGGCCTTCCTTCGCCATCTTACTCGGCAAAACCTTGGTCCCGCTACGCCTGAAACGCAAGCGGGCGGACTGAATTCCGCCCACTTGCGTCGGCCGATGCGGCTGGGTGAGGTCAGGCGAGGGTCACGGTGACCTCGACGGTGGCTTCCTTGTCCTGGCTGGTTGCGCGGGTGGCCGACGCGGCGCCGACCAGCTTGCGCTCGATGCGCTGGCCGATCTCGCGCTGCCCTGACAACACGACGACCTTGGTGATCTTGCCGGCTCGGTCGATGCTGATGCGCAGCTTGACCTCACCCGACCGGCCGCACGCGTGGCTGCGTACCGTGTTTTCAAGCAGGGTCGCGAGGACCTGCGTGTCGGTGGCTCGGTCGGCCTTGTCGACCCTAACCGTCACGTTGCACGCCTTCGATTGATCCTTTCCGCCTGCGCCTGCGCTCGCCTTTACGCCTGCCTTCTCCTCGGCCTTCTTGTCGTGCTCGGCCTCTCGGGGCGGGGATGGCGAGGGCGCCATCGCCATCGCTGGCTCCGGCTGGGACGCGGGCTTGGCCGCACGCCCTCTCACCGGGGCCGACAAATCGTCCACTTCACGCAGCGACTCTGCGTCGGCCGCTTTCGACTTGCGCGCAGAGTGCGCAACGCCGGCCTTGCCCACCCCGCCAAGCAAACCCATCGTCCCCATCGGCGCCGCCATCTGCGGGCTCGCCACCGCGAGATTCGACACGCCTTCGGGCATCGGCAGAGGCTGTCGGACTGTGTCCTGTGCGCCACCGCGATTGACGACTTCAGAATCGATGGCCACGAATGACGTGAAGGGCGTCAGCAGATTGTAGAACAGGCCGAGGTCGGTGATGGCGTCTTCCACTGGCTTGCCGCCACCCATGTGGAATTCGTCTTCGAGAATTTCTACCCACTTTCGCGCCCACAGCGCGCGCAAGGCTTGGTTTTGCGGACGCGCATCCGCCGGGCGAAGGTCGACCACGTGCTGCCAGGCACCGCGGCCGGTCCGGCCGGTGATCTCGATGCGAGTCGCGTGGTCGCCCCGGTACTTGCCGTAGATGAGCAGCGGCCTCAGCGCGAGCAGGTCCGGGATCTTTTCGGGCGCAACTTCGTACGCGCCAGAATCGCCGAAGCGGACCTGAATGTCGGTGAGCACCGGGCGATCGATCATCTGGCGCAGCTTCTCCGCCTCGGCCGACGCCTTCTGCGGCCCCAGCACCACGAACGGCTCGCCCAGCCCCGCGCGCGCCATGCCTTCGATAAGGCCGCGATTGACCGAGCTGCCGATGCCGAACGCGAACAGGTTGGCCTGATCCAGGCGCTCGCGGATGAACTTGAACGCCTTGGCCTCGACGCCCACGTAGCCGTCGGTGATCACGACCACGGTGCGGGACACGCCCTTGCCCACGCTCGGAATCGCGTACGCGGCTTCTAGGCCGCCCATCAGCTCGGTGCCGCCGCTGCCCGATTCGTGCAGAATCTTGGCCATGCCCTCGCGGATGTTCTCCTCGGTGGCCGGCCGCGAGCCCTTCGGGCTCCACACGTAGTTGGCGCCCGAGAAGAAGACCAGGTTGAAGTGGTCGGTGGGCCGTAGCTTGGGCAAGAGGTTGCGCATCAGCTCTTTGCTGGTCTCGATGGGGAAGCCGTGCATGGATCCGGACACGTCGAGCACGAAGATGAATTCGCGGCCGGGAATTTCGGCCAGGCTCGGGCGCTTGGGCGGCTCGACCAAGAGTGCGAAGAATTTCTCCGACGGCCGGCCGAGGCTTGTCGGCTCTTCATATTGCAGAAGGCCGGTCTCGATCTTGTCGCCCGCCAGGCGGTAGCGCAGCACGAAGTCCTTGTTGCCGCCTCCAGGTTGGTCGATCTTGATGTCCGCGGTGGAGGGGCCGCTGTAATTCACCGCGATCTTGTGCGACGGCGACGAGACTTCCTTGAGGCCGATGCCGGTCTGCAGATGAACCTTCAAATCCCACGCATACGGCTCGGGGGTGCCTTCGGACAGATGTGGATTCGCCATCCAGTTGTCCTTCTTCGGATCGGCGCCGCCCGCGTAGCGCGGGCCCACCACCGTGGGATACACCAGCTCATAGGTCGAATCTTCGGGCACCAGCAGCTCGCTGTAGTCCAGCTCGACCTCGATGCGGTCGCCCGGCATGATGTTGGCCACGTTCATGGTGAAGACGTTGGGCCGTTCCTGTTCCAGCAGCGATGCGCGCTGGCCGGCCTGCTTGGCGGCTTCGTAGTGCTCGCGCGCCTCGGATTTCCTTTCGATCTTGGCCTCGGTGGTGCGCGCGCCGATCTTCATGCGCATCGCGTGCACCGCCGCACGGGTAGAGGCCGGGAACACGTAGACCGCCTCGATGGGCTTGCCGCCCGTGTTTTCGAAGATCTGGTGCACCTGCACAGCCGCGATGACGCCCGCGATGTTGACCTCGGCCCAGGTCTTCTTCAAAGGCACTTGGTCGTGCTGCGGATCGCCGCCCGCCACGTAGAGGTAGGGTGACAAGCTGTGGTCGCCGCCTTCGCCGGCCGGCCGAGGCGCGACCTCGAGCACCATGGGACCGGAATAGGTCACGGCTTTCAGCACCTTGGTGGGGCTTGCGGGTTGGGGTGGCTGGGTGCCCGCGGCCGTCGCCGCGGCGGAAGCGGAAAACACCAAAGCGGCTGCAAGATATCGGGTCGTGCGCTGTCTACACATGGTCGTGCCTCCTGCCCCGAGGTGGGATGAAACCGGGGCCATGGAAGGTCAAACGCACCAGCGCGGAAAAGGATCTATCGGGGGGCGGATGGCAGGCTGGCAGCGTGAGCGTGTTCGTGTGGGTATCAGGTGATTCACCGCCGGTCGGCGTCCAGTCGACGTCACCAGGTGCGGGGCGGAAAGCACACGCGATCCCAAGCCAAGCGCTACTGCCGAGCGAGGTGAACGAGGCCGCTCGCCGACTGGTTGCCGATCGCTCCGTCGAGCACGCCGTTTTGGGCGGTCAATCCGCCCATCGGGTTGAGGAGGTCGACCGGCCACCACTGCGCCGCAATGGTGCTCTGCGCCGTCTGCGTACCGTTGTCGCACATCTCGGTGTAGGTGCCGCTCCACGCGGTGGTGCCGGCGCCGACGACGTTCGCGTCTTCAGGGCCAGTGGCCAGATCGTAGGTGACACTCAGCGAGCCGTCGTTGGGGCCGATGTCGTGGATCACGGGGTCGAGCGTCTGGGGGCAACCCGACGAGCTGTTGGTCGCCGGGGGCGTGATGTGCACGGTGCCCGACTGCACGGTGAAGTGGAGCATCGTCACGCTGCCTGACTCCACCTTTTGAACGAAGGTGACCTCGGCGTGAATCTTGGTTCCGTCGAGCTGCGTGACGTCGGTGCTGCCCGACCAGAGCTCCTGTGCGTAGAGGTCGGCCTCGGCGGAGGCGAAGGCCTTCGACTTGTCGATCTGCGCGGTAACCATCACGGT
>CAZBIU010000025.1:0-34463 GCA_964491625.1 uncultured Myxococcales bacterium
AGCTACTACTGCGTGGTCAGCGACGGCTACGGATACACACGACAGAGCAATACCGTGACCCTGACGCTCTTGCCTCCCGGACCGATGATCACGCAGCAGCCCGTGAGCCAGACAGTGGCGGCGGCGCCCGGCACCGGGGTGACGTTCACACTGGCGGCCACCGGGACGGGGACGATCACGTACCACTGGTACGCGCTCAGCGGCGAAACGCCGGTCTCGCTTGGGTCCGGGGCGGATCCCCACCTGTACGTGAGCGCGGAGCCATACGCGAATCTGCCGCAGAGCTTCAGCTACTATTGCGTGGTCAGCGACGGCAACGGAAACACCCGGCAAAGCAACACCGTGACCCTGACGTTGCTCCCTCCCGCGCTGTCGATCACGCAACAGCCCGTAAGCCAGACGGTGGTGGCAGCGCCCGGCACCGGGGTGACGTTCACGCTGGCGGCTACCGGGACGGGGACGATTACGTACCACTGGTACGCGCTCAACGGCGAGACGCCGGTGTCGCTCGGCTCGGGGCCGGATCCCCACCTGTACGTGAGCGCGGAGCCGTTCGAGAACCTGCCACAGACCTTCAGCTACTACTGCGTGGTTAGCGATGGCTACGGATACACGCGACAGAGCAATATGGTGACCCTGACGCTGCTGCCCCCCGGGTAGGTCGGTCGGCCGCACCGGCCGTTCGCAATCGCCTTCGGCCGTGGTTCTGGGCAAGCACGCAGAACCAGCTACGAACTTCCGGAACCTTATACTAGAGTGCGCGGAACATGCCACGCATTGCCGCGTTTCGAGCCCTTCGTTTCGATGAAGGTCGCCTGCCCGACCTGGCGCAGGTGATTGCGCCACCCTACGACGTCATCTCGCCGGAAAAGCGGGCCGAGCTCGAATCCCAGCACGCCCGCAACATCGTGCATCTCGATCTGCCGCGCGGGGATGGCGACGAAAAATACGCGAACGCACGACGCCTTCTCGACCAGTGGATGGGCGAGGGGATTTTGCGCGAGGACAAAGAGCCGGCCATCTACCGCTACGAGCAGATATTCTCCTTCGACGCCGGCACGGGTGCGCGTACCTACACGCGCAAGGGTTTCTTCGCCCTGATCGAGCTATCGCCGTTCTCCGACCGAATCGTGCTTCCGCACGAGCACACGCTTTCGGGTCCCAAGGTCGACCGCTTCAAGCTCATCAAGACCACGGAAGCCCACTTTTCCGAGATCTTTGCTCTCTACCGCGATCCGCAGGGCGAGGCGGAGGCCGCGCTGGAGCGCGCAACCACGGGTGCGCCCGCGGTCGACACCACCACGCCCGACGGTTGCCGCCATCGCCTCTGGGTCGTAACCGACAAAGCGGCCATCGCAAGAGTCGCGCAGGCGCTCGCGCCCAAGCCGGTCATGATCGCCGACGGGCACCACCGATACGAAACCATGGTGGCGATTCGGGACGCGCTTCGTCCCGCCGACGCGGCGCTGGGAACCTCGCAGGCCGACTTCGGTCCGATGTTCTTCGCGCGTGCCGAGGATCCAGGCCTTCTGGTGTTGCCGACCCATCGGATGGTGCACGGCCTTCCCGAGGACGCGCTCGACAGGTTGGCCGATATCTGCCGCCCTTACTTTGTCGTCGAGAGCGGCGACGAGCGCGATGCGGCGGCGATCAGCGATCGCCTGCGTCGCGAGGGCGAGAGCGCGGTGACCTTTGCCCTTCGCCGCCCGCATCAGGACCGCACCACCTGGCTCCGATTGCGCAAGGACGTCAGCCTCGCGCGCCTGGGACCGGCAACCCTCGGCTGCCTGGACGTTAGCGTGTTGCACGGCTTGATCCTGGAACCGCTCGGGATCGGCGCCGAGGCGATGGCCAAACAGTCGAATTTGAGCTACAGCCACGACCTCGGCGAAACCCTCGGCCGGGTTGCGGGCGGCGCGGTCCAAGCCGCCTTTGTCATGAACGCCACCAAGGTTTACCAGGTGCTCGACGCGTGCGAGGCAGGCTTCGTGTTGCCGCAGAAGTCGACCTACTTTCAGCCCAAGCTCGCCACCGGTCTGGTGATGCAGAAGATTCGCCCTGGCGAGCCGCTGTAGCCATCGGAGCGGTGTGAAGGACCAACCGGAGGAGATTACCCGCGACACGCTTCTTCGCGGGCGCGTGAAGCTTCTACAACCGAGGCGCGGCTTTCGCAGCAGTCTGGATCCCGTCCTGCTGGCGGGCTTCATCGCGCCACCGTTTGGCAGCTTCTTCGATATCGGTTGCGGCACCGGAGCACTCTCTTTCTTGCTGCTCGCGCGCGATTCGGCGGCATGCGGGGTGGGGGTGGAGATCCAACCGCGCTTGGCCGCACTGGCAGAACAGGGCAGGCTGGAGAACGGCTTCGCCGATCGCTTTCGCGTCGTGACCGCCGACGTGCGCGTCCGCGACCTCATTGCGGCAAGGGGATTCGATCTAGTGGCGACCAATCCGCCGTTTCGCCCCGTGGGAACCGGCGTGTTACCGCCGCTGTCGGAGAAGGCGTTGGCCAATCACGAGGTGTCCCTTGCGCTTTCGGAATGGTTGGACGTGGCGGCGCTGGCGTTGCGTCCCGACGGGAGGCTGGCGACCATCTTTCCCTTCGACCGCGCCGAGGAGCTGCAAGCAGCCCTTTGGGCGCGCGGCTTCTGGGTCTCGCGCTTTCGTCCGGTTGCCGCGCGAGCGGGCGCGACACCCCATCGCATATTGCTGGAGGCCGGGCGAAGGGCCTCGCAAACCGTGACCGAATCGCTGCTGGTGGTTCACGCCGATTCCGGCTATGCGGAAGAGGTGCGTCGCATGTTGGGAGAGGAGCCGTGAAATACCGCCTGGCCTACATTCTGTCTATCTGGTTTGGCTGTGGCCGATTCCCCAAGATGCCGGGCACTGCGGGGACCATCGGTGCGGTGCCGCTCTATCTGCTGCTCGCATGTGGCGGACCAGTGGCGGTGGCGATCGGTGCGCTGGTCGTGACCTTGGTCGGCGTGTGGGCTGCCACCGAAGTCGTTCGCAGAACCGGGCTCAAGGATCCGCAGATCGTGTGCATTGACGAAGTCGCCGGTGTGCTCATCACCTTGGTGGCCGCGCCCAACCATTGGAAGGGCATTCTGGCCGGGGTTGTGTTGTTCCGAATCTTCGATCAGTGGAAGCCGTGGCCGGCCCGCTGGGCAGAGCACCTGCGCGAAGGCTGGGGTGTGGTGATGGACGACGTCTTCGCGGGACTCTGGGGCGCGATCGTCCTCTTGATCGCGCGCGCCCTCGGTTGGCGCTGATTGCTACAGCGACGCAAGCACGGCGCGCAGGTCAGCCGCGTACCGGCCCTGCGGTGAGAGCTGCAAGTAGCGCCTGTAGGCGGCCCGCGCGGCATCCTTGTGTCCTGCAGCTTGCTCTGCGCCACCGAGAAAGACGTAGGCGTCGGCCTGCTCGGCGTCGATGGCGATGGCTTTTTGGGCCCAGTCTGCCGCCTTGGCCGTGTGCCCGCGGTCGAATTCGGTCTTGGCCAGCAGCAGCGCGGCATCGGCCGATTGTGAATCGGCCGCGAAGGCGTCAGCGCACTTCACCAGAAGGTCCTTGTAGCGGCGCTGGTCGTAGGCTTTCCTGCACGCCTCCATGCTCCCCGGGCCAGCAGAATCCGCAGCCGCCCCGGCCGACGCTTGTGCGGGAGAAGGAAAGACGCGGGCGTCGGTCGGGGCTGGCGCGGACGACGGCTGGTCGGCACCCACCGTCGGGGTTGGACTTGGGGTGGGCGTGGGCGACGCCGCCTGCGGAATCGGTTCGCTGGTGGCGGGCTGCTCTTCGAGCGGCTGCGGAAGCTGCGCGGGTGTCGGTCGGACGATTGTGACTTCGCTGGCCACGCCCGACGCCTGACCGCGGGAGAGTGCCAGAAGCACGATACCGACGACGACAGAGGTTCCGATCGCCCCGCCCATCAGAGATCTTCGCCGGGTCAGCCAATGCCGCGACGTCCGTGTCGCGGCCACGTCGTCGTAAGTATCGCGAGTGGCCGGCACGTCAGAAAGGGCGTCACCTTCGGAAAAGAACCGATCCTCCTCGGACGTGAAACATGACGCGTGCCGGCCCACGAGCGGGATAACCTGGCATGTCAGCTGGTCGCTAATCACGATCTTCGACGACGCTCCGTGCTTTCGGTTCATCCGAACCTCCATCGGCCAAGAGTCTTTGTCGCGGAAACGCAGCTCACGTGTGCCTGTTTCCTTAGTTCCGCGACGAAGCGTTTCCTTACAGCCACCGGTCGGTTGCCCGGCGACACGGGATTGCAATGCAAGTCCTGCTCCCTGTTCCCCCTCCCTGCTGGCGTTTGCATGCGGGCGCGCACAGGCCGGCCCAATTGCTCGGCAATCGTTGTGGCTGCGGCAAGATCGTCGAGCAAGACGGTACCAAAATCAGCAGCCGGTTCCCGACGGGCAAGGCCAAGCCCCTGTGCTGGAGCAGGACCACTTGCCGATGGCGGAACAGACGCAGTAGCCGGTCTTGGCGTTGTTCCCCGAGTCGTAGTAGCTGGTTCCCGAGGAGCTGCCGCAGGGTTTGCAAGTGCCGATGGCGCATGCCGTGCTGGCTGTGGGCGGCGTGGTGTCGCACGCCGCAACGCCGTCGAGGGAATAGCAGGCGTAGTTGGTCGTGGACGAGAAGTTGCAATCGCCTTCCACGTATTTTGAGCCATTGCAAGTGAGTGTCTTGTACCCCTGGCTTTCCGGCCCGCAGAACTTGTAGCAAACCGCGCTGCCGGTACAACTCGCATCCTTGGCTTCGCTGCTGCACGCAGCTCCAGGCAGGGCGATGGCCGGCGGCGGCGACATGTTTCCGCCGGTTGAAACAACGGCGCCGTCCGTCGATGAGACGCCGCCGCTGCCCACCGCGCCGCTGCTGCCGGCGGAAGCCCCACCGGACGAGACGGTGCCGCCCGAGCCGACGGCGGTACCCCCGGACGAGACCGAGCCTCCGCTGCTGGTAACGGTCCCGCCGGGCGCGACGGTGCCGCCCGAGCCGACGGCGGTACCTCCGGACCAGACGGCGCCTCCCGCGGCCATCGCAACGCCACCGGATGAAACGGCTCCGCCCGTGGTTTGACTCCCGCCCGTCGGCAGAGCGTCTCCCGCGGCTCCGCCGGCCGACACAACCGAGCCAGCGTCATCGATCGTGCCGCCGGTCGCGACCTCGCCGCCGGTTCCAAGAACCGCGACATCGCTCCCGCTTGGGTCGCCTGGAGCCGCCGCAGCGTCGGTCGAAACCACCCCGCCGGACGACGCCGCGTCGTCGAGACCCTGCACGCCGCCCGCGGACGCGGCCGAACCGTCGGGAAGGTTGGTGCCGCCGGTCGCAATGGCCTGGCCGCCGTTGGACGTGACCCCGGTTGCTGCGGCGTCGACGCTACCCACGGAGGGCAACCCGCCCGCGCCACCACCCATTCCCCCCGTAGCCAGCGGAGCTCCGACCTCCGGCGTGGAGCCGCCCAGCGCAGGCCCGCCCGTGGTTGCGGGAATGCCGCCGGCGCCGGCGTCAAAGTGGAAGTCCACGCAATCCGAGAACGCCTCGCACGAAGCCACCTGTTTCGGCTTGTCGAGAGACACGCATCCTGCGCCGATGGCGAACACCCACCCAACGCATGCTATTCGACGACGCAATTCGGGCACCCCTTTTGATAAGGGCAGTGGTCGGGCGGGGGACTTGTGGCTCAGACCCCCGGCAATCCCGCGTGGGCGGCGGGGATTACACGCCGGGGCCGTCGCGCCTGTTGCGGGTGGGGCGCGCAAAGCAACGATAGCGCCGGCTCACTTCACGCCGGCGCGTTTGGCCTCGTCCCACAGCTCGTTCTGCTCTTCGGGCGACGCCGACCTGACCTGACGTCCGGCGACCTCCAGCTTCTCTTCCATGTAACGGAATCGTCGCCCAAAACGATCGGTGGCTTCGCGTAGGCTGTGTTCCGCATCGAGGTCGAGCTTGCGCGCCAGGTTCACGATGGCAAACAGCAGGTCGCCGAGCTCGCTTGCCATGGCGGCGCGATCGCCGTTCGCGCAGGCTTGGTCGAGCTCGCCCAGCTCCTCGGTGACCTTCGCACGCACGCCGGCGACGTCAGGCCAATCGAAGCCGACCGCGCCGGCTTTCTCGCCCGCGCGCATGGCGCGCACGAGCGCAGGAGCACTGTTCGGAATTCCATCCAGCGCGCCCTTCTTGCCTTTCTTGGCCTTTTCGACCGCCTTGAGCTTCGCCCAGCCTGCCAGTGCCTCGTCAGCGTTCTTGGCGTGAACGTCGCCGAATACGTGCGGGTGACGGCGAATCAGCTTGCGCACGATGCCTTCGATCACCTCGTCGATGCCGAACCCGCCGTCGCGGTGGCGCAGCTCGGCCTGAAACACGATTTGCAAGAGCAGGTCGCCCAGCTCTTCGCAGTGATCGGCCACCTGGCCGGCCTGCAGCGCATCGACGACTTCATAGGTCTCCTCCACCAGGTAGGGCAAGAGTGACTGCAGGGTCTGCTCGCGATCCCACGGGCATCCGTCGGGCGCGAGTAAGCGCTGCATGAGCCCGACAAGGCGGGGGAGGTTGGCGCCGGTTTCCTTGCCCGGCAATGGATCCAGGTTGATGGCTGGCGGTGGTGTCAGGTCGTTCACGGCGCGGAAGTTTAGCTCCTTCGCCCGGCCACTGCTGCCTGGTTCTTGGCGGCCGAACGTGCTACGAAAGACTGCACAACTTTGAGTTACCGATCGCCTGAACATCACCGTGACAGCAGCGACGTCGAGTCGGACCGCGTTGTCCTCGACGACAACCGCGTGGCGCTCATGCTTTTCGGCGAGCGCAACGCGAACCTCAAGCGCATCGAGCTTGAGACTAACGCCCGCCTACATTCGCGCGGCAACGAGCTGACGTTGATGGGAAGCGCAGACGCCATCGCACAGGCGCGCCGCCTGGTGGAACAGCTTTACCGCATGGCCCGCAGCGGCCGGCCCATCGGACCCGAGGACGTGGCCCGCGCCGCCGAGGTCCTGCGCGGGGATTCCACCGCCAATCTGCAGGAGGTGTTTTCCGACACCATTTTGGTGGGCAGCCGCGCGCGGCCAATCGCGCCCAAGGGACTGGCACAGAAGCGCTACGTGGATGCCATCCGCGAACGTGACATCGTGTTCGCCATCGGCCCCGCGGGAACCGGCAAGACCTATTTGGCCATGGCGCTGGCCCTGCGTGAGCTTCTGGAGAAGCGAGTCAAGCGCATCGTCCTCACCCGGCCTGCCATCGAAGCCGGCGAGCGCCTTGGGTTTCTGCCGGGCACCATGGAGGACAAGGTGTCGCCTTACCTGCGGCCCCTCTACGATGCCTTGCACGACATGCTCGATTTCGACCGCGCGCAACAGCTCATGGAACGCGGAATTTTGGAAATCGCGCCCATCGCGTTCATGCGCGGCCGCACGCTCAACGATTCCTTCGTCATTCTCGATGAAGCCCAGAACACCACCGGCGAGCAGATGAAGATGTTCCTGACCCGCTTGGGTTTTGAATCCAAGGCGGTGGTCACCGGCGACGTCACCCAAATCGACCTGCCGGACCGGCGTCGTTCGGGTCTGATGGAGGCCGAGAGCCTGCTCAAGGACGTAGACGGCATCTCTTTCTGCTACTTCACCGAGGTGGACGTCGTTCGTCACCCGCTGGTGGCGAAGATCATCAGGGCCTACGAACGCAAGACCGCCGAGGAAGCAGCCGGGCGAATGCGCCCTGAAAAATAGCGAGGCAGCATGGCTTTGCCAGAAAAGCCCCAGGATGTGGAGAGTCGCGCCCACTACGAGCGCGAAGAGCTGCTTGCTATCTCACGGGCGCTGTCCTCCGAGCGAGACATCCATAAGCTGCTCGACATGATCCTGCGCAAGAGCCGGCAGATCACCGGCGCGGACGCGGGCAGTGTGTACGTGGTCGAATCCGTCGAAGAATCACCGAAAGATCGCGCCCAGAGCCACCGGCGAGCCGCGCTGGGCGAAGCGAGGGGCGCCGCATCTCGTCTTCACTTCATGCTTTCGCAGAACGATTCCATGGCAGTGAACTTCGACGAGTTCACCCTCAAGCTGGACGAATCGTCCGTCGCCGGCAAGGCGGTGCTCTCGCGACAGCCGATCAACAGTCGCAACCTCGGCGCCGAGCCGACCGACACTCTCGGCACAGGTCACGACCGCAGCTTTGACCAGCAGACCGGCTATCAAGCGCGGTCGATGCTCACGGTCCCGATGCTGTCGGCGATGGGGGACGTCATCGGGGTGATCCAGCTTATTAACAAGAAGCGAACCGCCGGCGCCAAGCTGGCCGACCAGGAAGACTTCGCCCGCGAGGTGGTTCCTTTCGACGAGCGGGCGGAGGAGATGGCCCTGGCGCTGGCGTCACAGGCCGGCGTGTCGCTGGAAAACGCCATCCTCTACGACGAGATCCGTCGTCTATTTGAAGGCTTCGTGGACGCCTCGGTGACCGCCATCGAGGCGCGCGATCCGACCACGTCGGGACACTCGCGGCGGGTAGCGACCCTGACCGTGGCGCTGGCGGAGAAGGTCGACGCGATCTCCGACGGGCCGTTCGGCGACGTGCGCTTCTCGCGCGACGACCTTCGCCAGATCGAATACGCGGGCGTGCTGCACGACTTCGGCAAGGTCGGGGTGCGCGAGCAGGTGTTGGTCAAGGCGAAGAAGCTCTACGAGTGGCAACTCGCGGCGATTGGGCAGCGCTTCCGCTACCTGCGCAAGTCGTTCGCGGCCGAGGCGATGGCGCGCAAGATCGAGCTCTTTGAGCGCGGCGAAAGACCGGGCTCGCCGTCGTTCTCGCAGATCGACGTCGAGCTGGCCGCACAGTTGGCGTTTCTCGACCGGGGTTGGCGCTCGGTGGATGCCGCCAACCAGCCGAGCTTAGTCGACCAACCCGTCCTGGAGCATTTGGCCGATCTTGCGTCCGGGCGTTATCTGGATGACGACGGCGTGTTGCAGCCCTACCTCACGCAAGAGGAGTTGTCCGCTCTGCAGGTGCCGCGCGGAAGCCTCACCGCGGAGGAACGGCTGCAGATTCAAAGCCACGTCGACCACACCATCGCGTTTCTGCGGACGATTCCTTGGGGACGGGCCCTCGGCAACGTTCCTCGCATCGCGGGTGCGCATCACGAGCTGCTCGACGGCAGCGGCTATCCGCAGAGCCTGCGCGGCGAGGAGATCTGCATCGAGTCGCGCATGCTTACCATTGCCGACATCTTCGACGCGCTCACTGCCTCCGATCGGCCCTACAAGGCCGCGGTTCCGGTGGTACGCGCCCTCGACATCCTCAGCGCCGAGGTCAAGGCCGGCAAGTGCGACGCGCATCTATTTCGAATCTTCGTTGAAGCGGAAATCTACAAGGCGGTGCTCGCGTGATCGACCTTCTGGTTCGGCCCGAAGCGCGCAAGTTGGTTCCCGCGGCGGCAAGCAAAGCCCTGGTTGCTCGCCTACGCGAAGCTCTGCGAAACGTCGACCGTTCGCGCTCGCAGACGGCGTTGCTGCTGACCTGTGACGAGGAGATTCGCACCCTCAATCGCAACTACCGCAAGCTGGACCGCGCCACCGACGTGCTGAGCTTTCACCAGCAGGAGCTGGCCGGCGTTGCCGATCCGGCGGGCGACGGCGTTTTCTTGGGCGACATCGTGATCTCGGTCGAGACCGCGCAGCGACGGGCCGGCGGGCGGCGCTTGCCCGGCGAGCTGGCGCGCTTGGCGATCCACGGTCTGTGCCACCTGTTCGGCCACGACCATCATCGCCCGGGACCGGCACGCGAAATGCGCAAGCTGGAACAGAAGCTGCTGCGCGTTTCGCGACGTGGCTGAGCACATTGTGTGGTCCTAAGTGCGATGGCTCGTGCTGGTGGGACCCGGTCAAGGAAGAACTGGGATCGATGAAGCTCGCTCGGACTTAGCGGAGACGCTTGATTTTGGAGGACGTCATGCAACTTGACCCCTGCGGATCCGCGCGCTGTCCGATGTCCAGGTCTCGCCGGAACATGTCGATTTCTGACCGGGAATGGCTGGACGTTTGGTCTATGCTGTATGCAAACCCTTCCCTCCCGCGTGCCCCTGTCCTTGGCGGTCATCGTTGTCCTCGCCGCGGCAGCCTCCTGTTCCAGTTCGTCAACGCCGCGGACCGGCTCGGGCGGCGCACAGGCGGGCGGCGCGACCGGTGCTGGGGGCGCCGGCGGCGGAGGAGGAGCCACGAGCCCGGGTGGCGCAACGGGGTTCGGCGGCGGCTCCAGCTCGGGCGGTCGGAGTGGGACCGGCGGCGGGACCGGTTCGGGAGGAGTGTCCACGTCAGGAGGCAGAAGCAGTGCAGGGGGCGCAACTGGTCGTGGCGGCGCGACCGGCTTTGGCGGCGCGACCGGCTTTGGCGGCGCGACCGGCTTTGGCGGCGCGACCAGCTCTGGTGGCGCGAGTAGCGCGGGCGGGCGGAGCGGCTCGGGTGGCGCCAATGCCGGCGGAGCGACGGGCTCTGGCGGCCAGTCGAGCTTCGCTGGTGCATCCGGAGGCGTCGATGCGGGAGCAGGTGGCCAATGTGCAATCCCGACCGCTCCGGACCCATCCTCGACCTCGATAGCAGGAGCCTGGGACTTCACCCCCGCGGGGGGAAGCAAACGGACGATCCAGGTTCCGGGCGGCGGCTGGCTCAAACAAGGGGTCAGTGCATCGAGCGGCACGTACGCCAGTCAGATCACGGTCCCAGATTCTGGCGCCTCGCAGACCACTTTGATTGAATTCGGCGCGGTCAATTTTCAAGCGACGCTGTCGGTGGACGGCACAGAAGTCGGAACCAATACAACCTCCTTCACCCCATCCGTTTTCGACGTCACCAAATTCGTGACACCCGGAAAGCAGCATGCCATTTCCGTGCTCGTCAAGGGCGGCCAGGCACTGAAGACGAACGGCAAGTTCATCGTTCCTACCGCGGCCGGCTGGTCGCCGAACGTCGCGCAGGGGATCTTCCGCTCCGCACTGTTGCACGTGTATCCCGATGTCTACATCAGCGACGCATTCGTGCGAACCAGCGTCACCGACGACACCCTGACCTACGACGTATCGATCACGAATACGGGTACCACGAGCCAGCAAGTGACACTGTCGGGCTCCCTCAGCTCGTGGAACTGCGACGCATTCACGTATCCAGCCATTCCCGATACGCCTGTCACCGCGGCCCCGGGCACGACCACTGCCACGACGATTGGCCCGATCAAGTGGGGTCTCGGCACGACCTCCTACTGGTGGCCAAACGTTCCATACCAGTCCGATTACCAGGCCCGTCTTCACAATTTGAACCTTCAGCTGAGCCGAAGTGGCAAGTCGATCCAGAGCAAAGTGGTCCGTTTCGGCTTCCGCCAAAGCGAAAGAAAGCGAGCCGATACTTCGCACGTCTACTACTACCTGAACGGCATCCGAGTGAATTACCGGGGCGACAACCTGCAAGGGGCGGACTACGACAGCATAGACAACGGTGGCAAAGGTGATGCCTACGACACACTTCCAGGTTTTCTGCCGCCCTCCGCGCAAAACTCGGGCTGGCCGCAGGCGGTGCGAAACTACCAACGGCTGAACTACAACTTCGTTCGCATCCATCAAGAGCTCGCCGCACCGTACATGCTCGACACGGCGGACGAGCTCGGCCTCATGCTCATGGGCGAAACGGCCATCCGGGGTAGCAACAACGACCAAGACTTCGTCGCAGGACACGACAACATGGTCGCCCACGCCCAGGCGATGGTGCTTCGCGATCGCAACCACCCTGCGATCGTTCGGTGGAGCCAAAGCAACGAACCGAATGATTCCAGCACGGACTCGACTCAGTTCGAGACCGACCTGTACAACGCCATGACCAAGCTGGACAGCACCCGGCCAATCAGCGCGGACCCCTTTCAAACCGGCTCAAATTATGGACTGCCAAGTCCAGGTTTCGCAACTGCGGGCCACTATATTGGCGGTCTCAGCGCATACACCGAAAATGTGAACGCCAATAACAATAATCCTTACGGTCAGGGTGAGTATATTTGGTCGAAAGACAATACCCGTCAAGGGTTGGCGTGGTTTGGAACGTCGGCGATGGCGATGCGTAGACAGGACGCTTCGGACGTTCGGCCATACGCGCTGCTCTCGGGCTGGGGGAGCGTGATCCCGGGCGTCATGGCATCCAAGATGACCATCGAGCAAGGTGGACCTCCCCTCTTCGGAGAGGACAATCTACCTGATCCCTGGTCGAGTCCCATCATCAGGCGCATTCAGCATGGTTTCAGCGCCGTGCTCGTAGCGGACCAGGCCTATTGGGAGTCGAACAAGCTGTCCAGTACCAATGGGGACTGGCCGTCCTCGGTACCGGCCATCGCGAAGGGCGCGACCCGCACGACCAACCTCCTCATCTTCAACGACACGTTTGCGGGAACCACCATCGACGTCACCTGGGAGGTCCACGCGGACAGTGCGACCGGGACGATAGGGGCTTCGGGGACCCTTACAGTTGATGTGCCGCTTGCCTCAATGGTAACCAAGTCGATAACCATCACCGCGCCAACCTCGGGAGCGAAATGCTACCTCGTTCTCCGCGCCGCGAAGAATGGTACGATACTCTTCGAAGAGACGGACGAATCGTTCACGTTGCAGTAGGGCACTCGAGCCGAAGGTCGGCTTCGCGCGTGACTCCGTGACTCCGTAGAGCCCCGGCCGCAGAGCCGCCATGCCTCGTCCCGCCGGCGCCCGAATTACGGCATTTTCGCGCCGGCGTCGATGCCAGCGCCGGCGTTCTCGATGCGCGTCTGCACCCAGGGGGGCAGGGCGCCCATGTACGTCTTGCCCTCTACGAGAAAAGTGGGCGTGCCTTGGATTTGCAGTCGATTGCCCTCGTCGATGTCCAGGGCGACGTCGCGCGGGCCCTCCTCGCGCAGGCAGGACTCTAGCTTGACCGGATCCAAGCCGACGTCGCGGGCGATTTCGCTGTTCGACCGCGAATGCAGCAGGCGCGCCTCGGCGAACAGGTAGTCGTTGGCTTCCCAAAACCGGTTCTGCAGCCCGGCGCACTCAGCGATCATGGCGGCGAAGCAGGCATTCTGGTGCATGGGGCTCTTGAGCGACGAATTGCAGCTTTGGTCGAGTGGGTAGTGCCGGTGGACCAGGCGAAGTCGCGTGGGATAGCGTTCGAGCAGCGTGCGCAGTTGGCTGTGCGCCTGGCGGCAGAACGGGCATTCGTAGTCGCTGAACTCGGTGATGGTGATGGCCGGGTGAAGGGCACCCAGGAAATGGCCGCCGCCGGGCTCGATGCCGTGGGGCAAAGCGGGCGTCGTGGGCTTCGGGCGTTCGTGGGCAGGGTTTCGGTTCCAGTACGACGGATGAAGCACGGTCATGGCCACTGCCGCGCCGCCGACCAGCGCCAGCACAAGCACGCCACGTCCGGTCCGGTCGCGCAAGCTACGCCAGGGTTCCGCCAGGGCGGCCCCCACGCCGAAGCCGCGCGCGGCGAGCAGCACGAAGATCAGGAAAAGCAGGTTCACGCCGTAGGTCGCAATACACAGGATGCAGACCGCCGTGATGAGGAGGGCCGAGACCCCGCCCAGAATCGCGCTGCCCGCCACGAAGGCAAGGCCGAGGTACGCAGCGCACCCGGCCGCCAGCGCGGAGCGCCTGCGAACCGCGCCCCACAGGCAAACCAGCGCGGCCAGGGCGTAGCCAAAGATCCCCCAGGTCGCCACCGGCACGCCGAACAGCACGGCGTAGCGGCTGCCGGCCACGATGTCGCAGTTCACCTTGCGGTCGATGGCGCAGAAGCTGTGAAAGTCGGGCTGGGTGTGGATCCGGAAGTGGATCTGTTCCAGCAGGACCGAGAGCCACAGGCCCACAAGGCAGAGAACGAGCGCGATCAGCCACGGCCAGCGTTTCGAACCGGCGGATGTCGCGTCATCGTCGGAGGTTTGCCCCAATGTCATCGAGGCACTACCCCTATCACAACCTTGGATTGACGCCCAGATGCGCGATGCAGGGCCAAGCCTTCCGTCAACCGTCCTGTAGGGACACGCGGTTGCGGCCGCCGCGCTTAGCGGCATAGAGCATCTCGTCGGTTCGTTTCATCAGCTCGGTCGCGGTCTCGTTGCGCCTTGCTATGGCGCAGCCGATCGAGATCGTAACGCACAATGGGTCGGTTTCCGACAGGCGCAGACTGCTGACCTCGACCATTGCGCGGAACTTCTCCGCCACCTTGAGCAGCTCTTCTTCGTGGACGTTCGCGATGATGGCGCTGAATTCCTCGCCGCCCCAGCGGGCAATGGTATCGAACGGGCGGCAGTTGGCCGACAGCGTGCGCGCGACCATCTGCAAGACTTCATCACCCGTCTGATGTCCGAATCTGTCGTTGACCCGCTTGAAGTCGTCGAGGTCGATCATCAGGGCCCCGAAGGACCACCCGAATCGATTCAGCTCGGCCAACCTGCGGTCAAGCTGCAGGTCGAAATGCCGGCGATTGGGCAGTCGGGTCAGATCGTCGACCATCGCCAGGCGGGCGAGATCGTCGATGATCTGCTCTTGCCGACGAAGATCGGACATGGCTCGGAATATCTCTACCGCGCCGACCAGGCGGTTTTTCTGATCACGCAGCGGACTGGTCCTGATGCGAACCGGGACGCGGTGGCCCAGCTTGTGTTGCAGAAAGGCGTCAGCCTCGATGGGTACACCGGTGTCCAGGGCGACATCCAGCAGGCAGCCGGTCCGGCACAGGAAGCGACCGCTGTCGTCCACGTGGCAAAGCCGTCGATGGCCGCACGCATCGCCAAGCACATCCTCAGGCGCGTAGCCCGTGATCTCCTGGGCACCGCGATTCCAGAGCAGGATGCGCTTTTCGCGGTCGACGAAGTAAACACCATCTTCGACTCGGTCGAGAATGGCATGGTAGATGACCGGGTTGATCTCGAAGCCGAGCGAAGGCTGAAGGTTCGGCGCCGGCGTCTTGGGCAGCGGGCCCTCGATGACGACCGGAAGGGGCGTGACAGGTCGCGATGCAGTCATGGCATTAATCGATTCGCAGTTAGATGAAACCGTCGCAGCCCAAGCTTATTCGACCCTTGCGGGCGGCGCGAGGGGATAGCTCGCCAACACGTTGTGGACTGCGCCTTGTTGGCGCAGTGTGCTCTGGTACAGGTGGAAGCAAGTCACCGTCCACGTGCGAGTCTCGAATTCTCGATTTCGGTCGAGAAAGTCCGCCAGCGTTCCATCGGGCAGGCTTTTGAACCGAGCAAGGGTGAGGTGCGGCGAAAACGCCTGATCTTTCCCCATCGGATTGATGCCTAGCGCCGCATGCACGTTCTGCTTCAGTCGTACCATTGGCGTTGCAGGCTCCATGCCAAGCCAGAGGACCTTGGGCGGCTTTATTCTGCTTTGGCCCTCGGGAAACACGCCCGCGCCCCGCAATTGAAGGCGAAAGCAGTCCTGTTTGACGCCTTCGAGGCGGTCTCGCAGCCCGGCCACCTCGTCCTCGGGCGTGTCGCCCACAAAATGCAAGGTGACGTGAAGTTGCCCTGGGTTGACCCAACGGGCGTTGTGCACGCCTTCCATCAGACCCGCGACTTGATCGCGCAGCTCCGCAGGCAGATCGACGGCGATAAACAGCCGAAGCATGCTTCACGCTGTTTCCAGCCGGTCCGCGATGGCGCGCAACGAATCGATGCTGGACACGTCGTGGGGAAGCAGCGGAACCGTGGTGATTTCCACGCCGGGCGATTCGCGCGCGAGCCGATCGAGCTCGCGCTCTTGCGCGCGGGCGATCTTTCCCAAGTACTCCGCCAAGCGCACCAGCTTGGCCGACGCATCCGACAGGCCGACTTCGCCCCGAAGCTCTGGCAACGACGATACATCCCGCAAGATGACCTCGAGGCTTGCGGTTCCCGGGTCGGCGAGGGTTCGGTTGGCGATGTAACAGCAAAGCGGCGAACCGGACTCGCGCAGGCGTCGCGCAAAATACAGCGCTTCGTTTACTGCCGCGGTTTCGGGCGTCAGCACGAGAACGAACCCGACCTCGGGCTGCTTGAGCACGGCTTCGATCTCGCGGGCGCGCAAGAGAAATCCGCCCAGCACCTGGTGAATGTCGAGAAGGAACGCGCCCAGATCGTCGAGGAACTGGCTGCCCATTAGCTTGCCCGCGCGCCGGATGACGCTGGCGCCGCCCATCCCGAGGCGTCGCAAGGAAAACCGGCTGACCTTGGGGTCGGGCCGCGCAAACCACTGCACGGCCGGGCTGGCGATGGCTTCCGCCAGCCGCTGCGGCGTTTCCAGGAATTCGAGGGCATTGGCGGTGGGAGGCGTGTCGAGCACGATGAGGTCGTAGCCGCCGTCGCGCCGAAGCTGATAAAGGGCCAGCGTCGCCGCGTATTCGTGCGATCCAGTCAGGTCTGTGGTGACGTGACGGTAAAGCGAATTCGAGAAGATGTGATTGCGCAGCTCGGGGTCGGCGACCTGTTCGTTCACCAGCCCTGCGAAAGCGGCCACCGGGTCCACCCGCATGGCGTGCAGCAGATCGGACGAGGCGATGCCCAGCGCGGCCGCGGTTTCCGCTGCGATCGGGGTGGGCGTTGCGCCCAGGTTTCCAACGCCCAAGGCGTCCGCCAAGCGGGGCGCCGGATCGATGGTGCATACCAGCGTCCGGAGTCCGGCGCGCGCGCTCAGCACCCCCAGCGCCGCGGCCGTGGTCGTCTTGCCGACGCCACCGGGGCCGACGCAAACCAGGGTCTTCTTGCCCGCCAGTCGCCGTTTCATCGTTGCACCCGCACGAGCAAGGCGGTCACGTTGTCGGGAGCACCCGCACGGTTGGCAGCGTCGACCAGGGCGTGGCAGGCGGATTCGAGATCGGGCTCGCTATTCACCGTGGCCGCAATGGCCTCGTCGGTCACGCATCCCCATAAGCCGTCGGAACAAATGAGGTAGGTGTCGCGGTCTTCGAAGCTGTTGACGTACACCGTCGGTTCGAGATCCGGCTTGCTGCCGAGCGCTCGTGTGATCACGTTTCGATTGACCATGGCCGAGATCTGGCGCGGGGAAAGGCCGGTCTGGGCGGCGCGCATTTCTTCGACAATCGAGTGGTCGCGGGTGAGCCGCGACATCGCCTCGCTTCGGAAGCGATAGATGCGGACGTCGCCGGCGTGGGCCGCGACCAGTTGGGTCTCGTCGAAGCATAGCGCAGCCACCGTCGCACCCATGCGGAACCAAGCCGGATCCCGCCTGGACTCGTCGAGAACTTTCCTGTTGGCAACCTTGAGCCCGACGCGGAGCAGATTCACGGGCCGGGAAAACTGCTGATCCGAGGGGAAGGGCCACGCCGACGGATCGCTGTTCTGGTTTTCGCGCCAGAAGGCTTCCAGCGCGTCGATGCCGATGCGCGCGGCCACCTCGCCGGCGGCGTGTCCGCCCATGCCGTCTGCCACGACGAAGAGTCGGCTGTCGAGGAAGATGCCGTAGACGTCCTCGTTGATTTCGCGCACCTGTCCGGCGTGCGTCGCCGCGGCGGCTTCAAGGCGCACCTCGGCCAAGCCAAACTGGAAGGAGCCGTCGGGCAGGGTCTTGCTTGAGGGGGACACGTCAGGATTTGGTCAGTGCCTCTCGCCAGCGGGCCATGGTCCGCTCGCGGGCGGCGGGGTCAATGCGGGGGCGAAACGTGGTGAATTGAAGGTCCGGCTTCGCCCCATGATCAAGCCCAGTGTAAAGCCCCAGGCCTTCCGCCGCCAGCAGCGCGGCGCCGAGCGCGGTCGATTCGGCCATCGCCGGTCGGATAATGTCGGCACCCAGGAAATCGGCCTGCATCTGCATCAGCAGGTCGTTGGCCACGGCGCCTCCGTCTACGCGCAAAGAAGTGATGGCGTGGCCGGCGTCGAGATCCATGGCGCGCACGAGGTCTACGGTCTGCAACGCCATGGCTTCCAGCGCGGCCCGAGCGATGTGCGCGGCGGTGGTTCCGCGCGAGATCCCGGAGATGAGCCCGCGCGCCTCCGGACGCCAGTGCGGCGCGCCCAAGCCCGCCAAGGCAGGCACCACGGTCACGCCGCCAGAATCCGGCACCGAAGCGGCCAAGCCTTCGATCTCGGCCGAAGTCTTGATAATGCCGAGCCCATCGCGCAGCCACTGCACCAGCGCGCCCGACACGAAGGCGCTGCCTTCCAGGGCGTAGTAGGTACCGGCCTTGGTTTGCCAGGCCACCGTTCCAAGCAGGCGGTGCTTCGACGCCACCGGCTTGTCGCCGACGTTCATCAGCAGAAACGCCCCGGTGCCGTAGGTGCACTTGCTGTCGCCGCGTCCGAAGCAGCCTTGACCGAAAAGCGCCGCCTGCTGATCGCCGGCGATGCCCGCGATGGGCGTGCCGTCGGGGATTCCCGCGACGCCCGAGGTGGTCGCCAGGTTGCCCGCGCTGGCCGAGATGCGCGGCAGAATCGCCATGGGAACGCCTAAGATCCTGCACAGCTCGGCGTTCCAGTCCAGGCGATCCAAATCGAAGAGCAGGGTGCGCGACGCATTCGACACGTCGGTCAGGTGGACCTTGCCGCCGGAAAGGCGCCAGACAAGGAAGCTGTCCACGGTCCCGAAAGCCAACTCGCCACGTTCCGCGCGCCGGCGCCGATCCGCATCGGCGAGCAGCCAGGCGATCTTGGTGCCTGAGAAATAAGGATCCAGAAGCAGTCCGGTGCGGCGCTGAAACAGCGGCTCGTGTCCCGCGCGCCGGAGCGCTTCGCACTGGTCGGCGGTCCGACGATCCTGCCAGACGATGGCGGGCGCCACGGGCCGGCCGGTGGCCTTTTCCCACAACACGACGGTTTCGCGCTGGTTGGTGATCCCGATGCCGGCGATGCCCCCGTCGGGGGCATGGGCGCGCGCGGCCTTAAACGCGACCAGGACCGAGCGCCAGATCTCCTCCGGGTCGTGCTCGACCAGGCCGGGCGCTGGGTAACTTTGCGGAATCTCGCAGGTGCCCTTGCCGCGCACCTGCATCTGCTCGTCGAGCAGCAGCACCGTGGTACCCGTGGTTCCCTGGTCGATCGCCAGTATCAGGGTCGGGTTCATGCTGGGCTGGCCTCCGATGCGGCCTTCGCCGTAGGGTGGGTGTGATGGCCAAGAAATTCGACCACGGCCTGCGCAAGGTGCGCTCGCTCCACGTCCACGCCGACCAGATGGGCCGAGCGCGGCAGCCAGAGGCGCTCCACGATGTCCGAGGCGAGGCTGCCGGCCAGTTCGTAGCTTGCCTGCATGGGAACCGTGTGGTCACGCTCGCCGTGGACCACCAGCGTGGGCTGCTTCACTAGACCAAGGTCGTGTCGGACGAGCTCGGCTAGCCTTACCAGCTCAGCCACGCCCGAAAGTGGCATCTCCTGCAGCGACGGACACTCGCGCCTGACGTGGTCGTCGGTCACGTCGCTGCCGCCGCGCTTGCTAATCGTTGCCAGAGGCGAGCGCCGCAGAAATCCGGGCAGGAGCCCCCATGCTTTGGCAACCGCGACCCGCCACGGGGGCAGGCGCAGCGGAACCGACGCCGTCACCAGTGCGACCACGGCCTCGGGGTAGAGCCGTGCCATGCGCAAGGCCAGAAGTCCGCCCATGGAAAAGCCGACCACTGCTACCGGCCCATCGCCCGACGCTGCCCGCAGCTTCTCAAACGCCGCCTCCGCCGAGGCAAGCCAGTCCTGCCAGCTCGTGGCGGCGAGCGCCGTCGCAGTGTTGCCGTGGCCTGCCAGAACCGGCGCAAAGACGGAAAAATCGGCCGCCACGAGCGCATGTGCGATGGGCGCGATCTCGTAGGGGGTTCCGGTGAATCCATGCAAGCACAGCACGGCCGGCCCCTTTCGAGGGGCGAAGATGGGGGCGCTGTCGCCGTTGCCTGGGCGCCGCGTTTCGGTCACATGCGAATCATAATCGCCGAGGGAGCATCCGCGTACAGAAAGGAGAGAGCGCAGCGGGAATGGAGAGCGGTGAGGGTCCGCGCGCTAGCGAGACGCGGACGTCCGTGAGATGGTTATGGGCGACTCTGCAAGGTTGATGACGTGGCCTCGCTACTGCTTGTTCTCGCATTCGTGTCAGCGGAAGCAGGCGCCCCTGACGGCGGCGCGCGCGACGGTGGCGTCGATCCTGACGCTGCGCTGGTGCAGCACGGGTTCGACCCTCGCTGGAGCCAGGTATCGTCGCCCAGCCCGGGACCGCCGCGTTCCATCGGGTTGCCTGGCGCAGGCTGCGTACAGGGCGCAGCCAAGCTTCCGCAGCGGAATCCGAATTACGTGGTGGTCCACCCGGAACGCCACCGCGAGTACGGGCATCGCGAGCTGATCGCCTTCTTGCGCGAGCTGGCCGCGATTCTGCGTAAAGAGAAGCTGGGGCCGCTTTACATCGGTGATCTAGGGCAGCCGCGAGGCGGCCCCGCACCGACCGGACACCGAAGCCACCAAACCGGGCTCGATGTGGACCTATGGTACGGCCCGTCGGCAAAGCCGCTGGTGCCGGGAAAATCCGTGTTTCCGCCGTCGGTGGTGGATCTCCGCACGAGGAAGATGCTGCCGGCATGGAACGGCCGTCCCGCGCACCTGCTGGAGCTGGCGGCGTCGCAGCCATCGGTCGATCGCATTTTCGTGCACCCTGCGGTGAAGCGTGCTTTGTGCCAAGCCAAGACCAAGCGCGGTGCTTGGCTCGGCAAGCTTCGTCCTTGGTGGGGACATCAGGACCACTTCCACGTGCGGCTGCGCTGTCCGTCGGACAGCCCGGATTGCACCTCGCAGCCACCGCTTGGGGCGGGCGACGGCTGTGATATCTCGCTCAATTGGTGGTTCTCGACCGACGCCCAGAAGACCGCGGCCAAACGCGGCCCGCCCGGCGAGGGCGCCCCTGCGATGCCGGAAGAGTGTGAGCGGGTGCTAGGCGAGAAGCGTTAGCCCCCCGACCTCGCCAGCGCCACGAAGCGCCCGGCGCGCACAGTCCCGGCCGCAGCAACCGCCGAATGAATCCTGGGCACCGACAGTCCAATTCGACCCGTCGCCATCTCGACCGGCAGGAGCTTCTTCTGCGCCTCCATCCCCGCGGCTGTCTTTTGCAGGACCAAGACGTCCAACGCCAGCGGGGTCGTGTCGGCGGGCAGCGCCCACGCGAGCGTGACTTGATCGTCGCCCACCAGAACCGCGATGCCCGGTTCGCCGGGCAGCGGGATGTCGGCCGGCGGCACCTCCGTTTCGCGTAGGGGCTGCCAAGTGGATTCCAGCGTGGCCAGCCGAGCCTGGGCACGCGCGCGCGTCCCCGCGTCGCCGCCGTTCTCCGACAGGGCCCGGTAGATGGAAATTGCCTCGCCGAGGCGACCTTGCCTCGCGCAGAGCTCGGCCATGGTCTCAGTTTCGTAGAGGTGATCGGTTGTCATTTGCAGATCTCCCTGACCTGGTCGATGTCTTGCCGGATTTGCGCGACCAGCTCTTCCACGGCTGCGTATCGACGCTGCTCGCGCAAGTGTGCGACGAACGCCAGGCGCAGTCGCGCGTCGTAGAGGTCCCCGGCGAAGTCGAGCAGATGCGCTTCGATGAGAATCTGCGGCTCGCCCTGGTTGGCAAAGGTCGGGTTGTTGCCGATGCTAATGGCCGCCGCGAACCAGGACGCATCGCCGTCCAGCCGGCGCGCGCGCCCCGCGTAGACACCCGGCTTGGGCACGATCTCGCCGTCCTGGGCCAGATTCGCGGTGGGCACGCCCAGGGTGCGGCCTCGCTGCATACCGCGAACCACGCGGCCGTCGATTTCAAACGGTCGACCCAGCAGCATGTGCGCGCCCTCGACCCGGCCTTCCAGCACGAACTCGCGGATCTTCGTCGACGAGCACGGCAACCCGTTGGCGCTGACTTGGGGAACCACGGAGAGCCCGATGCCGACCCGCGCGCCGATACTCCGCAGCAGGTTGACGTCGCCGCGGCGGTCTTTGCCGAAGCTGAAGTCGGCGCCGACCACCACGTGATGGGCATCGATATCCTTGCCAAGCACGTCCTCGACGAACACCTCGGCGGCCATGCCGGCCAGCTCGGCGTTGAAAGGCTCGACCAACACGGCGTCGGCGCCAGCCTCGTGCAGAAGCTCTGCCCGCCGGTCCAGCGAGGTCAGCATCGGCGGCGCAAGCGGCGGCGCGAAGAAGCGCGCGGGATGCGGATCGAAAGTCAGGGCGACAACCTCGCCCCCGTTGGCCTGGACCACGCGCTTGCCCTCCTGGAGCAGCGCCTGATGCCCCAGGTGCACGCCATCGAAATTGCCGATGGCCACGGCCGGTTTGCGCAGGCCTCGGCCCAGCGCAGGGATGATGCCGCGGCGTCCTCGAATGATTTGCACTACTTTCGGGATACCGGGCCAGCCCCGGTTCGTCAAATATCCTCATTCTCGACTTCTGCCGCGCTTTCGCTTCAGATGGGTCGATGACCAAGCCGCTTGCGGGCCGCGCGTGGCCTGCGTTGGATCTTGTGGTGTTCGCCGTGACGCTGCCTCTGTACGCGGCGGCCGTCCCACTTGGTCTCGGGCGGGTCGAGGCTGCCGCATCGGTGGCGGCCGGCATCACCGTCGACCCCGACCCGCAGGGCGCGCCGCTTGCTTTGCTCGCGATGCGGCTTATTCAATACCTGCCGGTCGGGGACGTCGGGTTCAGGGCCAATTTGACGAGCGCGATCTTCGGCGCGCTGGCGATGGCTCTGCTCGCTCGTCTGGCGGTCGAGCTGGTGACACCGCTGCGTCCGCCGCCGTCGGCGCGCCAGGATGCGCGGGCCTTTCTTGCCGAACCGATCGCCGCCGGCGGGGCAGCGCTGGCAGCCGCGCTCTCGCTGGGGACCTTCGCCGCGGCCACGAGCGCCGGTTTCTGCACCCCGACTCTGGTCGTCCTGTTGGCCGGCCTGCTTGCCGAATTGGTCTTGCTGCGCGATATTGGGAACAAGGCTGCGGGTCTCGCGCTGTCGTGTCTGGCCGGAGTTGCCGAAGGGGTCGAGCCCACGGTGGCGTTGGTGCTGTGGCCGGTATTGCTGGCCCTCGCCATCTGGGCGTTGCGCAAGGGGGCGCGCTGGCCGCTCTGGGCTCCGCTTGGCTTACTGGCCGCGCTGGGCGGCTTTGCGTTGGCTCGCGCTGCTGCGTCGTCGGTTCCCCCATCCGCCCGCGACCTTTTCGTGACGCCGTTCACTCTCATCCCACGCGGCAGGGCGGCGCTGTGGAGCACGGCCACGGAAATCGCCGACCAGGCGGGCGTGGTTGGTGTTCTCCTCGCGGCGGTTGGTCTTTTCGCGCTGGCAGTCCGCACGCCAGTGGTAGCTGCCTGGCTGGCCTTGAACTTGGTGACCTGCACCTTGTTTGCCAGCTTCGCCGTGGTAGCGGAGCCGGAAATAGCGTCTTTCCTGCCGGCGTTACCGATGGCCATCGCGGTCGTTTTCGCGCTCGCCTGCGTCGGCGTTTGGCACGTGTCCTCGCGCCTGGGGCGGGCCCGGGTGGCGGCGGCGCTGACGCTTACGGTTATCCTGGCATTTCCGTCGGCCATGGACGGCGGTCGCACGCGTTGGCTAGGCAGGCCGCTGCCCATGCGGCTGCTCGATCGGGCTCTCGAACGGGCCGAAGTACGCGGCGTGGTGGATCCTGGCACCGCCGAGATGGCGGGTGTGTTCCGGCTCGCGCGCGCGATCGGGCTGCGTCCCGACCTGGACATCAAGGCCAAGTCCGACCGCTGATTCGCCCGTCGTTCCTTCCAACTGCTTGACCTAGGGGGAGGGGTGTTTATCACTTGCCTGAAGTTGCCACTCCGCCATCTGACACAACCACAAAGGGAAGCAAACCATGGGAAAGATTATCGGAATTGACCTCGGGACCACCAACTCGGTCGTCGCCATCATGGACGGCAAGGAGCCCAAGGTTATCGCGAACGAGGAGGGCGGTCGGTTGACCCCGTCAGTGGTGGCGTGGGACGACAAGGGCGAGGTCTTGGTCGGGCAAATCGCGCGCCGGCAGTCCATCACCAACCCGGAAAACACGGTCTTTTCGGCCAAGCGTTTCATCGGCCGTCGTTTCGAGGAAGCCGCCGAAGACATCAAGCGCATGCCGTTCAAGAGCATCCGCGGTGCCCACGGCGAGGTCGATTTCGAAATTCGCGGCAAGAAGCTCACCCCGCCGGAGGTCTCGGCCAAGGTGCTGGGCAAGCTGAAGAAGGCCGCCGAGGATCATCTGGGCGAACCGGTCACCGAGGCGGTCATTACGGTGCCCGCGTACTTCAACGATTCCCAGCGCCAGGCCACCAAGGACGCCGGCCGCATCGCCGGCCTCGACGTCAAGCGCATCGTGAACGAGCCTACCGCCGCAGCGCTCGCGTACGGTCTCGACAAGAAGAAGGACGAAATCATCGCCGTGTACGATTTCGGCGGCGGCACCTTCGACATTTCCATCCTGGAAGTTGGCGAGAACGTGGTCGAGGTCGTGTCCACCAACGGCGACACGCACCTGGGCGGCGACGACATCGACCAGCGGATCATGGACTGGCTGATTGCCGAATTCAGGAAGGATCAGGGCATCGACGTCTCCAAGGACAAGATGGTCCTGCAGCGTCTGCGCGAGGCGGCCGAGAAGGCCAAGATCGAGCTTTCGCAGGTCATGGAAACGGAAATCAATCTGCCGTTCCTCACCGCGGATGCCTCGGGCCCCAAGCACCTGCAGATCAAGCTTTCGCGCGCGAAGCTGGAACAGATGGTCGACGATCTCATCCAGCGCACCATCGAGCCGACCAAGAAGGCGCTGGCGGATGCAAACAAGCGGCCGTCGGAAATCGCCGAGGTGGTGCTGGTGGGCGGATCGACCCGCATTCCGAAGGTGCAGCAGGTGGTGAAAGACTTCTTCGGCAAGGAGCCGCACAAGGGCGTCAACCCCGACGAGGTGGTGGCGCTGGGCGCGGCGGTGCAGGCCGGCGTTCTCTCGGGCGAGGTCAAGGATATGCTCCTGCTCGACGTCACGCCCCTGTCGCTGGGTATCGAAACCCTGGGCGGCGTGATGACCACGCTCATCCCGCGCAACACGACGATTCCCACCAAGAAGTCGGAGACGTTCTCCACCGCGGCCGACAACCAGACCTCGGTCGAGGTCAAGGTGTTCCAGGGCGAGCGCCCGATGGCGACCGACAACCGTCTGCTCGGCAAGTTCGGCCTGGAAGGCATTCTTCCGGCGCCGCGAGGCGTGCCTCAGATCGAGGTCACCTTCGACATCGATGCCAACGGCATCGTGAACGTGTCGGCCAAGGACAAGGCCACCAGCAAGGCGCAACAGATCACCATCTCGTCGTCGTCCGGACTGTCCGAGTCCGAGATTCAGCGCATGACCAAAGAGGCGCAGGACCACGAGGCCGAAGACAAGAAGCGCCGCGAGGCCATCGAGGCGCGCAACCGCCTGGAGAGCCTGCAATTCAGCGTGCAGAAGCACTTCGACGAGAACAAGGACAAGATCCCGGCCGGCGACCGCGCGCCGCTTGAGGAAGCGCTCAAGGAAGCGCGGTCTACGCTGGACGCGAACCGCGAGGCCACCGACGGCGATGTCTTCAAGGGCGCCTTCGAACGATTGGAGAAGGCTTCGCACAAGATGGCCGAGGCGCTGTACAAGGCCGCTGGCGGCGCGCCGAGCGGCGGCTCCGACGGTAGCAGCGCCGGCGGTGCAGGCAGCGCGGGCCCGGCCAGCAGCGACGGTGCGGGCAAGAAAGACGACGTCATCGACGCCGAGTACACCGAGACGCCGAAGAACTAGTGCCGCCAGTCAGAATTCCAGCCACGTTTTGGCTGCCGATCCATCCGGGCCGGCTGCGTTGTTCCTGACCACGCTCACGCTGCCGGGCACGCGAACGGATTCGGCTGGCCCCGGATCGGTTCCGGGCTATCCGCCGCCGTAGACCAGTGCAAACAGCTGCTCGGCTGCATCCAGCATTGCAGCGCCGGGCTCGTCGAGGAGCTCGCCGGGCAACTCAACGAGCCTTCCTTCCCCGCGACACGGCGGCAAGTGGTCCATGCCCGGGTACTGGCAGATCCGGTCGGCGGAGCCCTCGCGCGTGACTACAATTTCGGGGGCCAGGGCGAGAACCTCTTCAGCCGACAGCGCCGGCCATCCCTGATGGTCGCGCGCGGCCACGTCGTCGAGGCCGGCGGCGGTCATGATGTCGTGGTACGAGGTGCCTCGCGTTCCGCACTGCAGGTCGGGCCCGAGAATCGAAAGAAACATGGCCCGCTTGCGACGGCTCGGGGCGAGTCCCGCGCTGACCTTCGTCATTCTGTCCGCAAAGGTCCAGACGAAACGACGCGCTCGTTCGGGCGCTCCCAGAAGCTCACCTAGACAAAGGGCGATGCTCGCAAGGCTGCGCTCACCGTGTAGCTCGCCCAGGTCAAAGACCTCGACGCCGGCCAGACGCAGTCGCTCTGCCGATCCCGGCGCCCCGAAACTGTTCATCAGCACGAGGTCGGGTTTGAGCGCGACGATTGCCTCGATGGGGCCGAAGCCTTCCACGGTGTCGAACCCGCTGTACCGGTATCCGTCGCGCGTGCGGCGCCCACTGGCCCGGCTGACCGCGCGGATGCGAGATGGCTCGCAAAGCTCGATGAGCAATCGGTCGGTCAGCAAGTTGGTCGACACGATGCGCTGGTAGTGCCGAAGCGGCACCAGGTCGCCGGACGCGTCGGCGATCGCCAACTCGCCGCTGGCAAGGCGAGCCTTGGCCGGGCCCCCTGAGGGAGACGGGCCCGGATTGACGACCCTCGGCCTGGCCCCGGTGCGCGGCCATGCCAGCAGGAAGGTCGTGGCGACGGCGGCAGCGAGCAGACACAGATTCAGCACGCCGGTTCGGTTCAAGGCGGGAGATCTCCTGGCAGTCGGTAGCCGAAGTGCGCCCCGGGCAAGAGGTCAACCCCGAACACCTCGCGCACCGGGCCGGCGCTCACCACCTCGTTCACTGCGCCCGCCCGGAAGACACGTCCATTCTGCAGGAGCACGGCCGAGGAACAGCACTCTCTTACCTCATCCAGGTGGTGCAGCGCCACGATCACGGCATGGCCGCGGGCGGCCAGATCGCGCAGGCGGCGAAGCAGCGACAAGGCGTGCGCGACGTCGAGCGCGGCGGTGGGCTCGTCGAGCAGAAGGATGCGAGCGCCGGTAGCCAGCGCGCGGGCCAGCAAGACCATCCGGCGCTCGCCATAGGAGAGATCGGTAAATAGGCGATCCGCCAACGGCAAGGCGTCAGTCGCCGCAAGCGCTGCCGCAATGGCGGATTCGTCGCTGGCGCTGGACCGGCCCCAAGTGTCTCGATGGGCGTATCGGCCCTGTGCCACCACGTCGTGCACGCGCAGGGGCGCATCCAGGGCCGAGTGCTGCGGGACGTACGCAAGAAGACGCGCGCGTTCTTGCGGGGAGAGTGACGTCGCCGGCCTTCGGTCCAGGAACAACTCGCCTTGGTGGACAACGATACCGGCCAAGGCCTTGAGCAGCGTGCTCTTGCCGGCGCCGTTCGGCCCCACCAGCGCCATCGTCTGACCGGGTTCGAGCGCAAGCCACACGCCGTCGAGTAGCTTGCGCTTCCCGCGCACCACGCTGATGTCGCGCGCCTCCAGCAGCGTCGTGCTAGCCATGCAGGGCCTCTCGGTACGAGCGCGCGAGCAGAAACAGGAAGATGGGCGCGCCGATGATTCCCGTCACAACCCCGAGCGGCAGCTCGCTGCGGCTGGGAATGATTCGGGTGATCAAGTCGCAGCCCACCAGGAAGGTCGCGCCCAGCAGCGCAGCGGCGGGAATCAACCTGCGGTGGCGTACGCCCACGATGGGGCGTAGCACATGCGGTACCACAAGTCCCACGAACGCGACGTTGCCACCTAGTGCAATGGCAGCCGAGGTCAAGACCGCGACCCAGACCACGGTCCAGCGACGGGCCTGCCCGACAGAGACGCCAAGCGTGCGTGCTTCGTCCTCGCCCGACAGCAGGATGTCGAGGGTGCCCGACCAGCCCCAGCTTGCAAGCAGGCCGAGCACGACGAAAGGCACGGCGGCGAAAACCTGGTGGAGGCTGGTACCCGCGACGCCGCCGAGGGTGAACGACACGACTGCGCGGCCCACGTCCCACTGGTCCTGGGCCAAGCTGGTCGCGAAGCCTCCCAGCGCAAGAAACAGCGACGACAGGATGAATCCGGTCAAGATCAGCATCAGGGTGCCGGTCCGTTCGCGGCAGAAGGCGAGCACGATAATGAGCGAGAGCGCCGCTCCCACAAGACACCCGAACGGAACCACCATCTCCGTCGGCAAGTGAGCTCCCGCGCTTCCCCACGCCAGGGTGAGCAGCGCGACCTGGCCGCCGAGGCTGGCCCCGGCCGTGGTTCCCAAGATCGACGGACTGACCAGGGGATTGCGGAAGACGCCCTGGAGCACTACGCCGCCGACCGCCAGGGCGGCCCCGGCCAGGAGAGCCGCCGCCACACGCGTCGCGCGCAATTCCAGCAATGCGACACGCATGGACGGGTCGGAAAGATCGCCGTGTCCGACGGCGAGCGCGGCGGCTGCGGCGCCCAGGAGCAACACGAGAAGAACCGCGTAAACAGTGGCGATTTTCATGGGCGAGGCCGGTTCATCCCAAAGGGGTGTGCGCAGACGAGCCTAGTCAAGCTCGGGTGAGGGCGGCGACGCAGCCGCTTGCGCCATGAAGGTTTGGAAACATGGGAACCCGACGCAAGCTAGACGGAGGTATGGGTCAGGTCAAGACGACCGGCCTTGCAGATCGTTTTCTAAGCTTTCTCGATCGGTTCTGATAAGGTTGGGACGATGAGTATAGAGGACGAAAGCCAGCGGACAGAGGGGGCCGGGCAAGAGATTCCAGATGTTCTTCCCCTCCTGCCCGTGCGTGACCTGGTGGTCTTTCCGTACATGATCGCGCCGCTGCGCGTGTCGCGACCGGTGTCGCTGGATGCAGTGAACCAGGCGCTGGCGACCGAGCAGCGGATGTGCTTTATCGTCGCCCAGCGCGAGTCGACCGAAGAGGATCCCAAGCCGTCGTCGCTGTATCGGACCGGTACGGTGGGCATCGTGATGAGGATGCGCAAGCTCTCCGACGGGGGCATCAAGATTCTGGTGCAGGGGCTGTGCCGGGCGCGCATCCAGCGCTTTCTCACGGACGTCCCTAATTACAAGGTGCGGCTAGATGTTCTGGAGGAGCTGCCCACGCCGACGACCATGGAGGTTGAGGCGTTGGTGCGGACCGTGAAGCAGAACGTGGAGCGCGTGGCCGAGCTGGGCCGGACGGTGTAGCCCGAGCTGGCGCTGGTCCTGCAAAACGTCGACGAACCCGGGCGCATGTCGGATCTGGTGGCGTCGAACCTGACCCTCAAGCTGGCCGAGGCGCAGGCTATCTTGGAAACCGAGGATCCGGTGGCGCGACTGACCAAGGTGAACCAGTGCCTTGAGAACGAAATCGGCATTCTTGAGATGCAGAACCGCATCCAGAGCCGCGCCAAAGAGGAGATGTCGAAGACCCAGCGCGACTACTACCTGCGCGAGCAGCTCCGGCAGATTCGCCACGAGTTGGGCGACGACAATTCCCTGCGCGACGAGCTGGAGGACATCCGCCACAAAATCGAAAACGCCGGCTTGCCGTCGGAGGCGCGCGCGGAGGCCGACAAGCAACTGCGGCGGCTCGAGCAGATGAGCTCCGAAAGTGCGGAGGCGGCGGTGGTACGCAGCTATCTCGACCTGGTGGTCGAGCTGCCGTGGAAGGATCCTGAGACACATCCGGTGGATCTGGCCGGAGCGCGCAAGGTCCTCGACGAGGATCACTACAATCTCGAGCACATCAAAGAGCGCATCCTCGACTACCTTGCGGTGTACAAGCTGCGCAAGGACGGTCGCGGGCCAATCCTGTGCTTCCTTGGCCCGCCCGGCGTCGGCAAGACCTCGCTCGGCCGATCGATTGCGCGCGCGCTTGGGCGCAAGTTCGTTCGGATTTCCCTCGGCGGCGTGCGCGACGAGGCCGAGATTCGCGGGCATCGCCGGACCTACGTGGGCGCGTTGCCAGGCCGAATTCTGCAGGGCCTGAAGACCGCGGGCACCAGGAATCCGGTGTTCATGCTCGACGAGGTCGACAAGCTGGGGGCCGACTATCGGGGGGACCCGTCGGCCGCGCTCCTCGAGGTTCTGGACCCGGAACAGAACTTCGCCTTCCGCGACCACTACCTGGGCGTTCCCTTCGACCTGTCCAAGGTTCTCTTCATCGCGACGGCAAACCTGGCCGATACGATTCCCGCGCCCTTGCGCGACCGCATGGAGACGCTACGACTGTCGGGCTACAGCGAGGAAGAGAAGCTGGTCATTGCCGAACGATTCCTCTTGCCCAAGCAAACCCGGGAGGCCGGGCTGACCGACAAGGACTTGCAAGTCAGTCGAACCGTTCTGCGCAAGGTGGTATCGGAATACACACGCGAAGCGGGGTTGCGCGAGCTCGAGCGCCAGATCGCGCAGCTTGCCCGGAAGGTCGCGCGCAGGATCGTCGAGGCGGACGCCGTCGGCGCGGCCAAAGCCAAAGCCAAGCGCGTGCCGATCAGCCTCGACGACCTGGGAAAGTTCCTGGGTCCGCCCAAGTACATCCCCGATGAGCGCCAGCGTACCGACGAGGTCGGCATCGCCAACGGGCTCGCGTGGACCCAAGCGGGCGGCGAGGTGCTTCACGTCGAGGCGCAGGTGATGGCGGGCAAGGGAACCCTGATTCTTACCGGCCAACTGGGCGACGTGATGAAGGAATCGGCCCAGGCGGCGCTTTCGTTTGCCCGGGTACAGCTAGGCCGCCTTGGCATCGAGGGCGACTACTTCGCCGATCGCCAGATTCATATCCACGTTCCGGCAGGCGCGGTTCCCAAGGACGGACCGTCGGCGGGCGTGACCATGGCCACCGTGTTGGTGTCGCTGGCGACCGGCATTCCGATTCGCCGGGATGTGGCCATGACAGGCGAGGTGACCTTGCGGGGTCGGGTGCTGCCGGTTGGAGGTTTGAAAGAAAAAATGCTGGCGGCGGTTCGTGCCGGCATGCACGTGGCCATCGTACCCGCCGGAAACCTGGCCGAGCTGAGCGAAATCCCTGAGCACCTGCGACAGCGCATCCGCGTGGAGCCGGTGCATTCCATCGCCGAGGTGCTGGCCATCGCGCTGGCCCGGCCGCTTCCGCAAACCCGCTGGCGCGACGAGAGCCATGGCGTGGCCTCGAAGCGGCCGCATGCCAAAGTCGTGACCCATCATCGCAACGGCGGCGCGGCCTGACCCTGCCGAACCGTTGACAAGGCTCTGGATTCGCGCTTGCGCCGAGAGCAAAATCCCGGCCCATGACAAAGATCCGGGTTCATCAAGTGGTCGCTTTGTCGGCCGGTGCCGCGTTTCTAGCCGCCTGCGGTCCCAGGATCGATACCGCCGCCAAGGCGGACATCGATCAGCGCCTGGCCGCGATGGCCCCGTCGGGGCAGGTCTTTGGCTTCCCCACGGGGCTGGAGCCCAAACCGCTGGCGGTCGGACAGTGGACTCAGCACAGGATGGTCGGTGGCAATAGCCAGCCGTCGCTCGTGACCTATAAGGTCGTCGGGGAGGAGGGCGACGCCTACTGGGTCGAGGTCGCGAATGAAAGCTACTATGGCAAGACCGTGAGCAAGATCCTGCTCGGCATCGGCGACCGCAGCAATCCCAGCACCGTCGAGATCCGGGCGGTGAAGATGAAAGACAAGAACGGCAAGGTAACCGAGCTCACCGGCACGACCATCCAGCTCATGAAATCGATGTACCAAAGCGCCATCAACGTGCTGGTCGTGCGTTGGCAGGGGTTGCCGCAAGAGAACGTCAACGCCATCGCCGGCAGTTTTGCCGGATGTTTCAAAGCGCTGACCGACGCGAGCTGGGGGGTATGGCGTTCGACCTCCACATCGTGGATGCATCCCGCGGTTCCCATCAGCGGGCTGGTCAAGAGCATGGGCATCTCCCAGCCCACCAGCATGGAGCTGGTGGGCTTCGGCGACAGCGGCGCCACCAGCGAAATTCCCTGACCGGACAATCCATTCACGCGTCCTCGAAATCGGATTGACGCGATCCTCGATTGGCATATCGGGACGGCGTGTCTCAAGAGGCCGACGGAAATCACGAGCAGCAGCGCGGGAAAAAAGCGAATCGACCGGCCAAGTGAGAAATAGGTATTCAGAGTCCGTAAGGGTTATTATTCGTCGGCGTGGGTGAAAGTTCGTGAGGAATCGGTGTGAATAGTTTCACAACGTAGCCGATCTTGTGCTAAGAATAGGTGTTGGTCGCCCCGACCAGAAAGTGGAAGAGTCGTCATGTCCGCAGTGCTGCAACAGTCCGACTACGCAATTCGATGTCTCCTGTTTCTCGTTGAGAATCGAGACCGGCTGGCCACCAAGACGGAGATAGCCAAGGCTGTCGATGCGCCCGACTTGTTCGTGGCCAAGATTCTGCAGCGGCTGGTGAAGGCCAACGTCCTGGTGTCCGTGCGTGGTATTCATGGCGGGTTTTCCCTGGCGCGCGAGCCGTCGGCGATTTCGCTGCTTGACGTGCTCGGCGCCTCGCAGGCGTCGTTGGCGTTTCGGCCATGCGTGCTCAATCCGAAGGCCTGCCCGATGCAGGAAACCTGCCCATCGCGGCCGGTCTGGGTGAGGATCTACGAGAGCACGGTTCGCGACCTTCGCCAGACCACCTTCGACAAGCTGTCTCGCGAGCACAAGGCGAAGATCAAAGCCTGCTCCCGCCGCCTTGCCGCGCGTTCTTGACCGGCCTCGGGGCCGCGCCCGGCTATCGGGGCGAGATTCGGTGCCGCATGGGTTAAAAACAGGCTAGACGAGTCCTGTTTAGGACGGTAGCATCCAATGCAGAAAGCAAAGCGGAGGATGCCCATGCCGAATTCTGCGGAGTTGAAGCTCAATGGCAAGTCGATCGAGCTGCCAATCGTCATCGGAAGCGAGGGCGAGAAGGCAATCGATATTCGCCAACTGCGCGCGCAAACCGGCTATGTGACGCTCGATCAGGGCTTCATGAACACCGGCGCGGTGACCAGCAACATCGCGTTCATCGACGGCGACGCCGGCATTCTTCACTACCGGGGAATTCCCATCGAAGAGCTGGCCGAGAAGTCGACTTTCGTCGAGGTCTCTTACCTTCTCATCTACGGCAAGTTGCCCAATGCGGACGAGCTGGCTCGCTTTTCGTCACTCCTGACCGAGAATTCCGCTTTGCACGAGGACATGCGGCATTTCTTCGACCGCTATCCCATCACGGCCCATCCGATGGCGATCCTGTCAGCCATGGTCTGTTCGCTTTCCAGCTTCTATCCCGAGGCCCTGAAGGTGAACGACCCGCAGCGAAACGAAGAGACCATTACTCACCTCCTCGGAAAGATGCGGACCATCGCTGCGTACTCGTACAAGAAGTCGGTGGGCGAGCCGTTCGTCTATCCGCAGGATCACCTGAGCTACTGCGCGAACTTCCTCAACATGATGTTCTCGGTGCCGTGGCGGCCCTACGACATCGACGAAGAGATCGTCAAGGTGCTAAATCAAATCCTGATTCTGCACGCCGACCACGAGCAAAACTGCAGTACCTCCACGGTGCGCCTGGTCGGTAGCGCGCAAGCCAACGTGTTCGCCGTGGTCTCGGCAGGCATTTGCGCCCTGTGGGGGCCGCTGCACGGCGGGGCCAACGAGAGCGTGCTCGATATGCTGGAGGAGATCCATCGCGACGGCGGCGGATCGCAGAAGTTTATCGACTTGGCCAAGCGTAAGGATTCCGGCTTCCGCCTGATGGGCTTCGGCCACCGAGTCTACAAAAACTACGACCCGCGTGCAAAGATCATCAAGGGTGCGTGTGACAGGGTGTTGGCGAGACTTCGGCGCAAGGACCCGTTGCTCGACATCGCGCGTACGTTGGAAGAGGCCGCACTGAAAGATCCGTACTTTGTCGAGAGGAAACTCTATCCCAACGTGGACTTCTACAGCGGCATCATCTACCGCGCGCTCGGCATCCCGACCAACATGTTCACCGTGATGTTCGCAATTGGACGGTTGCCGGGGTGGCTGGCACACTGGAAGGAGATGCACGAAGATCCCGCAACCAAGATTGGGCGACCCCGCCAGATCTATACTGGCGCGACCAAGGCGAGCTTCTTGCCCATCGAACAACGGAGCTAGCGCGACGCCATGAAGATTCACGAGTACCAAGCCAAGACCCTGCTGGGGAAGTTCGGGTTGCCCGTACCCATGGGTATCGCCGTGCTGAAGGTCGGCGATGCCGCGGCGGCGGCAGAACAGATCATCCAAGCGACCCAGAACCAAACCGTGGTGGTCAAGGCGCAGATTCACGCGGGTGGCCGGGGAAAGGGTGGCGGGGTGAAAGTCGTGCGCGGCGCTGCCGGTGCCCAGGCGGCGGCGGAAAAGATTTTCGGTCGGCC
>CAZBIU010000026.1:0-34050 GCA_964491625.1 uncultured Myxococcales bacterium
CGGAGAGCCGGTCCTGCATGGTCAGGAGCGCGAACAGCCCCACGCAAGTAAGCAGCCACCACGCCCGCGTACCCCAGTTGGGCGGCTGTTTGCCGGGTTCTCCCTCGGGTAATCCCTCGGTGCGCCACGGCGGCGGAGGTACTCGACCGGGAGTTGAAGCGCCGGTTCGAGGCTGGCTCTGTTGTAGCTGCGCTTCCTTGTCTTTCATGCGATCTCCTACAGCATCTCGTCAGTCAAGCGATTGTCGCGAGCTCCTCGAACGGCAATCTGGGCGGACGTTCTGTCTCGGCTTTCACTTGCCAGTCCGTCAACCCGGGGGAGACCTGTTGGCTGTGGCCACCCATGATAATCAGGGTGATAACCTGAGCATCGGCTGGAAGCGCTAACACCTGCCGAGCTGCCTGCGGATCGAAACCGGCTACCGCGTGCGCTTCCAGGTTTCTCGCCGCTGCGGCCAGCATGAGGAAAGCCGACGCTATCCCAGTGTCGAACTGGAAGTATTCTCGCCCATCCGGAGTCTTGCAGTCCAGGTCGGCTTTCGACCACACCGCGATGATCAATGAGGACTGCTTGGCCCACGTCACATTCCCCGGCGCCAGCGTTGCGAGCATGCGCTCGAGCATGCCTGGGCTGCGCACGAATACGAAGCGCCAGGGCTGCTTGTTCGAGCAGGATGGGGCCAGACCTGCCACGGTAGCGAGGTCTTTGATGAGGCTGTCGCTTACTTCGAGCGGTGTGAAGGATCGCAGCGACCGACGCTTGTTCACGACGTCATCGAATTCCATAGTGTGCTCCTTGTATAATTTCTACCTAGCGATGGCGCGCGGACCTCGGCTTACGAGGTTCCGCGCGCCGGATCGTTTACGCCCGCGGGGTCTTCACCAGCTCCCTAAGGGCCTGCCCCACCGCGGACGCATTCTTCTTGATGAGCTCTCGCTTCTCCGCTGCGCGCGCCTGAAACGCTTGCAGCGATTCTTGTGCTCGCTTTTTCTGTTGATCGATCCGCGCCTGAACTTGATCGATCCGGCTACGCAGCTTCGTGCGGCGCTTTTCGTTGGCACTCGCGAACTCCGCCCTGAGCTGCGCGAGGTCCGCTTTCAGCGCGACGATCTCATCTTCGCGCAACTTGTCCCGTATCTCCCATACAGCACGGCGAATGACGGTTCCAGCTAGGGCCTCCATGCGGGTGTCGACCGGGGTCGTCCAGCCCTCCTCGATCTCGGCCACCACCGCGACCTTGCCGGGGGTTAGCGACGTCGAGACTTCCTCGACGTAGTCCGCACCGACACGGGCGTCGCCGACATCCGAGATCGCCCCCAGCGCGAGTCCGGATACGGCGCCGACGGCCACCCCCACGGGGCCGCCCAAGAGCCCAATCAGGCCGCCGAGGGACGTCCCGACGAGACCGCCGCTCGGGTTCACGTCATCGTATTGCTTGACAGCGGTTGTGCCGTCCGCGTTTTTGGCCACCACCGCGGCCCGGTAGATCGTGATGCTGCCCTCAGTTTCGAGCTGGCGCAGAGCAGACTTGCCTTCATAGGCTTTGTTTTCGTCGTCGAACACCACCACTAGCATTCGTTCCATCGCTTCATCTCCTCGTTGTTTGGTTGAGCTTTCCAGGATCACGAGGTGCTGTAATGGCAAAGGCAATGCCAACGGTAAGTGGGCGATATTGCATGCCCTGTGGGCGGCGTCGGACTGGCGATTCTCGCCAAATGGTGAGCTTCGACAGCACCGCGTGGGGAGCCGCCGCTATGGAGTCCGGAATCGATGCTTGTCGATGTGGAGCGACCGAATCTTCGATTCGAGCGTGGAGCGCGGGATGCCGAGCCTCGCGGCCGCGCCGTCCGTCCCCGCGACGCGACCGCACGACTCCGCCAGCGCGCTCTCGATCAGCTTCTTCTCCTCGCTGGTGCTGGGCCGACCGAGGTTGTGCAGGCCGCCGATCGACCGCGCCGGCCGATGCGCCAGCCACGACTCATCGACCACCAAGGTCTCGTCGCAGAGAATCACAGCCCGCTGGATCACGTTCTGCAGCTCGCGAATGTTGCCGGGCCAGTCGTAGGTCGTGAGCAGATCGATGGTCTTTCGGCTCACGGTCGCGATTCTCTTCCCCGTATTCGTCGCATACCGACGTGTCAGATACTCGACCAGCAGGGGGATGTCTTCGGCCCGGTCGCGTAGTGGCGGCATTTGAATCGGAAAGACGCTGAGCCGGTAATAGAGATCCCTCCTGAACGAACCGTCCGCGATGGCCTTGTCGAGGTCGCGGTTCGTGGCGGCGATGATGCGCACATCGACGGGGATGGGCCTGGTCCCGCCGATCCGCTCGAACGTCCGCTCTTGCAACACCCGCAGCAGGGCAACCTGCGTCTCCGCCGGCAGATCTCCCGCTTCGTCGAGGAAGATGGTTCCCCCGTCCGCCAACTCGAACCGACCGAGGCGGCGCTGCGTCGCACCCGTGAACGCTCCCTTTTCGTGGCCGAACAGCTCGGAGGCGACGAGGGAGGGCGCGATGGCGCCGCAGTTCACGGAGATGAACGGCCGGGCAGCACGGGGCGAACGCTTGTGGATGGCACGGGCGATCAGCTCCTTACCGGTCCCGGTCTCACCGGTGACGAGCACCGTCGAATCCGTGCCGGCCACCCTCTCCACCAGCGCGAGGACGCGCCGGAGCGGGGCCGACGTCCCGACGATCTCCTCGAACATCGACGTCTGGGTCAGCTCTTCGCGAAGGGCGATGTTTTCCTTGTAAAGCCGTTCCTTGAGCTCGTCGACCTCCTGTTGGGCGCGCTTCAGCTCCTCGATGTCGATGCTGGTTCCAAACCACCGAATGACGTTGCCGGCCTCGTCGCAGAGCGGCTCCGTCCGGTGCAGCATCCATCGGTATTCGCCTTTCGCGTCGGCCACGCGGGACTGGGACACGGCCGGCTGGCCGTCGCTCATCGAGGTGCGCCAGAGCCGGAGGTGCTCCTCGCGATCGTCAGGGTGGATGAAGCTCGTCCAGCCCCGACCTTCCAGCGCTGACAGCGGAACGCCCAAGTAGTCGAACCAGCGTTGGTTGAAGTAGTCGACGTAGCCGTCAGGACGTGCGCTGAACACCAGCGCCGGCGTCGAGTCGACAACCATGCGATAGTTGATGTCCTCACCATTCACTGCGTCGCGCCTCAGGCCGTGCGCCAGCTCTGCAGGCGACGGTTCTCCCCGTCGAACACTCATACCAACCCCTGCGCGGTCAGCTCGTCCTTCATGTACGCGTAGTAGATGGGCGCCGCCACGACGCCAGCGACGCCGAAAGCGGCTTCCATCAGTAGCATGGCCGCCAGGAGCTCCCAGGCTCGTGCGTTGATTTGCGCGCCCACGATGCGCGCATTGAGGAAGTACTCCAGCTTGTGAATGACGACCAGGAATATCAATGCAGCTGCCGCGACGTAGGGCGAGACGCTGAGTCCCACCACGACCACCACCGTGTTCGAGATCAGATTGCCAATCACCGGCAAGAGGCCCACCACGAACGTGAGGACCACCAGCGTCTTGGCAAGCGGCAGATGCACGCCGAAGATCGGCAGTCCCGCCAGAAGAAACACGGCGGTCAGAAAAGTGTTGATGGCCGAAATGCGGACCTGCGCGAAGATGATGCGGCGAAAGACATTGTCCAGGCGGGACACGCGTTCGGCCAAGGCGCGCGCCAAGGGTCGTTCGACTTTGTGCGGGCGCAGGTCGGTCAGCGACAGCATCACACCGATCACCAGTCCGACGAGGATGTGGACGAGCGTCCGGCCAAAGTCGGCCCCGACGGTGCGAATCTCCTTCGCGTGCATTCGCAACCAATCCACGGTCGCGTCCTTCAGGGCATCGACATTGGCCGGCAACCCTTCAGATAGCGCGGACGGCAGGTTGGCCCGCGCGAGAGCGACACTGTCGGCCAGCTTTTCCAGCAAGCTGGCGAGATGCCCCTCACTGCGTACCATCGCCAGCAGCCCCGTCACCGCAGCAGCCACCCCACCGATGATAAGGATCGCCAGGGCCATCACTGCCACCATCCCGGCTCGCTCACTCGACAATCGGCGCTGCAGCCTCAGCACGGCGACGTGGACCAGCTCGTACACCAGCAGTCCTGCCAGGAGAGCTGAAAGCAGGTGCAGCTTCAACACCATGAGCAGCCCAGCAGCCATCAGAATCCAGGCCGCGATCTCGTGTCGACCGACCGCGCGCTTGACCTCGGCAGGTTGGACCTCGTCGCCCATGGGCGCTTTCTAGCACGGAACCTGAGGTCGCCTGGTGCCGTGGCATCCCCGGCCTTGTCGAACTTGTTGAACGCTGGCCTCAACCATCATCGTGACGACCACCGTTGCGTCGATTGACTTTCCTGCGTGCCCGACCGAACGGGAAATCTCATCTGTCTCGACAGCAACCGCGACCCCGACGACATGGGCAAGCGCGTGGTGCGGGCCTTTCACGACTCGCGACGGTGCGTGGCCCCCGACCTCGATCATAGCTGGGTGGGCGCGCACGAGGAGGCGAACTTCCGCGCACCCAACCGCAGCCTCGAAGCCGCCAAGAACAACGGCTTCGTCCGGGTCAACGACGCCACCACGGCGGCTCGTACGATCACGTCGCGCCGCCGTCCGCGCCCCAGGGTGGAGCGCGCACGCCCGACGGGATCGCGCCCGGGCAGTGCGCGGATCTTTCCAATCCGCCGATGAGCCTGGCGCCTGGCGCGGGCGCCGAGTGTTCGTCCAACCTGCTCAGCGCGACCGACACCAGCGTGGCCGATGCCATCGCCCTGTGCCCAGCCCTGGCCGCGAGCCCGACCGGCCCGTTGCCGAACCAATGCGCGTCCTTCGATCAGCTCGGCTTCCGCGTCCCCTTCATCGCCGTGTCACCGTTCGCCAAGCGGCACTACGTTTCGCACACCGTGGGCGACCACACCTCCCTGCTGGCGCTCATCGAAAAACGTTTTCTCGCACCCGGCAGCCACCTGACCAAGCGCGACCAGCACGCGAGCACCCTGGAGGATCTGTTCGACTTCGACCACCCGCCCTCGCTCGACGTCCCGATCGCCCCCGTCGCGCCGCCGGCCGTGGACTGCACGCCGACACTGTAACGGCCCGGCTGCGCCGGACTCGTGCCGAAGGGCGAAATGGCCCGGTGCTTTAGGTCAGCCGCGCCGTGCTGCCTCGATGGTGGCGATGTCGATCTTCTTCATCGCCATCATTGCCTCGAAGGCGCGCTTGGCCTCGCCGCCACCGGCCGCCAGCGCATCGGTCAGGGCGCGCGGGGTGATCTGCCAGGAGAGCCCCCAACGGTCCTTGCACCAACCGCACGCGCTCTCCTCGCCGCCATTGCCGACGATCGCCTTCCAGTAACGATCTGTCTCTTCCTGCGTGTCCGTGGCGATCTGGAAGGAAAAGGCTTCGCTGTGCTTGAACGCCGGGCCTCCATTGATCCCGAGGCAGGGAATACCGAGGACGGTGAACTCCACCGTGAGCTCATCGCCTTTCTTGCCGCCCGGATAGTCGCTGGGCGCCCTGTGAACGGCGGTCACTTTGCTGTCCGGGAATGTGGCGGCGTAGCAGCGGGCCGCCTCGTGCGCGTCTTTATCGAACCAGAGGCAAATCGTGTTCTTGGGTTTCATGTTGGTGGTCTCCTCTTGCACGTCGAGCTTGCAGATCATAGCAAACGCCCAAGGCAAGAAGCCTGCCGCTCAGTGCCGCCGCGACGCTCGCCAAGACGTCTGGCTGCGGGAACACGTCGGATCGAAAGCAGACCGTTCGTCCTAGGTGCAAACAAGGAGAGTAGGGGTAACCGGGGCGTCGCTGGCCGGTTCACCTGCCGCCAGCGGCCCCCCTCTGGGCGCGCAGCGGTTCGTTTGGCGAGAAATGACCTTGGCATGACACAAGCGTGACAAAAGCCATGCGCTAATACGGGGCATGAAGGTTCTGTGCGTCTCTCCAGTTTTTCCAGAGACTTATTGGGGACACGAGCACGCTTTGCGTCTCATCGGCAAACGCATGCTCTTGCCTCCGCTCGGCCTTCTGACCGTGGCCGCGCTGTTGCCGCGCGACTGGGAGGTCCGACTTTGCGACATGAACGTCGAGCCGCTCGACGACGCCGGCCTCGCCTGGGCCGATGTGGTCTTCTTGTCCGGCATGCTGGTTCAGCGGCCATCGATGCTGGAGGTCGCCGCCCGGGCGCGCGCCCTGGGCAAGACCGTCGTGGCCGGAGGCCCGCACGCCACGGCAACGCCGGACGCCGTCGCGCCTTACGTGGATTGTGTCGTCGTGGGCGAGGCGGAAGACGTCATCGCCGCATTGTGTTCCGCGCTCGAGGCTGACCGGACGGCGTTGCCACCGCGCTTTGTCGCCACAGGCAGGCCCGATCTAAAGCAGCTCCCACCGCCGCGCTACGACTTGCTCGACGTCGACGCCTACCACGCCATCGGCGTGCAGTGGGGGCGGGGCTGTCCGTTCAACTGCGAGTTTTGCGACATCGTCGAGCTCTTCGGCCGGCGGCCGCGCACCAAAGAGCCGGCGCAGTTTTGTCGCGAGCTCGACGCCCTACTGGCAACCGGATTCCGCGGCTCGCTCTTCGTGGTCGACGACAACTTCGTCGGCAATCGCAAAGAGACTCTCGCCATGCTCGGGCCGCTCGCCCGGTGGATGGAGAAGCACAACTTCCCATTCCAGATCTTCACCGAAGCCAGCATCGACCTGGCCGGCTGCGACGATCTCATCGCGGGCATGGTCGCGGCCGGTTTCGATTGCGTGTTCATCGGTATTGAAACGCCTTCCCCAGCGGGCCTGCGCGAGGCCCACAAGTTGCAGAATCTGGCGGTGGATCTCAACCAGGCCATTGAGAAGCTGATTCGCTCTGGACTCGAGGTCATGGCCGGTTTCATCATGGGCTTCGACGCCGACGACGCTGCGGCTTTGGAACGGCAGCGCGACTGGGTGCTGCGCTCTCCCATCCCGCAGGCCATGATTGGCGTCCTGACTGCGCTGCCCGGCACGCAGCTCGAGAGGCGGCTGGAGCGCGAAGGACGCCTGGTCGAGCGATCGAGCGGCGAAACCTTCGGACGACCGAACTTCAGGACGAAGTTGCCTGAGGCCACCCTGCTCGAAACCTACAGTGTTGCGCTCGCGCAGATCTACCGGCCTGCGGAGTACTTCAGCCGCTGCCTGCGCTCCCTGCAGATGTGTCCTGACACCCATACGCGCTTCCGACTGCCTTGGACCTATGCGCTTCGTTGCGTGGCTGGTTCGATTTGGCGCCAAGGCTTGAAGGGGAATTACCGTGGTGCCTACTGGAGCTTCCTCGGCAAAGCTCTTCTGCGCACACCAAAGCGCATCGCGCGCGTTATCTCCCTGGCCATCGCCGGCGAGCATATGATTCGCTACACCCAAGAGTCCGTGCTCCCCCGCCTGGCCGGCGCCATCGCGGAAGTGCAGAAAGAGGATTCGGCGCGCAAGCCCATGAAGGCGCGTGGTCATGGCATTCGCCTCCTCGTGCCCGAACGCGAGGTCGTGGATAGCCGCATGGCCGCCGTCTGACGTCCCGGTTGGTATGCACCCAGCCGGCGCGTACGCCCTTGAATTGAGTGCTTGCGCTCGGTCTTCTCGGGGCGGAGACTTGACCGCATGACAAATCCATCCGAGTCGGCGAGGGAATTGGGCGGGGCCAGGTTTTTCGACAGCAGAAAGCGCGATCTCGGATGGGCGACGCGGGTCTCGCAGCGCAAGCCGTCGCTGGGCGGCTTGACCGTCCTCGACGTGACCACCAGCGAGCCCTCGCTCACGAGCTCGCTCGTGACGCTCGACAAGGCGCGGCTCTTTGTCACGAGCCTAGACGTCGAAGGCGGTGGCTGGGATTTCATGTGGGCGTCCGGGTACGCCAACGGCCGCGAGATCCGCATTCAAGGCGTACTGGTACCCGTCTTCGGTGCCAGGTCGGTCTGACGCTGCCGGCATTCGCCAGCCCGTAAGCGGACGCGCCTGCCGCCAGCTCCAGTTGCGCATGCTGACGGAATCGTGACTGAAGCCTGATCGACTCTGACACTGCAGGCGGCAAACCTCAGGCATGAAGAGCGTAGTCGTCTCATCTCCTCGCGCGTCGACGTCGGCGCATACGCCCGGCGGCGTACGGTTCCGGGCGTCCTCGCTTCCGCTTGTCGCCGTGCATGTGGTCGCGATTGCGGGCGTGCTTTTTCTCGGTTGGTCCTGGTCCGGATTCGTGCTGGCGGTCGGAATGTATTTCGCGCGGATGATCATCGTGACCGCTGGGTACCACCGCTACTTCTCGCACCGGACGTTCAGCACCTCGCGGATGCTTCAGTTCTTGCTGGCGGTCGGTGCCCAAAGCGCTGCGCAAAGAGGCGTGCTTTGGTGGGCCAGCCACCATCGCTGGCATCACAAATACTCCGACACCGAGCGCGACGTGCATTCCGCCAAGCGCCGCGGCTTCTTCTTCGCCCACATGGGGTGGCTCTTCGCCAACACCTGGAATTCGACCGACCCCCGCCTGGTTCCCGACCTCTACAAGTATCCCGAGCTGCGCTGGCTCGACCGTTCCGGCATTCAGGTGCTGCCGGCCGTGGCGTTGGGCCTAACTTGCCTGTTCGTGGGAGGAATGCACGGGCTCGTCTGGGGGTTCTTCGTCTCCACGGTCATGGTCTGGCATGGCGCGTTTGCCATCAATTCGTTTGCGCATTGGTTCGGTCGGCAGCGCTATGTGACCGGCGACGAGTCCCGCAACAACTTCCTGCTCGCCATCCTTACCTGCGGCGAAGGCTGGCACAACAACCACCACCACTACGCCGGCTCGGTCCGGCAAGGATTCTTCTGGTGGGAAGTCGACTTGACCTACTACGTTCTGCGCGGGCTCGAGGTTCTCGGTCTCGTGTGGGACCTCCGGCGCGTCCCTGAAGACTTGCGGAAGGGGCCTTTGATCGCCGATGCTCGTCGCGAGGTGGCGAGGCCGGCGGCGTGATCGCCGATCTCAGCCGGGCACGAAACGATAGCCGCTGCCGCGCACGGTGAGTAGGTGGCGCGGGTGTTCGGGATCGACCTCCAGCTTGGCCCGTAGCTGCGCGAGGAAATTGTCCACGGTGCGCGCCGGGCCTGCTTGCCGCAGCCCCCACACCTCGCGCAGGAGCTGCTCGCGCGAATAGACGCGACGGGCGCTCACGCAAAAGAAGCGAAGCAGCTCGAACTCGAGGTGAGTCAGCCGTAGGGGCTTTCCCGCCCGGGTCACGCTGCGCGTGTCCAGATCCACGACGATCTCGCCAAAGCGCATGACCGGTCCGGTATCCGCCATGGGATCGTCCCGGGATGTGCTGGTCGATTCGGTCGGGGTCTCGCCGGCCTTGTTGGCCATGCGCGACCGCCGCAATACCGCGTCGACCCGAGCCAGAAGCTCGGCCACGGCGAACGGCTTGGTCACGTAGTCATCGGCGCCGAGACGAAGCGCCGCCACCTTGTCGTACTCATCCTGGCGCGCGGAGAGCACGATGATCGGCACGTGGTTGTCGGCCGTTCGCAGCTGTTCGAGCACCCACAGGCCGCTCTGCTTCGGCAAGGTGATGTCGAGCAGCACGAGGCTGGGCCCATCGCTGGTGATGCGCCGCCACGCCGTTTCCCCATCGCCCACCACGAAGGTTCGGTAGCCCTCGAATCTGAGGTTCAAGGCCAGCCCTTCTGCGATGGCGGCGTCGTCCTCGACAATGCCCACCAGGGCGCCGAGCGCGTCGTCGCTCATGCTATCACCTCACGACGAGGAAGAACGATGCGGAAGCGGGCGCCGCGACCGCGGTCGGACCTGACGTCGACCTTGCCCCGATGCGCCTCGACGATGGCGCGCACGAGCGCCAAGCCGAGCCCGGACCCTGCGCTGCCTCGGAGTTCGGCGGACGAGCCGCGGTGGAACTTGTCGAAGATCACCTCCTGCTCGCGTCGCGGGATGCCGACGCCGTTGTCGATCACCACGATGGCGACGTGCTTCGCGTCCGCATTGGCCAGAACGTCGATTCGCTTGCCCTCCTCTGGCGTGTATTTCCACGCGTTGGCCAGCAGATTTCCCACAGCCTGTGCTAAGGCGGCGCGATCGCCAAAGACCGCCAGATCGGGCTCCAGCGCCACTTGTACGTCGACCTGGGCGCCAACCTTGACCACGGCAAAGGCCGCCAGCGCGTCCGCCACGATGTCGGCTACCTTGACCACACGCTGATCGAACACCGCATGTCGATGCTCGATCTTCGAGAGCTCGATGAGCTTGCCCACCAATCCGTCGAGGCGCCTCAACTCTTGGTCGATCACGGTCAGGCAACGCCGCCTTTCTTCGGGATCGTGGACCCTCTCGTCGCGCAGCGTCTCGATGAACAGGCGAATCGAGGTCAGCGGGGTACGCAGCTCGTGCGAGACCATGGACAGAAATTCGTTCTGCACGGCCGCCAAGCTGGCGCCGCGCGTGACGAAGACGCTGCCGATAACGTAGCCGGTGAGCGCCATGGCGCAGAAGGAAAGCACCAGGATGCCGCCGATGACAGCCACGGACTTCGAGCCTCCGATGGCCAACAGGATGATGCCGATGACCGTCATCAACACGGTCGGGATCATCGCCGTCACCATGAATATGAGGCGGGCGCGGCCTAGAAACCTGGTCGTAGGGGTACGAAAGCGCAAGCAACCTCTATTCTGGCGGACGTTCGCGCTCGGGTCGACGTCCGATTCCGACCCCCTTGGCTTCCCCGGCTCGACCGCGCGTCGTCATCGGTCGCCTAGGCGCGTGCGCCCGAGCCGGCGGGATGTATGCCTCAACTTGGCCAAGGCGCTGACCTGGATCTGGCGAATGCGCTCGCGGGTTAGGCCGAAGCTCCTCCCCAGTCGTTCCAGGGTGTGTTCCTCGTCTTCCTGGATGCCGAAGCGCATGCGCAATACCTTCTCTTCCCGCGGCGTGAGCGTGGCCAAGAGCTGGTCGGTCTCGGAAGCGAGCTCGTTCGCCATCACGACGTCGACCGCCGAGGTGGCGTTCCCGTCTTGGATCAGGTCGCCCACGCGCGCGTCGCCGTCGGCGCCCAGGGGCGTCTCCAGAGAGACGGGCTGCCTGACGGCTTCGAGAATCTGGTGCAGCTTCTCGGCGGGCATTCTCAGCTCGGCGGCGAGCTCCTCGGTCGTCGCTTCGCGGCCCTGCTTGCGGAGCAGGCCAGCCTGCACGTGCCGGAGCTTGCCCAGCACCTCGGTCACATGGACTGGAAGTCGTATGGTGCGCGATTGATCGGCGACCGCGCGTGCGATGGCCTGCCGGATCCACCAGGTGGCGTAGGTTGCGAACTTGTAGCCGCGCCGGTAGTCGAACTTGTCGACCGCCCGCATGAGCCCGATATTCCCTTCCTGAATGAGGTCGGGGAAGTCGAGCCCCTTGCGCACGCTTCGTTTGGCGATGGAGACGACGAGGCGCAGGTTCGCCTGGATCATCTCGCGCTTGGCCTGGGCCGCCTGGCTCTCGCCGATCTCGATCGCTGCGACCGTTCGACGCAATGACCGCTCGCTCATGCCGGCTGCAGCCAGCGCGAACCTAATGCCTGCGTTGGACCGTTTCGTGCGCCCCTGGCGTTCCGGCAGCTCAGCATGGCGTCGCTCGATGTCGACGGTGCCGAGCAGGCGTTTAAGGCGTGCGACCATGGCATCCACATGCTCGCGACAAATCCGCGTCTGCAGCAAGGAATCGACGATCTCGCCCCTGATGCCGTCGGCCGATGTACGCGCGCGGCTAGGCATCCCCGCGCGCTTCCCGTTCTTGCCCGCAGACCTCCTTAGCTGGCCGTGCAGCCGGCGCACGTGCTCGATTGTCTTGCGCAGTTGGCCTTCGGGGCCAAGCTGGTCGATCTGCCAGCCTTCGTCGTGGCCGCAATCGAATACGTCGCCGGGCTTTTCCGCGTCCCTCTGCGCTTGCTCGAACAGAGCCACGATCGAGTCGATGGCGTCGTCGGTCCCCAGCGCCGCGCGCCACACCTGTCGGTGTCCATTCTCGATGCGTATCGCCAGGGCCACTTCAGTCTCGCGGGTAAGCAACGGCACCAGTCGCGCGTTGCGCAGGTAGACCTGAACCAGATCGCCCACTCCGTCGCTGCTGTGCCCGGCCTCGGCATCATCGGCCGGCGCCGTGGCGCGCGCATCATCGACTTCCGCCACCTCACCGTCAGCGGGGTCTTCCTGCTCCGCAGCGGCGACGTACGACGGCCGAGGCTCGATCCCCGCTCGTGGAAGAGACGTCAAACTTCACGTCCTGGGCCGGGCGTTTGCATGGCTGGGCGTCTTTCTACCCCAAATCGCCCCGACCCGCTCGCGCATTCGCGGCGGCCCTGACGGCCGTCCCGCCGCGCATTCCCGGCAACGCAGGCCGCGGGGACCTGTTGCTGGCAAGGTGCCCGAGGGTCACTGCGTGCGCCATGCGCGCGCTGGGGGACAATTCCATCCCCAATTGGAAAGGGGCTATACTGCCCAAGGCAACACTCCTTGGGAGGTCCAACATGCGCAAGACTAGCCTTGCTCTGCCCGTCCTATTGCTGTCCTTGGCGACACTGCCTCTCGCGTGCTCGCAGTCCCCGAATGGTCAGTCGACCGGCAGCGGTGGTGCTGGCGGAAGGGCCAGCGGCGGCAGTGGCAGCGGCGGAGCAACCGGGGGAGGCGGATCGAGCGCGAAGGGTGGCAGTGGCGGTAGCAGCGCGGGAACCGGGGGTAGCAGCGCGGAAACCGGGGGCAGCACGACGGAAACTGGGGGGCGCACGACGGGAACCGGGGGTAATGCGACAGGAACCGGGGGTAGCACCGCGGGCACTGGCGGCAGCGCTGGGGCCGGCGGCGGATCGAGCGACAAAGGTGGCAGCAGCGGCGGCGGTGCGGGCGGAAGCGAGCCCGGCGGTGCTGGCGGCAGCAGCCCCGGCGGCCCCGCTGGCGCTGGCGGAGCCGCAGGCAGCGGCGGAACCGACGGCGGCAGCGACGACGCCGGACCCATGGGCGGCGACGATGCGCAGGCGGACGCGAGCCCGGCCCCGAGCTGCACGGACAAGACCACCAACGGCGATGAAACCGACACCGATTGTGGCGGCGGCACCTGTCCCAAGTGTCGCGCTGGAAAGACGTGCAAGACCAAGGACGACTGCACGAGCGGCGGTTGTACCGGCGGCAAGTGTGACGATCCTTTCGCCGCGACCGCTCCCGTCGCCAACCCGAACAACGCCAACATTTGGAGCATCACCATCGGCACCCTGGTGTTTGAGGTTCGGCTCGGGGGCGCAATGATCCAGACCTTCAGCCTGGACGGCACCAACGTCCTGGTCACCAACAACGAGTCCAACGGGTCCGTGTTCTGGATCGCCCCGCAGTCCGAGTGGAACGCCAACGGCTGGCCGCCTCCTTCGGAGATGGATGAGAACGCCACCTATGCGGCAAGCTCCCAGGACAACGTGTTGACGATGGCTCTGGCGACGGCCGGGAGTGACGGATTTTCAATCACCAAGCGCTTCTGGGGCAACGCCGAGCGCCAGGCCATTACCATCGAGTACACGATCAAGAATGGATCCACCTCCGACGTGAAGAAGGCGCCCTGGGAGATCTCCCGTGTCTATCCCGGTGGCCTGACCTTCTTTCCCACCGCCGAAACGCCGGTGGTGCTGCCGGGGACGAACAACGCCTTCGTCGCTGTGCCCTTCACCACCAGCGGGGGGGTGGCATGGTACAAGTACCAGAAGAGCGATCTCACCCAGAGTGACATCAAGAGCGGTGCAAACGGTCTCGAAGGGTGGGCAACGCAGATCAACTGTGGTCCCACGTTGGAGCAAGCCTGCGCTTCTGGGGCCAAGAGCATTGCATTCATCAAGGAGTGGCCCGACAGCACGACGGAAGCCCCCGGCGAAAAGGAGGTTGAGCTCTACGCGAAGGCTGACCACATCTACGTGGAATTCGAGCAGCAGGGCGACTATCAAACAATTCCTGCGGGCGGAACCGTGGTGTGGACCATGCACTGGATGCTACGCGACCTGCCGAGCGACATCGACGCAACACCGGGCAATGCCGACCTGGCAACCTGGGTGCGCGGGCAACTTCTTTAGCGTCCTGCCGAGATTCCGTTCGGCAAGCCAAGAACTTGACCCGGGCACCGCGCGGGCGATGCTTTGGGCATGCAGATTCCCATTGTGCGGCCATCTCTGGGTGAGGCCGAGGTCGAGGCGGTCGCGCGCGTGATCCGCTCCGGCTGGGTTGCGCAGGGGCCCGAGGTGGCGGCGTTGGAGCGCGAGTTTGGCGATGCCGTGGGCGCCGCGCATGGCGTTGCGGTGTCCAATTGCACTGCCGCGCTGGAGCTGTGCTTGCGCGCGCTTTGGGTGGGCCTGGGCGACGACGTGGTCACGGTCAGCCATAGCTTCATCGCCACCGCGAACGCGATCGTGGCGGTCGGCGCCCGCCCGGTATTCGTAGACATCGACCCGGCCACCTTCGGGATGAATCCCGCGCTGCTGGAAGCTGCGCTCACGCCCAAGACGCGGGCGATCCTCTGCGTGCACCAGCTTGGCTTTCCCTGCGACCTCACCGGCATCCTCGACATCGCGGCCCGCCACAACTTGCCGGTCATCGAAGACGCGGCGTGCGCCGTGGGCAGCGAGATCAAGACCGTCGAAACCTGGCAGCACATCGGTCGCCCGCACGGTCGGCTCGCGTGCTTTTCCTTCCATCCCCGCAAGGTCATCACTACCGGCGACGGCGGCATCATCACGACGGCGGACCAGGCGCTGGCTGCGCGCTTGCGGCTTCTGCGTCAGCACGCCATGTCGGTGTCGAGCACCATTCGCCACGAAAGCCAACGCGTGATCTTCGAATCCTTCGACGAGCCTGCCTACAACTTTCGCCTGACCGACCTGCAGGCGGCGTTGGCGCGAACCCAGCTCGGGCGCCTCACCGAAACCATCGCCACACGGCGCGGGCTGGCCGAACGGTATCGGAGCGCGCTTGCGGGGCATTCGATATTCGAGGCGCCGCAAGAACGGCCTTGGATGCGCGGCAATTTCCAGAGCTATCCCTTGCGCATTTGCGCCGGTTCGCCCTTGGGCCAGGTCGAGATCATGCAGCGCCTGCTCGACCGCGGTATCGCCACGCGCCGGGGCGTCGGCAACGCGCATCAAGAGCCCGCCTACGTTGCCGCGGCCTGGACCTGTGGCCCCGAGGCGTGCGACGACAAGCTTCATCGCGAGGGCAAGTGCCTGCGCCTGCGTCACTCGGAAGCGGCACGCGACCAGGTCGTGATGGTGCCGCTCTTTCACGGCATGTCGGAGGCAGAACAGGACTACGTCATTGCGGCGCTCTTGGCACTGCGCCCGTGATCGTGGGGCGGTCGTTCAGGCTTCGTGGACCGTTTTGCTTGCGGACAGCGCGCCGACCTGCGCGCGGAAGTCGTCCACCCGTTGGCGGGCGTGGCGAAAGTACGCGTCCAGGCTGTCGTAGGTGCCAATCGTCCTGGGAATCACGGTGGACAGGTGGCAGCGGTGGCAGGAAAGCAAGTCGCTGTCCTCGGAACAAGGGTGGCGGAAGACCTCGCCCATGCAATAGCGATGGGTTGCGACCAGTGCCGGCCTGCCGGTCGATCGGTTCGGGGTTGGCATTTGGTCGTCGCCGCGGGCCGTCCGGAGAAACACTTTCAGAGGCGGCGAGTCCAACTTGGCTGCGCCGGTGGGCAGGACGATTTCCGGGAATCTCCCGGATGGCGACGTTCCTGACCTCTTGAGTTGGCTACTCATCGAGCCTCGGCGCGAGATGACATCCTAGCGATAGCACAATCTGCGGCCGAAGCGCGACCGCTTTTCGCAGCTTCACAACTTGAAGTATGCTGAAGTTCGCCAGTCCAATGATCGCCTACCTAGACAATGCCGCCAGCACGCAGCCCTTGCCCGAAGTGATCGAAAGCGTGGCGCAAACCATGCGCGACAGCTTCGCCAATTCCTCGTCGCTACACGGGCTGGGTGCGGCGGCGGCGCGGGCGCTGGCGCACGCGAGGGAAGAGGTCGCGGCCCTGATTCACGCCGAAACGGAGGAGATCGTCTTCACCGGCAGCGGCACCGAAGCGAACGCGCTGGGTTTTCTGGGAGCGGCGCGAGCGGCGCGCGGACGCCATGTGGTCGTGAGCAGCATCGAGCACGCCGCCATCCACGAGTCGGCGCGCAAGCTGGCGGCGGATGGTTGGCAGGTTGCCGAGGTCGCTCCCGGCAAGGACGGCTGCGTCACCGTCGAATCCGTGCTGGCCGCGGTGGGGCCCGACACGTCGGTCGTCGCGATCATGCTGGCGAACAACGAGATCGGGACCCTGCAGCCGGTGGCCGACATCGCGCGCGGCCTGCGTGCGCTGGGGCGCAAGATTCACTTCCACGTGGACGCGGTTCAGTTCGCCGGTCTGGTCCCCATCGACGTGCGCACCAAGGGCGCCGATTCGCTCGCCATCTCTGCGCACAAGTTGCATGGGCCGAAGGGCGTGGGCGCGCTTTGGCTCAGGCGAGGGAAGAACCTGGCGGCGCTTTACGGCGGCGGCGGCCAAGAGCGCGACCTGCGCTCGGGCACGGAGAACCTTCCGGCGTGCGTTGGCTTCGCGGTGGCCGCGACGGCGGCCCGAAGGGAACGTGGCGGCGCCGCGCTCCGCGTGGCCGAGCTGCGCGACAGCCTGGAATCGCTGATTTTCGCAAGCCTTCCGGAGCTGCGGCCCGCGGTGCCTAGCACCGCCGCGCGCGCCCCGCACATCAGCAGTATCCTGCTCCCGGGCCTACCAGCGGAGCCGGTGCTGCACGCCCTGGAAGCGCGCTCGGTCTTCGCCTCGGAGGGCGCCGCCTGCTCGTCGCACGCCCGCGAGCCAAGCCGTGTCCTGCGCGCGCTCGGCGTTCCCGCCAGCACCGGTGCCCTGCGCTTCTCGCTCTCGCGCCTGACCACGGCCGACGAGGTCGCGCAAGCTGCCTCGGCGCTGGCCGCCTCGGTGGCCGAGATCGCGCGCGCGGTGCGCGGCGGGCGCTGAAAAGTGGTAGAGCCACACGATGATCTCCATTCTGTGCCGATACGGCGAGCTCTTCCTTAAGGGCGGCAACCGCGGCTTCTTCTTGCGTGCGATGGCCGACAACGTGCGCCGGGCGGTGCACGACCTGACCGACGCGAAAGTCTTCACGCCATACGGCCGCATTTTGGTGCGGGTTCCCGATAAAGAGCGCGAGGACGCGTGCGCGCGCCTGGAACGCGTGTTCGGCCTGGTCTCGGTTTCCGCGGGCGCCGAGGCCGCGCCTGATCTTGTGGCCATCACCGCGACGGCACTTGCAGAAGCCAAGCTGGCGATCGCGCGCAACCCCGAGCTCGGTCGCAGCTTCAAGGTGGAAACCCGCCGCGCCGACAAGCGCTTCCCCATACGCTCGCACGACATCGACTGCCACGTGGGCGGCGCGGTCATCGACGCTTTCGGCATGAAGGTCGACGTGCACCAGCCCAGCCTGCGCATCGGCATCGAAATCCACACCGACACGGTCTACATCTTCGCCGAGGTGCGGCCCGCGCCCGGCGGCCTGCCCGTGGGAGTTTCCGGGCGGGCAGTCTTGCTCCTGTCGGGCGGCATCGATTCGCCGGTGGCGGGCTGGCTGGCGGCCAAGCGCGGGCTGGCGCTCGAGGCGCTGACCTTCCATTCGCCGCCCTTCACCGGCGAGCGCGCGAAGGACAAGGTGGTTTCGCTGGTGCGGATTCTGTCGCGCTGGCAAGTGGCGACCACGCTCCACGTGGCCCATTTCACCGAGGTTCAGCAGCGCTTGCGCGAGGCCGGGCCGGCCGAGCTGGCCGTGGTTCTCTATCGTCGCATGATGTTTCGCGTGGCCGATATTCTCTGCGATCGCACCAAGTCGAATGCCATCGTGACCGGCGAGAACCTCGGGCAGGTGGCGAGCCAAACCTTGGTGAACATGGCAAACATCGAGAATGCCGCGCGCCACATCGTGCTGCGTCCGCTCGTCACCTACGACAAGATGGAGACCACGGCGCTCGCGCGACGGATCGGGACCTACGATACCTCGGCGCTGCCCTACGAGGACTGCTGTACGCTTTTCACTCCGGCTCATCCCGCGACGGCCGCCAGGCTGGCCGATGTGGAAACGGTCGAGCAGAAGCTGGACGTGGCCGCGATGGCCGCCGAGCTGGCCGCGAACGCCGAACGCATCGTGGTGTGACCTTGGGCCAACTTGGAGGTCTGCACTCGTGCTGCTGCCACGGGCAATTCAAAGCGAACGGGTAGGCGCAGAGCGGACGAGGGCAAGGTCACCGTCTACACGTTGAACTGCTGCCGCTTGGATTGTATGCTCGCGCGCATGAATCTACGGCCGCTTGGAAGAACCGGCTGGAACGTTTCCTCGATCAGCTTTGGCGCCTGGGCGATTGGCGGAACTTGGGGGCCAGTGGAAGACGGCGACTCGCTCAAGGCGCTTCATCGTGCCGTCGACCTAGGCGTGAACTTCTTCGACACGGCGGACGTGTATGGTGACGGTCACAGCGAACAGCTGCTCGCTCGCCTGCGTCGCGAACGCCGCGAGCCCATCGTCATTGCAACCAAGGCAGGTCGGCGCCTCGATCCACACAACGCCGATGGTTACAATCGGACGCATTTGACCGCGTTCGTCGAGCGCAGCTTGAAGAATCTGCAAGTCGACACTCTTGATCTCGTCCAGCTTCACTGTCCGCCGACCGACGTGTACTACCGGCCTGAGGTCTTTGATGTGATGGACGGTTTGATGAAGGCCGGCAAGATCCGCTTCTACGGCGTCAGCGTCGAACGCGTGGAAGAAGGTCTCAAGGCCATCGAGTATCCCAATGTCCAAAGCGTGCAAATCATCTACAATATACTTCGCCAACGACCGGCTGATCTCTTCTTCCAAGAGGCGAAGCGCAAGCAAGTCGGTATCTTGGCGCGCTTGCCGCTATCCTCGGGCATGTTGGCCGGCAAAATGACCGCGGCATCGACTTTCGCCAGCGACGACCACCGCGCGTTCAATCGTCACGGCGAGGCCTTTGATCGCGGCGAGACATTTTCGGGCCTCGACTTCGAGACCGGGCTGCGCGCGGTCGAGGAATTACGGCCGCTCGTTCCCGCAGGCGTAAGCATGGCGACCTTCGCCTTGCGTTGGATTTTGATGAACGACGCCGTGACCTGTGCGATCCCAGGCGCCAAACGTCCGAACCAGGTCGAAGAGAACCTCAAAGCTGCGGCGCTGCCTGCGCTGTCAGCTACCACGATGGCGGCGGTGCAGAATCTCTACAATTCGAAACTGCGCAGCCTGGTCCATCACTATTGGTGACGCCTTGTCGGCCGTCGAGCTGGCCGCGAACGCCGACCGCAGCGTGGTGTGACTTGGGTGGCGACCTACGGTCCCTGCCAAGATCTGCCGATCTGCGCTGACTGACCGTACCGCGACGTCCCGCTTACAGAATGAGCAAGACGTGACGGAACGGCACTCAAACCCGAGGTACCATACAAGGTTTGCCGATGGCAGAGGCGCGCGGACACCCAAGGTGGCTGGACATGCGAGACGCCGCTCTCGCGCGGATTGGTTTGTCCGTCGCGGTTCTGGTCTTCTGTGACATCGTGACGCCCGCTGGGCGCGGTTGGGCCGCCGAGCCCACCAGTGCGCCACCCAGGGATTCCGGGGCCGACCGCGGCGCCACCGCGCGCAGCAAGCCCGCAGGCAAGGGCGCGGCCCACCTGCCGGCCGCCCACAGCCGAGACGACACGGGCGACGTCGTGGACGTCGACTTGCACGCCGAATCGAGGATAGCCGGCCCGGACGCCACCGCGTTGATGGGTGAACGCGTTGTTCAGCCTTTCCAGCCTCCGCCCGTGGAACGCGCGGTACCTACGCCGCCAGACATCGTGGTGCCGCACCTCGGCGCCAGGCCATCTCACCCTGACCTCGGGCGGGTAAGGCTACTGCGCATCGACGGGGAGCCACAAAGCCTCCGCGAGAACCCGCGCGAGCCCGATGTCGATCCTGCCCCGCCTTCCGGCGGTCACGAGGTTGTGGCGTCGGCGCCCCGCCTCGGCAAGGGCGTCGCGCCGTCGACCAGGATCGCCGATCCAATCGACGATCCACCGGTGCCGCCACCCGTCGTTCCCGTGGCCGGGGCCGAAAGCGGCTCCGGTACCGGCGATCCGGCGACGCCCAAGCTCGACGTGCTGGACGTGATTCGGGCTGAGATCAAGCAGCGGCTACCGTATTTCCAGGCTTGCGTGAAGTTGGCCCGCAGGCGGACCGACACGGAGGTGCCGCGGCTGGAAGCAACCTGGGCCATTCGGGCCGACGGAAGCGTTAAGGAGCTGAAGATCGAGGGCGTGTCGGATCCGGAGCTTGTCGCCTGCATCACGCGGGCGGGCAGCCGCCCATTTGCAACTCAGCCGGGCACCGATCTGGTGGTGCCGACCCCCATCCTGTTCGTTCGCTAAGGATTACTCCTTGGGGATTAGGCGCGCCATGATCACGCCTTCGATCTTGCGGATCTTGTCGATCACGGCGTCGCCCATGGTGCCTTCGACGTCGATGATGTTGTAGGCTAGGTCGCCGACGCTCTTGTTCATCATATCGACGATGTTGATCTTGTCGCCCGCGAGCACGGTGGTGATTTGCCCGACCATGTTGGGCACGTTGGCGTTGCCGACCACGATGCGGGTGCGGCCCACGTACTGCATCTCGCAGTTCGGGAAGTTCACCGAGTTCTTTACGTTGCCGTACTTGAGGTAGTCGCTCATCTGGCGCGCCGCCATCACCGCGCAGTTGTCTTCCGCCTCGGGGGTCGAGGCGCCGAGGTGCGGAATCGGGATGACGTTCTTCTCGTCGAGCAGGTCGTCCTCGGGGAAATCGGTCACGTAGCAGGCCACTTGGCCGGAAGCGAGCGCTTCTTTGATGTCGGCGGTCTTCACCAAGCCGCCGCGTGCGAGGTTCACGATGCGCACGCCCTTCTTCATGATGGCGAGCTGGGCCTTGCCCAGTATGCCTTTGGTGGCGTCGACCAGCGGCACGTGCAGCGTAATGTAGTCGGACTGCGAGAGCAGAAGGTCGAGGCTGGTCGCACGTTTCACTGTGCGGGCAAGCCCCCAGGCCGCTTCGACCGAGATGTACGGATCATAGCCGACCACGTCCATGCCCAACGCCAGGGCATCGTTGGCCACCATCACGCCGATGGCGCCGAGGCCGATCACACCCAGCTTCTTGCCCTTGATCTCCGGGCCCACGAAGTCATTCTTGCCCTTTTCCACCAAGGGGCCGACCTCTTTGCCCTTGCCCTTCAGGGCGCGGGTCCAGTCCACGCCCGGGATGATCCGGCGCGAGGCCAGCAGCATCGCCGCGATGACCAGCTCTTTGACGCTGTTCGCGTTCGCGCCCGGGGTGTTGAAGACCACGATGCCGCGCTTGCCGCACTTGTCGACGGGAATGTTGTTCACGCCGGCGCCGGCGCGCGCGATAGCCTTGAGCGAGGCAGGCAACTCCAGGGCGTGCATGTCCGCGCTGCGGACCAGTATTCCATCGGGGTTGAGGATCTCCGACGCGATCTCGAAGGAATCGCGGGGAAGCTCGTCGAGCCCGATGGTAGCGATCTTGTTGAGAGTCTGAATCTTGAACATGTTGTCTGCCTCGCGCTCTAGGGTTGGACCACCGTCGTTGCGGCCCGCTATCCTGTCCGATAACCGTTCTCGCGTCTACCGGGTATGATGGGAAACCATGGCGAGGATCCTCCTCCTACTACTTGCCGCAGCGATGCCGATCGACGCCGGCCATGGCGGCAACACGGCCCTGCCCGCCGAGCCTTTGGCGGCCGCGACCGACGAGCGCGCGCCGCACCTGGTTCCGCCCCTGCGCGAGCGAAGCAAGAAGGAGATCTGGTTTCTCGAAAAGGCGTCACGGCCGTCGGTACACCTGCGAGATTTCGACTTGGCCCGTCCGCACGCGCGCCCGCCGTCCCCGCCCAAGGCCACCGGCGCGCCGAATCTCCAGGCCGAGCATCGTCTTGGGGAACCCATGCAGCCGCCTGGCACTTGCGTGCAGGTGGTGACCACGCTTTACAACCTATGGAATCACGAATCCCTGCCCCTGTTGGTCGGCCAGCCGTATCGGCGCCCCTTTCAGCTGTTCTTGCGCGACCACTACACACGCGAGTCGACCCAGGCCGACACCCGTTTGGCGGGCGTGCTGGCGGCGGCGGCCATCAGGTTCCGCGCCCCGCGAATCGAGGTCGTGTCCGGCTATCGGTCGCCCAAGTACAACCTAATGTTGCGCAAGAAGGGCCACCAAGTCGCGCGGGAAAGCCAGCACACGCAGGGCACGGCGGTGGACTTCCGTATACGCGGTGTGACCACCGAGACCCTGCGCGATTTTGTGCGCAGCCTGCACTTGGGCGGCGTCGGCTATTACCCGCGCACCCACTTCGTGCACGCCGATACCGGCAAGGTCCGGTATTGGAAAGGGTCTTAGTTCCGATCGTAGAAGGTGATGCTCACGCCGCCGCTACCCGAGCCGGGGTCGGAGCTGAGAAAGGTGTTGGCGTTGAGGAAGTTGTAGTTGCCGTCGGTGCGGGCCTCGAACCACGGGATCAGCTTGCCCATGGGGCCGCAATTCCTAACCAAGATGAATTCGCCGTTGCTCGGCGCCAGGGTGTACCAGGCGTCCAGTGTCGTGGACGAGCTGCTGGCGAGCTGATAGTCGGCGCCGCCGTTGAGGATCGCCCCCGCCACTTTGCCGGTCGTGGTTCCGCCGGTGATGGGGATGATGTTGCGGCTGCCGCGCTTGGCGTTGGCGATGGATACGGTCGACCCCAGCGTAACGTTCTCGGTGAAGACCGACGAACCCTTGGTACCGGTGGTCGTGTTGCAGTCCCAGGGTTGTTTGGGCACACCCGACGGCTTCGTGATTTGGATGCGCGAAGTCCCCACCGTCACGTTGGAAACGTCGTACACGGCGAGCGTGAGCGTTCCGGCCGATGTGTCGAGCACGCGGGTAGCCGCGAGCTTTCCGGTGTTGAGCCAGGCATAGCTGCCGCTGGTGGTGGCCTCGTAGTCGGGAATCACCCGCGGGGTCGAGCTTCCGTCGGGGGCAACGCCGCAGCTCCGCACGTAGATCATGGCGTTGTCGCTGGTCTTGAGAATGTTGATGCCTTGGAATTCGACCACACCGTTCGAGAGGGTGAGCTCGTACTCCAGACCGCCCGTCACCACCGAGCCCTTGATCTTGTCGCCGGTGATGGTACCGCCCTTCACGTCGAGGAGGCGCCGGTGGCCGTAGGGCGTGTCGCCAACTTCGTGGGTGGCGCCGATCTGAAGCGTGACCGTGAACGCGAGCTGTCCCTGGGTTGGCGGTGGAATCCCGTCGGCCATGCCGCAGGCCCAGCCGGGGTCGGGAATGAAGCTGGCCTCGTTGCCGCTCGATCCCCCTCCGGATGCTCCGCCGTTCGCGCTGACCCCGCCCGTGCCGGTCGCTCCGGCCGTGCCGCCACCCCGACCGCCGCCAGCATCGCCGCCGACCCCAGCGCCGCCAACGCTGCCCGCGGCGGAGTCGCCGCGCCCGGCATCGGGGCTTCCACCAGCCGTTCCGGTCGCTCCGCCGGCCGGAACGCTTCCGCCCGTGGACGGAATTCCGCCGCTCCCGGCGGCTCCCGCCGAGCCTCCGCCGTTTCCGGTGACTCCACCCTTGGCCCCGCCGCTCCCGGTGACTCCGGCGGTGCCTGCGGTGCTTTTTCCACCGGAACCGTTGCCCCCTGAGCTTGCTGCCGTGCTGCCACCGGTTCCCGGCATGCCGCCCGTGGCTTTCGACCCCGCTGCACCGGTGGTGCCGCCCGTGCTCGCCGTGGCGGTTCCTCCGTTGCCAGCGGCGGCCGAGCCACTAGAACCGGCCACGCTCGCTCCGCCAGAGCCCGTCGCTGCGCTTCCACCGCTGCCGATGGTTCCTCCACTTCCTCCGCCACCGTTCGCTGATTGACTGCAGCCCCAAAGGGCCACTGCGAGAATGAAGTTTCTACCTGATCTCATGGATGGATCGCTCCTTGCCACCTTAGGCATGTCCACGGACAGTTGCGACCGCGGACAAGAGTCGGTCAGAAATCTGTGGCGGCGAGGCGGAGCCGCCCTACTGGTCCATGTTCTTCTGGGTGATTTGCCAGGCGCTGTCCGTGCAGAGCTTGCAAGACGCCCCGTAGAACCACGACCTAAGCGCGCTGTCGTCCATCAAGTGCACGCGCATCCAGGCGGTTACCGCCACCTCAACCGGGCCGGGCTTGGTGCCGGTGAACGTGATCCAGTTGGCGTGGTCCGCGCTGACGTACTCGGCAAGCATGGCCGGCAACGTGGTAATGGCGTCGAACGCGCCCTTCACCGTGCTGCACGGAACCGTGGTGTCGGCGCCGCCGCAATAGATCATGGCCGGGCCGTGAAGATTGCGTTGGGTCGATGCCCCGCAAAGTGGCGCCATGGTCGTGATGTGGCTGTCCCCGGCGGCCTGCGTGGTGGCGAAGGCGCCCTGCGAGTGGCCGGTCGCACCGATATGGGTCGTGTCGATACGGTGGTACATCACACTGGTCGGGTCGTCGTTCTGTTGCAGCACCCACGTCACGCCTACCACCATGGGAGCCGGATTGCCTTGAGCGACGTTCGTGCTGTTCGAGGCAATCACCACGAAGCCGTGTGATGCCAGGTGGTTGAGGAGAACCTTGTAAATGCTGGGCGTGGAACTCGTGCCGTTGCCCCAGGTGATTACCGGATGGCAGAGCCCCCCCTGCATCATGTCCTTGGGTCGGAACAACGTGAAATCGGGCACGACGCCACCATCAAGGGCCAACCCGGCCTCCGGGCCCACGTTTTGCTCGGTCACGGTCGCGAACGGTCCAGCCACCGAGGGATCGGCGGTCGGCCACGTCCCCATCGCGCAATCGTCGCCCGTCGAGCCTGCCTCCGTGATCGACGCGTCGGCCGTCGCACCGCCCGATCCCGCGCCGCCGGCGCCCGTGGTGGCGCCGCCTTTTCCGCTGCCGCCGGCGCCCGTGGTGGTGCCGGCCTTTCCGCTGGCGCCGCCGCCGCCCGCGCTGGTGCCACCCTTTCCACTGCCGCCGGCGTTGCTTCCCCCCGCTTCACTGATCGTGCCGCCGGTTCCTGGCGCGCCGCCGCCTCGTCCTCCGGTGCTCGCCGCGCCACCCGAGGCAGCTCCAGAGCCTCCGGAGCTGGCAGGCCCGGCGCTGTTGCCGCCTGATGCCGACCCACCAGAGCCCGCGGGCGGGCTCGTGGCTCCACCGGAGCCGCCACCGCCGCTGGAATCGCCACAAGCCCAGATGCCGATGCCAAGCACCCCGGCCAATAGAAGCTTCCTCAGGGAATTCTCACCGCTCATTGCTGCACCCCCCGTGCAAGCGAAAGACTTACCAGTTAGTTGCGCGCAACCGGCAAAACAGGCCACAAAAGACGCGCCATGCCCACCGGCTTCGGCGGACGGTCGGGGGAGACCTAGAAGCTGCCGCCCCAGCGCAACGCCATGCCGCCCTCGGGCAGCGGAGTCATCGCCACGGCGGTGGATTCGGTGGGGCGCAGGACGAAGAACGTGCCCAGGGCGGCGGCCGCGCCCCCAACGCCGAAGGCGACATAGGAGAAGTAGGCCAGTGGCTTGGCATCGTCGCAGGCTGATTCGGCGGCCGACATGGTGCTGGGGTCGCCCGGGTTGTAGCGCGAGCGACAGGTGTCCATCTTGTTTCGGGCCCACAGGTTGGTCACCAGCCCTCCCACGATGAAAGCGGCCGCCCCGCCGTAAGAAATCCACGCCCAGGTGCGGTAGTTGGGCCCGGGTTGACCGGCGGATACGCTTTGGGCCGGCTGGCCGGCGCCGCCTTCCTCGGCGGGAGGCGGTGTCACCGGAGGCGGTTCGATGGCGGCAGGCTTCGGCGCCAGCGCTGCTTGCTCCTGTTGCTTGACCTTGGCCAGACGTTGCTTGAGCGCATCGATCTTCTGGTTGATTTCGTCAGCGTCCTTCGCGTCGGGCACCAGGGTCAGGTACTGGTTGTAGCTCGCCACAGCCAGCTCCAGGTCGCCCATGCGTTCGGCGATTTGCGCAATGTTGAACGCCGTGAAGCCGTGGGGCACGAGCTTGAGCGAGCACTGGTACGCCTTGATGGCCGTTACGTCGTCGTTCACCTTGGTGGCATCTTCGCCCCTCGTGAACCATATCTTTGCCTGCGCGCGCCGTGCCCCGCTGTTTTCAGGGATTTCGTCGGGGCAATCCTCTGCAAGCACGGGTCCAGCGAAGAGAAATACGGCGAGGGCTGTCGCGAGTGGACGCATCGTCATGTGGATCTCCGGGCGAGAGTTCGTCCAATTATATCCCCAAAGCCCAACTTCGCGCCCAAATCGTGCGTCACTTGGAAATGCCAAGGGCGCGAGACACGATGTGCTCGAGTTCGCTGGTGGGCTGGGCCCCGGCTAGCAACTGGCCGTTGATGACGAACGTAGGGGTTTCGTCGATGTCGGCCTTTTGCGCAGCCTCGACGTCCCGGTCCACAGCGGCCTTGTGGCGCCGCGAATCCAGCGCCGATCGAAAACGGACCATGTCAACGCCCACCTTCTTGGCCAGCTTCTCAAGCCGCTTTCGGTCGAGGCTGCCATCGGCCTGTGCGGCGAAGAGGAGGGTGTTGTACCTCCAGAATGCGGCCGCGCCTTTTTGGGTAAAGACCTCTTGCGCGGCCTCAGCGGCCAAGGCCGCGTGGCTGTGGACGGGCAGGGGCAGGTTGCGCCAGATGAAGCGAATCTTGCCCGGGAACTTCTCTTCGACCTGGGCCAAGACCGGCATCGCCTGCAGGCTAGAGGCGCACTCGAAGTCTCCGAACACCTGCACCGTCACTTTGGCGTCGGCGGGGCCCCGGCTGGGGTTGTCGGCAGTGGGCGGTTCTAGCTCTTTGCGTTCCTGTCCCTTGGGCGCCGTGCCTGGCTTGCCGGTCCCGACAATGGCTTGGTAAAGGCCGGCGCGCGGCCGACCCTTGTCGAGCATCGCCTTGGCGCTCGCCAGTTGAACCTCCACCACCGCATCGAAGGCTTCGAAGGGAAGCGCCCCGGCGATCCGGTATCCGTTTACGAACGACGTGGGCGTGCCTTGCGCGCCCAGCTTGTCTGACAAAGCGTCGACGGCGTCAAAGAGCGGCTGGTAGCGTCGATCGGCGAGGGCCTTGTCGACGTCGCCCAAGGCAAGGCCGATCTGCCTGGCGATCTTTTCCAACGCCGGCCGGCCGAGGTCGGACGAATTGGCGAAGATGGCGTCGTGGGCTTGCCAGAAGCCTTCCTGACCCTTCTTGTCCAGCGCCACCCGCGCGAGCACCGCCGCCGGAATCGCGTTCTCGTGGAAGGGCAGGGGGTGATCCTTCCAGACGATGCGTAGCTCGCGGCCGTGCTTTTCGCGCAGACGGGCCAGCGTGGATTCCAACCGCTGGCAGAACGGACACTGGAAATCGCTGAACACGACCAAGGTCACGAGAGCGTCGGCGGGGCCGCGCGCCGGATCGTCCGTGCCGACCGGGACGTTCCAGACGGTGACGTCTTCATCGTCCGAATCTTGCTGGGGCCTGTCCGCGTCGGCTCCCATGTTCTTGGCTGTCAGCGCGGGATAGACCGCGTGCGCGGGCAGCCCGGAAGCAAGCAGGGCTTTGGCCGCGGCAAGCTGCGCATCAATGATCTCACGAAAGCTTGCAACGGGCTGGGCGCCGTTGATGGGTACGCCGTTGATGAGGAAGCTGGGCGTGCCGGAGATGTGCAGGCGAATCGCCAGCGCGATGTCTTCGCTGACTTTCCTCGCGCCGCGCTTGGCCGCGACGGCTTCGGAAAGTTGGGCAGGCGCAACGCCGGCCTCACCGGCCCAGGTCGCGAAATGAGCCTGGTCCAGGTCCTTCTGATCGGCAAACAGTCTATCGTGAAGCTTCCAGAATGCATCGCTGCCACCCACGGCAAAGACCGCCATCGCCGCTTCCGCTGCCGGACGCGCGTACGCGTGGAAGGGCAGCGGAAGGTTTTTCCACACCAGGCGAAGTTGGTCGGGCCCGTAGCTTCGCTTCAGCTCTTCCACGGCGGGCACCACGCGCGCGCAGAACGGGCACTGGAAATCGCTGAATACCACCATGGTCACCGGCGCGTCGGGATTGCCCCAGGTCGGATCTTGGGGCGTGACCGGAACTGGCGCGGCCGCGTGGCTGTCGGCAGCAGGCAGGTTCGCGGCCGCCGGGGCTATCGCCTGATCGTTCTGTTTGCCGCAGGCGCAATCGCATGACGGGCAGGACAGGGCGCTCGATGCGGCTTGCTTTCCGCCGCGGCCCGAGGCACAGGCGAAAAGGCCGAACGCGAGGAGGAGGTAGACCAGGTTTTTCATTCGTGCAAAGGTATCAGACCGATCGCACGAATCGTAGGTCGATTCGAGGACGCTCATCGTAAGTAAGCCAAGCGGTGGGCCGACACAGTCGGAACAATCATTCACCCGACTGTGTGCCAACAGGGCTGCTCGCTGTCGTCGGGCAGGCGCGGCAGAATCTCCTGCGCATGGAACGCGGCCTTGTAGCGCAGCGACGGGCAGTCAGACACGCGATAGCCGAGGTGGACGTGGCGCTGACCACGCGCGCGCGCGATGTCCACCAACGTGAGAATGTTGGCAACCCCTGGTGACATGCGCCCGATCCGCGGATCGTAAAAGCAGAACACTGCGTTCCATGTCTTCGGCGTTTCATCGCAGATGGAAACCATCACCAGCCGGCCGTCCGCCGCGTTGTCGTAGTAGGCCACCTCGCGCGCGATGGCGGTGGGAAAGGCGAATTGCATGAAGTAGTCCTTCTCGTCGAGCAGCGCGGGCTCCCAGCCACGCATATGGGCGCGGTTCTCGTGCCAGGCGTGAAAAAGCTCGATGCGGGCGTTGTCGATGTGAGGCTCGCCGATCTCTGCGCGCAACGTGGCCGCGCGCCGACGGGCGCGCCGTTGGCTGGTGCTGGCCACGAAGCCGTTCACTGGAATTCTGGTGGAAATGCAGGCCTGACAGCCGTGACATGCCGGCCTGAACCAACTGGGGCCGAAGTGACGCCAGCCGCGATCGAACAGGTCGTCCGCTTCCTCGGGTGACACGTCCAAGAGCACGCGATGCTCCAGCGACGCCATCGGGTCCGTCAGGTACGGACAAGGTCGCGGCTCCTCGATGCTGGTATGAACCAGACGCGCCATGGGCTTTCAGGATGACAGATTTGTGTGCAACTGCCCAACCCAATGGCGAGCGCCCCGAAGCAACCCGAGGCGTTGCGCTATACTGCGCGCTATGGCTCGGGCCGCCCATGCGACTTCCCGAATTTTCCTCGGCCTTGCCGCGATGGCCGGGGTGCTTGCGCCGCGGGTTGCGCTTGGCGTCCTGCCGGACGACCCGCCCGCGGGAGTCCGTGCCCCGGAGGCCGCGCGCGACGGCGTAGGCTCCGTGCTGGTCCCGCCGCCCTCGGAGAAGGCACTGCGCTACTATCGCAGCGGCAATGTCATCTGGGCCGTCGAGCAAGTCCTCGCGCTGCTCCTGCCGGCGTTGATTCTGTTCACTGGTTTTTCCGCCAAGCTGCGAAGCTTCGCCAGTCAGGTTGGGCACGGCCATTTCTATCCCACCTTGATTGTCTACCTGGCGCTGTTCACCCTGATCATGTTCGTTGTCCAGTTGCCGCTCGACTACTACGTGAGCTTCGTGCGCGAGCACGCCTATGGCCTGTCCACCCAGAAGCTCTCAAAATGGGCGGGCGACCAATTGAAGGGGCTTGGCGTCGGGCTGATTGTGGGCGCTCTGGTATTGTGGGTGCCGTATTGGCTGCTTGGCCGAAGCCCGCAGCGCTGGTGGCTGTGGACCGGGATGCTGGCGTTGCCGTTCTACATGCTGACCTTGGTCGTCGTGCCATTGTGGATCGCGCCGCTGTTCAACAAGTTCGGCCCGATGAAGGACAAGGTCCTGGAAGCCGAGGTCCTCGCCGTCGCGCACAAGGCGGGGGTCGAGGGCGCGCGTGTGTTCGAGGTCGAAAAGAGCGTCGACACCACCAAGGTCAACGCCTACGTCACCGGCATCGGCAGCACCAAGCGCATCGTGCTGTGGGATACGCTGCTGGGCAAGCTTTCGCCCGCGCAAACCCGCTTCGTGGTCGGTCACGAGCTTGGTCACTACGTCCTCGGCCACGTGTGGACCAGCATGCTTCTCTCCTCCGTCCTGACCGTGCTGGGCCTGCTGGGCGCACACGTGTTATCGAGCTTTCTCTTGCTCCGCTTCGGGACGCGCCTGGGCTTCGAGCGACTTTCCGATGTCGCTTCGTTGCCCATGCTCATGCTCCTGCTGTCGCTGTTCTCGGTGGCGATTGGACCCGCGGCGCTCGCGTTTTCGCGCTATCACGAGCACGAGGCCGATCGCTTCGGCCTCGAGCTGACCCACGACAACCAAGCCGCCGCCACCGCCTTCGTGGCCCTACAGCAGCAGAACCTGGCCAACCCGCGCCCCGGCCCGCTGTTCAAGTTTTTTCGCGCCAGCCACCCGCCCATTGGCGAACGGGTCGACTTCATCAATCGCTACAAGCCATGGGTGAAGCCATAGGGCGCGTATCCGCGATGGCGTTCCTCACGGGCAGCCTCAGCCAGTCTGTTCCGAGACGCATCGGCTGCGTAGCAATGTAAACCTTCTTTGCACCGGCCAGATGGAAGGTTGGCAAAAAGCTGGCGGATTGCGGGCCATCGGCCCGGCATCGCGGTTGCACTGCCGCGAATCATGCTTCGCAACCTGAGCATCGTCGCTTTCTTCCTGCTCGCGCTTTCCGCGCGGGCCTACGCCGAAACCTATGCCTTGCAGGCCGCGGTCTTGCGAACGTCTCCGTCGGCGAACGCAAAGATCGTCGACCGGGTCGACGCCAACCAGTCGCTCGCGGTCATCGAGACCAAGAATGGCTGGATCCGCGCACGTTTGGGTGTCGACCTCGAAGGCTGGCTTCCCGCCGACCTGGTGTCCGACACCTGGATCGAAGTGTGGAAGCGCGAGCGCAAGCTGCTTCTCATGAAGGGCGATGCCGTCCCGGAAACCTTTCGCATCGCCCTCGGCGCCGACAGTCCGGTGGGGACCAAGCTCAAACGCGGCGACGGCGCCACGCCCGAAGGCCGCTATTTCATCGCCGAGATGGACGGGGCACCCGAAGCCGGGCGCTACGGGGCACGGTCCCTGCGACTATCCTACCCGTCGGCCGAGGATGCGCGACGCGGGCTGCGCGACCACCTTGTCGACAAAGCCACCTACCTCGGTATCGTACGCGCGGTCCGTGCCGGCGAGGTTCCGCCCCAGCACACGGCGCTGGGCGGCTCCATCCGCATCCATGGCGGCGGATCGGCGCGGGACTGGACCCTGGGCTGCATCGGGCTCGAGGACGCCGACGTGATCGCCCTGTTCGGGGCGGCCCGCAAAGGTATGCGGGTGGACGTGTACGCCTCGGCCGACGAGGACAAGCGGCTTGGCAAGGCCGATTACCTGCCGGGCGCAATTCTCGCGTCTGCCAAAGGCCAAATCGCTGTCGGCGCTACGTATACGGTTGCGGCAATGCGGGTGACTCCGGTCAGCTTTCCCGGCGGCGACATCGCAGCAGACCAGGCGGTTTGCACTGACATCGTGGTGCGCGCCTTGCGCGGCGCCGGCATCGATTTACAGGCCTTGGTCTTCGAGGACAAGACGCTTCATCCCGAACGCTACCCTGAGCGAGGCGAATCGCCACGCCCCGCCATCGACCACCGCCGGGTGGGCAACCTGGTGGCCTTCTTGCGCCGGCACGCGGCGGCGGGCTCAGTGACCGGCAGTCGCGGCTTAGGTCCCGGCGACGTGGTGGTGTTCGACACCGGAATCGCCAACGGGTCGCCCTTCGACCACATCGGCATCGTCGACGACCAGCGCGACGCCGACGGAAACCTGCGCGCTATCAACATCTGGACGGTTGGCCGCAAGACCTCGTCGATGCCCCTCATCGGCAGAAGCTACCCCACCGTGGTAGCCTGGTTCCGCCTTGGGCACCCGCTTGCGACTTGGTAACGGCCGACAGGTGCTCTGTGGCCGCCCTATTTCCCCATGGCGGCGGCCAGGTCTTTCGCCGGATCGCCGCTGGTGAGGCGCAGGTCGAACTTGTCCTGCAACACCTTGAACACACCGGGCGAGACGAAGGCGGGTGGATTCGGGCCGATAGCGATCTTCTTCACCCCGAGCGAAAGCAGGGTCAAGAGCACGGCCACGGCCTTCTGTTCAAACCACGACACGACCAGGGTGAGCGGCAGGTCGTTCACGCTGCACCCGAAGGCGCCGGCCAGAGCGACCGCCACCTGAATCGCACCGTAGGCATCGTTGCACTGGCCCATGTCGAGCAGGCGCGGCAGTCCGAGGTGCGTGCCGTACTCGTGCTCGCGGATGCGGTACTTGCCGCAGCCCAGGGTGAGGATGAACGAGTCAGGCGGGGTCAGCTTGGCGTAGTCGGTGAAGTAGTTGCGCCCGACCTCGGCGCCGTCGCAGCCTCCGATCACGAAGAAGCGGCTGATCTTGCCCGACTTCACCGCATCGACGATGATGGGCGCCAGCGCCAGGATGGCCGAGTGGTGGAAGCCCACGGTGGACTTCTTGATGGACGACGCAGGCAGCGGCGCGCACGCCTTGGCCTTGGCGATCACGGCCGCGAAGTCGTTGTCGAGGATGCGGGTCGCGCCAGGCGCCGCGGTGGCGCGGGTGGTGAACAGACGGTCGGCGTAGCTCTTGGGCGGAATCACGATGCAGTTGGTGGTAGCGAGAGTCGGACCGGAGAAGTCAGCAAATTCGCGCCGCTGGTTCTGCCAGGCTCCGCCGAAGTGGCCGGCCAGGTTGGGATGCTTGCGAAGGTTCGGGTACATGTGCGCTGGCAGCATTTCGCCGTGGGTGTACACCAACACGTCAGTACCTTTGCACTGGTCGAGCAAGTCGGCCAAGTCCACCAGGTCGTGGCCGGTGATGAGGATGCCCGGGCCGGCCTGGGTGCCTTCCGAGACTTCGACCGGCGACGGCTGGCCGAAGCGGCGCACGTGACCCTGGTCGAGCATCTGCATCACGCGCAGGTTCATCTTGCCGAGGTCCATCGCGTACTGGAACAATGCGCCCGCGTCGAAGTTGACGTTGGTGAGCGTGCTGAACAGCGCTTCCTCGACGAAGGCATTGACGTTTTCGTCGACCATGCCTAGCCGACGCGCGTGGTGGGCATACGCGGCCATGCCCTTGAGACCATAGAGAATGATCTCTTGCAGCGACTGGATGTCGGGGTCTTTGCCGCAAACTCCGGGTCCTGTCGTCGCGCAGCCTCGGCCGAATTGCTCACATTGGTTGCAGAACATGGTGCCGTCTCCTTGTTGATGAAATGGGTGCGCCGACCATGGCAGGTGCACCTGTCGGACGCCTTGATCTGGATCAAGCCAACGCGCAATCTTTCGCCATGGACAAAGCCGCCATCATCGCCGACTGCTCGCTCTTTCACGGGGTCAGCCCCGACCACCGTCGGCGTTTGGTCGAGATGGCGCGCAAGGTAGCGTTCCCCGCCGGCACCCTGGTGTTCAAGCAAAACGATCCGTGTCCCGGTATCTACTGCGTCGGCAGCGGCAGGGTTCGTATCTATCGCCTCGGAGCGGGCGGCAAGGAGCACACCTTGCACCTGGCTGGGCCGGGGCAAACCTTCGCCGAGGTCGCCGTAATCGGCGAATTTCCCTGCCCGGCCTATGCCGAGGTGACCCAGGCCGCGCAGTGTGCGCTGTTGCCGTCGGCGTCGATCCTCGCGATGCTTCGCGAGGACCACGCGTTCTGCCTGGAATTGCTGGTGGGCATGAGCCACTGGGTGCGCCATTTGACCGGCGTCCTGGAAGACATTGCCCTGCGCGACGCTGACGGACGAGTCGCGCGGCACCTTCTGCAAGCGAAGCCGGACGGCCGCGACACAGTAGGCCTGGCGGGCCTAAAGA
>CAZBIU010000027.1:0-33170 GCA_964491625.1 uncultured Myxococcales bacterium
CGATGCGATGGCGTCCGACCAAAAACAGGGCCGTCACCGCGACGACAACGGCCAGGATCAAGATCCAGGGAAATCGATATCGCTTCATGGGATGCGGGCTCGACCACAGAATTACACGGGTCCGCGCAGACTTCGAATGAACGGCGCCACCGCGCCGGTGCCCTTGTCGTCCACCAGGCGCAAGGTGGCGGAGCCGACCACCGCGATGTCCACCTTGCCACGCAGGAATGCGACGTCGGAGGCGTCTTGCACGCCGAAGCCCACCGCGAGTGGCAAGGTGGTCGCGGCCCGGCAGCGCGCCAGATACGCTTCGAGCTCGCCGGAAAAGGTGGTGTGCTTGCCGGTGACGCCTTTGCGAGCGACACAGTAGATGAACCCGCGCGCGCTCTTGGCGATGGTGCGAAGCCGATCCTCGGAGGTAGTGGGCGCGTAGATGAAGATGGGGGCGAGGCCGGCCGCGTCCATGGCGGCGAGATAGTCGGTGCCCTCCTCGGGCGGAAGATCAGGAACAATGGCGCCAGTCAGTCCCGCGGCCTTCATCGCCTGGGCGAACCTGGTCAACCCAGCGCGGAAGAGCACGTTGTAATAGGTCATGAAGAGAAACGGAATCGGGTGCTTGCGCGCAACACTGGCCGCGAAGTCGAGGCACCGCTCGACGGTGATTCCCCGTGCGAGCGCCTTCTGGTTGGCGGCCAGGATCACCGGGCCGTCGGCCATGGGCTCGGAAAACGGAATCTGCAGCTCCATCAGATCGACGCCGGCCTCCACCATGGCATCCACGGTCTCGAAGCTGGCCGCCAAGCTGGGATAGCCGACCACGATATGGGTCATAAGCAAAATATCGTTCCTGGCGCGCGCTTCGCGAATTCGAGCTTCAAGCATGGTGAACCTTACCGTGCATAACCCGCGGCCTTGCGCCGGACGAAGTCTTCCCAGCTTGGATCGCGGAAGGCGTCGGCGATGGTGAAGATGTCCTTGTCGCCACGGCCCGATTGGTTGATCACGATGATGTCGTCGCGGGAAAGCGCGGGTGCTTCTTTGAAGGCCTGCGCGAAGGCATGCGACGATTCGAGCGCGGGGATGATGCCCTCCTTGCGCACGGCGAGCGCCAGTGCGGCGATCACCTCTTCGTCGGTGGTCGCTTCGAAGCGAACCCGGCCGGTTTCGTGCAGGTGGGCCAGGATGGGCGAGACGCCGATGTAATCAAGGCCCGCAGCCACCGAATGCGTGTCGAGCATCTGGCCGTCGCTGTTTTGGAGGAAGTAGGTGCGGTAGCCTTGCGCCACACCGATACTGGCGTCTTTGGAAGCCAGGCGTGCGGCGTGCAGGTGGCTTTCAAGTCCCTTGCCGCCCGCCTCGGCGCCCACCAGCTCGACGTCGCTGTCGCCGAGAAACGCCGAAAAGGCGCCGAGCGCGTTCGAGCCGCCGCCCACGCAGGCGTAGATTCGGTTGGGCAAGCGGCCGGTGCGCTTCTGGATTTGCCCGCGCAGCTCCTTGCCGATGATGGACTGGAAGTACGTGACCATGGTCGGGAAGGGATGCGGGCCGCACGCGGTTCCAAGAACGTAGTGCGTGCTGTCCATGTTCGCGGCCCAGTCGCGGAAGGCCTCGTTGATGGCGTCCTTCAGGGTGCGCGCGCCGTCCTTCACCGCCACCACCTGCGCGCCCAGTCGTTCCATCCAGAACACGTTGGGACGCTGACGTTCCACGTCCACTTCACCCATGTAGATCGTGCAGTCGAAGCCGAACTTTGCCGCCATGGTTGCGGTCGCGACGCCGTGCTGGCCGGCGCCGGTCTCGGCGATCACGCGGCGCTTGCCCATGCGCTTGACCAGCAGCCCCTGGCCCATCACGTTGTTGGCTTTGTGCGCGCCGGTGTGGTTCAGGTCTTCGCGCTTGATGAAGATGCGCGCGCCGCCGAAGTGCCGGGTCAGGTTTTCTGCAAAAGTGAGCGGCGTGGGCCGGCAGGAATACTCGCCCATGAGGGTTTCGTATTCCTGCCAAAAGGCCGGATCAGCCTGCGCTGTCGCGAAGGTCGCCTCTAGGTCGCGGAAGGTCGCGGTCAGGGTTTCCGGGACATAGGCGCCGCCGAACCTGCCGTAGTAGCCGCGCGGCTTGTCTGGAGCTGGGGAGGTGGTCATCAGAGCAAATCGTCACACGGGGTGCCGAGGCGCTGGCCGGCATACACGCCAAGATCCGTGTAGATGAGGACGTGGTTGTCTTCCATGGGAAGACTGGTGAGGGCGGTTTCAATCTTGCCGGCGGCCCATACCGGATGCTGGCGATCGAGCACCAGGCGCAGCTCACCCTTCTTGGTGGCGAAGATGTCGCCTTGCGAATCGCTCACAACGTTGGTCATCTTCATCAGTTTCATGCTGCCGCGCGGACCGGCGAACAGTCGGAACGCCTTGTTGTTCTCCGGCTCGCGCAGGCGGTCCACATAGTAGTAGGTGCCCTTGCTATCGCGGGCCAGAGCATATGCCTGGTGGGTCCACAGCGGCTTCGCGAACGCCGCGACCTTGAGCAGGGCCGCTTGCTCTTCGGCCGCGAGCGGCTCAAATTCGGTGGCGCGCGATCCACACTGCACGGTGTACTTCTTGTCGCGAAAGCCGATGCCGCCTTTCCAGGGCGCATCCACGCGCGGCTCCCAGAAGATGCGATCCCACTCGGTATCGCCAACCCGACCGCCGCCGTATACCCGCTGGGCATGGAACTGCTTGCCGTCGCCGTAGTACAAGTGCTCGTCGGTTTCGCCAAAGGGAACCACGGCCAGGTAGTGCTGCTTGCTATCGTGAAGGATGACCAGCTTGTCCCGGACCGCGGAGATGTCGACCGCGGTTTCGTTGGCGGCGGCAGCTCTTTTCTCAGAAGGGGCAGCCTGCCTGCCTTCGGCAAACCCAAGGCCCGGTAGCAGGGCCAGGCAGAGCAGTGAGAGAGGGAGTAATCGGGACATGTGCAGCGTATGATACTAGCAAGCCCGTCCGATAACTAGGCCAGCCCATGCCATCCGTGTCATCGCCCATCGCCGTCGGCTCCGTCGTCGCGGACACTTATCGGGTCGTCTCGCAGCTCGGCAGCGGGGGTATGGGATCGGTGTGGGCAGCGGACCATCTGCGGCTGCCCGGCAAGCGTGTCGCGATCAAGGTCTTGCATGCGGCGCTGGCGTCGGGCGAGGTGCTGCTGCGTTTTCGCCGGGAAGCCGAGATCACCTCGCGCATCGGACATCCCAACATCGTCGAGGTGCTCGATTTCAACGCCTTGCCCGGCGGCGAGCCATTCCTGGTGATGGAGCTCCTTTCCGGCGAAAGCCTGGCCGCGCGCCTGCGGCGGGGAAGGCTCGCGGAAAAGGCGGCGCTCGACATCACCCGCCAGATCGGGTCGGCGCTTTTCGCGGCCCATCGGCTGCAGGTGGTTCATCGCGACCTCAAACCCGACAACGTCTTCCTATGCCCGCGCGACGTCGACGGCGAGCTGCGCGACCACGTGAAGGTGCTCGACTTCGGCATCTCGAAGATTCGCAATTCCCAGACCGTGGTCACCCAGGACGCCTCGCTGATGGGAACGCCGTACTACATGTCCCCCGAGCAGGCGACCGGCAAGAACCAGGACATCGACCAGCGCACCGACATCTTCGCGTTGGGTGCGATCCTGTTCGAGATGCTCACCGGGCGGACTGCTTTTGCGGGCGACAGTCTGCCATCGGTGATCTACCAGGTGGTGTTCGAGCCGCACCCGCCGCTCGTGCAAATTGCGCCTACGGTGAACCCGCGGGTCGCCGCCGCGGTCGACCGCGCCCTGGCTAAGCAGCCGGCTGATCGCTTTTTCGACATGTCCGCATTCGTGGAGGCGCTGACCGGGCGGCCGTTGGTCGCCGTGGTCGGCGTCGCGTCCGAGGTCAGTGCCGCGGAACCGACGCAGTTGTCGGCCGGGCTGCAACCGACCGCGGTGGCGCCGGCCGCGGGAATTGCATCGGCCTTCGTGCTGGGCGCGACGTCGCTGGCGCCGCCAGCGGCCAAGGTTGCAAGCGACCCGGCGCCGAAAAAGCCAATGCGATGGCTGCCGGTGGGGGCCATCGCCGCGGTCGCGCTGGCTGCGGGCATTTGGGGGCTTGGCCAGCGTGCGCCGACGAGGACCGCCGAACCGCCCGCGGTGGCGAAACCGGTGGTGCCTCGCCTGGTGCCGCTCTCGACCGAACCCGCAACAGATCTCCACGCGGTGGAGGCCAAGCAGACGGCAGGCAAGCCCGCCGACAATGTCGCGGCTCACGGCCCGCGCGCTAAGGCCGCCGCCGTTCGCGACGAGGGATTACCCGAGTCGGTGAGCGCGGAGCTCGACGCCGCCGAGAGAGCCCTGGCCGCGAAGGATCCCGCCGAGGCCATTCGGCGAGCGCGCCACAGCCTCTACCAAAGGAAATCATCGCGTGCCTCGGCCGTCCTGACCCGCGCCTTCTGTCTGCAAGGCGACCTTGGCGCAGCGAAGGCCGAGCTCGCGCACGTCAGCGGAGGCGAGCGGGCGCGCGTGCTGCGTGTGTGCCACGCAGCGGGGATCGATCTGTAGGGCACGACCGAACCGCTATGTCGATTGATCGAACCGCGCATCCGGCGGATGATGGCCGTTCCGGCCGAAACTTTCCCCATGCCCGACAAAGATCCGCTCAACATCTCCGGACAGCTGGTTGCCGAGAAGTATCGCATCGAGCATCTCGTCGGCGAGGGCGGTTTTGCCGCGGTGTACCTGGCCGAGCACACCATCTGGAAGCAGCCGGTGGCCGTGAAGTTCTTCAGCGGCCTTTCGCAAGCCCCCGCCGAATACCGAGACGAGCTCCTGCATCAGTTCATCCAAGAGGGGGCACTTCTGACCGAGCTGTCGAGCCAGACCGCGGGTATCGTGCAGGCGCGGGACGTGGGCGCCTTCACCACGCGCGCCGGACAGTGGATGCCTTTCATGGTTCTGGAATGGCTCGACGGCTCGCCCCTCGATGCCATCATGGCCGAGGATCAGCGCCTCGGGCGGCCGTGGACGGAGGCCGAAGTCGTGGGCTTCCTACGCAGAATCTTGCCCATTCTCGACGTGGCGCATCGGCGAGGCATCGCCCATCGCGATATCAAGCCGGCGAACATCTTCGTGATTGGCATCGACGCACGCGCGCCAGAAACACCCTGCAAGTTGCTGGATTTCGGCGTCGCCAAAATGGTCTCCGAACAGGCCAAGCTCAACGCGGCGCTTGCCAAGACCGGCACGGCCATCACTTCCTTTACACCTCGCTATGGAGCGCCCGAGCAGTTCGCGCGAAGCTACGGCGCCACCGGTCCCTGGACAGACGTGTACGCGGTGGCCCTCCTGGCCTGCGAGATGCTCACGGGTCGGGCCGCACTGCAAGGCGACGATCTGGTCCAGTTCGGATTCTCTTCTGCGAATCCTGCGCAAAGGCCCACCCCTCGATCCCTCGGGGTCCCGGTTTCAGAGGACATCGAGGCGATGTTTGCGAAGGCCCTGGCGGTCCGTCCCGAGGACCGCTTTCAGAACGCGGGGGAGTTTCTCGAACGCATTCTGCCGGCGGCCATGCTTGGCACACCCGTGACTGTGGCTCCTGCCAGTCCTTCGGCACACCCGACTCCATCGTCCAGCCTGCAGCTTGCGCCGACCGTTCTCGTTGTCGCCGAAGGCAACGCCAGGTCCCCTGCGACGACAAGACCTGCGCCTCCACCGGAAAAAGCCGCGCCTAAAGAGGCGCCCACTGCCCGCGAGAGCCAGCCCGCAAAGACGAAACCCGCGCCGCAGTCCGAGCACCGCAAGTCCGGAACAGGTTCCTTGCTATTCGTCCTCGTCGTGCTCGTGGTCGGCTTCATCGGTTACAGCACCACCGACATCGAGGGAGCCAAAGAAGTACGTGACTTCTTCTCCCCTGTGGTTCGCCTTGTCCGGAGAGAGGCAGCCCAGCAACTTCCCAAGCTGCGAGAGAAAACTCGGCAGGTCATGGACAACGCCGCGGGCATCCTTGCCGGCGCGGGCGGCCAGTCCGGAACCGCAGCGCCCAAATGTCCGCCCAGGACACGGCGCGTGGCTGCCCTGCCGGTCCATGAGCAAGACGCGATCACAGGCTCTGGCGAGCGCGGCCCGTCTCAACCGATCTGCGTCGACGAACATCGGGTCAGCGAAATTGACTACGCCAGCTGCGCCATATGTAAGCAGCCTGGGCCGCGCGGCTCGCGGCCGAAGACCAGGGCGCACGCCGGATTCTGCGCTGATGGCAAGAGGCCTACGACCGACCCGATGCAATGTGTGACTTGGAAGCAAGCGTCCGACTACTGTGCAGCCCGCGCGGCCAGGCTACCCACCGAAGACGAGCTGCTTGCCATGCCACCGACGGTGACGAGGGCGCCGATGGAGTGGACGTCGGCTGCGCCCAAGGCGGGCGGCCAGAAGCGAGGCTCCTTTCGCTGCGCCCACGAGCCGTAGGGAAGTGGTGCGCGCATCTTGCCTGGAGCACGGTCCTGCCCGTCGAGCGAAGAAAGACGCTGGGGGACCACGCCGAGTCCCACGCGTTGCCTGGCCTGGTTGTGACCCAACCATGGCGGTTCCCTGACAGAGGCGGGGCCATAGGTCTATGGATGGACGAATCACTCAATCGCGTATCTCAGGAAGAACGGCGTCCGCCGAAGGGTCCAGCGTACGTTCGGTCCACCATGATCCTCTTCGGGTTGGTTCATGTCGTGGCGCTGGCGGGGGTTCTCCTTGGCGGCTGGTCCTGGAGCGGGCTCGCACTTGCCATCGGCGTCTACTACGTGCGCATGGTCTTGGTGACGGCCGGGTATCACCGCTACTTTTCCCATCGCGCCTTCCGCACGTCGCGCATCTTCCAGTTCCTGCTGGCTTTGGGCGCGCAAAGCGCCGCCCAAAATGGGATTCTTTGGTGGGCCAGCCACCACAGGTGGCACCATCGCTTTTCGGATACGCCTCTCGACGTACACTCAGCGAAACTTCGGGGCTTTTGGTACTCGCACGTGGGCTGGATTCTGCAAGACGCGTGGAAGACAGATCTCAAGCTCGTACCCGATCTGGCCAAGTACCCGGAGCTTCGCTTCTTGAATAAGCCAGGAATCGATTTTCTGCCGCCTGCGGTTCTCGGCTTGGCGTTTCTGCTCATCGGTGGGCCGCATGCGCTGATCTGGGGATTCATGGTGTCCACGGTCTTGCTTTGGCACGGCTCGTTCGCCATCAATTCCTTGACCCATCTGTTCGGAAACCAACGCTACGTGACCAAGGACAACTCGCGAAATCATTGGCTGCTGGCACTCATCACCACCGGCGAGGGGTGGCACAACAACCACCATCACTACGCAAGCGCGGCCCGCCAAGGCTTCTTCTGGTGGGAAATCGACATGACCTACTGGGTGCTCCGTATTTGGCGGGCGATGGGCCTGATCTGGGATGTTCGCGAACCGCCGTCCATGGTGCTTGCTGGCCCCTTGGTGGCCAACAGCAAGGCGGCAAGGCCAGTCAATCCGGTGGTTGCCAGCCACCTCGCCTGATGGCCTTTTCATAGGTCTGGGGCATCGGCTGCGTTCTAGGTGGGAATCTGCGTAGCGTGCGCTAGATTTCGGACCATGTTAGTCCACGATGTGCTGATCGTCGGTGGCGGGCCGGCCGGAAGTACCTGCGCGCGCTACTTGGCTCGGGCTGGTCTACGAGTTGCGGTGGTAGACCGTGCCCAGTTTCCTAGGGTCAAGCTGTGCTCGGGCTGGCTTTCGCCGACCTTGTGGGATGTCCTCGAGATGGTACCGTCCGACTATCCCGGCGGGCGCTGGGAGTGGCGAACCTGCCACGTTCGCTACGGTGGCGAGGATCGTGCCATCCCGTGCCACGGGTGGTTCGTGCGTCGCTTCGAATTCGACGACTTTCTCCTGCGCACGAGTGGGGCCGAGCTTCACCTCGGCGTTTCGGTCGGCCCGATCGCGCGTGATGGGGACGGATTGTGGTCGGTCGCCGGTCTTCGCGCCCGACACCTGGTTGGCGCGGGCGGAACCCATTGTCCGGTCGCTCGCCTGTGCGATCCGCCGCGACCGATGGGGCCGGTCGGCGTGCAGGAACACGAGTTCCGCGCCGATCCGGGAGCCGTTGCGCGCACTCGGGCCGGTCGGGATGGCGAGCCCGAGCTGCTCTTGCACGACGATCTGTCCGGCTATTCCTGGAACGTGCCCAAGACCGATTGGCTCAATGTCGGTACCGGCACCGTGGATCCCAAAGAGGTCCGAGCGGCATGGCAGATCGCACGTGCCAATTTCCGCGCGGCTGGCCACTTACCCTCGGACGCCGACGTCGATCTGGATGCGATGAAGGGCTACTCCTATTACCTCTACCATCCAGAGCACCTGCGCGGAGCCGCACGCGTCGATGCTGATGACAAGGGCGGTGCCTACCTCGTCGGCGACAGTCTGGGGCTGGCGCAGCCCATCACCGCCGAAGGAATCTTGCCAGCCGTAGTCTCCGGTCGCCTGCTTGCCGACGCGATTCTGGCCAGCGACCCGGCGAGCTACCCGACCCGGTTGGCCACCCATCCCGTTCTGGCGGACTACCAGCGCGTGTTTCGCTTGCGCGAAGCCGCCGGAGCCCTGCGCCGACGGTTCTCTCGACCATCGTCCGGGCGACCAACCTCTCCTTCGGGTCGTTTCCTTGCGCGCAAATCCAGTGACGCGGTCAGCAGGGGGTTCGCCTGGATGTTTTCGGGCGCGCGTCTGCCCGCACCCGCGCTCATCGACTTCGCCCTGGACCGGGTCGATGCTTGGCTTGGCCAGGCTCGCGCATCGGGGGGTGCAACGTGATGCGAACCGCGCAGAGGCTGCTGTCGGTCTTCGACGAGCGTCGCGCCGCCGAAACCATGCGCGAGCTTCTCCAGCGCGCCGGCATCACTATCGGAGGCGATGCCCCGTGGGACATCCAAGTTCACGACGAACGCGTCTATCTGCGCGCCCTGCGCGACGGCACGCTTGGCGCGGGCGAATCCTACGTCGAGGGCTGGTGGGACTGCCCGGCCATCGACCAGATGTTCGAGCGGATCACGCGGGCGAATCTGGAGCTGGTGCTGCGCGAGAGCTGGATCTTGCTGGCGAACGCCGTCAAGGCACGCATCGTCAACCTGCAAGCCACCCGCGCCTTCGAAGTGGGCGAGCGGCACTACGACGTGGGCAACGATTTGTACCGAGCCATGCTCGGCGAGCGCATGGTGTACACCTGCGCGTACTGGAAGCAGGCCGACAACCTGGACGCCGCCCAGCAGGCCAAGCTCGATCTGGTTTGTCGCAAGATCGGCGCCCGCCCAGGCATGCGCATTCTGGACCTTGGCTGCGGCTGGGGCGGCTTCGCCGCATTTGCCGCCGAAAACTACGGGGCCAGCGTTGTCGGCTACACTGTGTCGCGCGAGCAATGGGCATGGGCCAAAGAGCACCATGCGACGTTGCCGGTCGACATCCGGTTGGAAGACTACCGCAAAGCGACGGGCAGCTACGACGCTGTGGTTTCAATTGGCCTCATGGAACACGTCGGTCCCAAGAACCACCGCGCCTACATGGAACTGGCGGCGCGCTGTCTGGCGCCGGGAGGAATCGTCTTCGTCCACACCATCGGCGGCGACGAACCGCGTACCCAGATCGATCCTTGGTATCACAAGTACATCTTCCCCAACGCGGTCATCCCTACCTTGGGACAACTGGCAACCGCCATGGACAAGACGTTGGTGGTGGAGGATGTCCACAATATCGGGCCGGACTACGACCGCACGCTGCTTTCGTGGTGGACGAATTTCGATCAGGCGTGGCCGAGTCTGCGCGCGCGCTACGGCGACCGCTTCTATCGCATGTGGAAATTCTATCTCATGACCAGCGCCGCCCAATTTCGCGCCCGAGCTCTCAACCTCTATCAGATTGCTGCCACGGCTGTAGGCGCGCCCCAGCCATCGACCGTCCGGGCAACCTGAGACTACCCACCCATCTGCGTCGCCACCAGCATCAGCACTTGCATGGCAGGCGGCCTGCCAGCAGGGCTTGCAGCGGGTTCATGGTGCTCGCGGCGAGCGTCTCGTAAGTTCCACCATCGATGACCACCGTGGTGCGCGGGCGCCTGCGCGTAGAGCACGAAGCATCGTTTGGGCGCGTAGAATATGTAGGTGACGGAATCGTCGCTATCGGACATTCGCGGATGCGATTCAGTGAAAGCAAAATAGCGCTTGTTCTGCCTATGAGCACGACGTGGATTTTGTCCGAGTTGTCTTGGCCGCCGCGTGCCCGTGAGAGCGACTGAGCGCCACGAGGAAGCGCGTTGACTCGACTGGGCCATCGAACACGATCTTCGTCGGAGAAGGCTTCAAGGCCCCGAGATCCATCTCGGGTGGAAGGCAAGCACATGCAGCAAGCGAAAGCACGCAGATCGAACCGCGGGCGCCAGGCCCCCAGGATTGTTCCAGAGATGGCCGAAACCGAGCTCGACAATCGGTACTGGTACACGGCCGATCTGAAGGAGCTTGCTCGGAAAATCGGGGTTCCAGCGGCAGCGAAGCTACGCAAGGACGAGCTGGAGAGAGCCATAAGGCATTTCATTCGCACCGGAGAGGTCAGTGACTCGGAGAAGCGGACCGTCGCCAAGGCTGGGCCATGTGACGCCGAGCTGGGACTCCGGCTGGACCTTCCAATCGTCAAGTACATGGGCAACCGCGAAACCAAGGAGTTCATCAAGCGCGAGGCCGGCAAACTCGAACCTGGTTTCAAGGCCAAGCCGGGGACCCGATACCTGCTCAACCGATGGCGGGACGAACAACTTCGCAGTGGTAGACCAATCACCTACGGAGATCTCGTTCGGCAAGCCATTGAGCTCAATCACGCCAAACGAGGCCCCCTGCTCCTTCTCGGCGGTCTCGCTGGTCGTCGTACTGTTATCGGACCTCGCGGATGCGATTCGGCGAAAGTAAGATGGCGCTTGTTCTGCCTATGAGCCGGGGCAACATTCGCCCGACGACGGATGTCGTACTTGCCAGCCACCAGGCAGCTCGCGAGCGTGAGGTTCTGACCATGCGAAGACCATCGAGATCCAGCAGCAGACTTGTGGCGACCTTGGCGCTCGTTTTCGTTGTGGCGCTTGCTTACGCGGGCTGCTCCGACGGCACGATCCGGGTCAACAAGGGGAAGGATTCGGGTGCGACAGGCGGGGCAGGCGATGCGGCCCCGATGGGGACCGGCGGTGCGGTCCCTGGTACGGGAGGGGCTCCCGACGCGGCCAGCGCGGATACAGGTGTTACTACTGGAACGGGTGGTCGCGGAGGATCGGTCGACGGGGCGGTGAGGAAGGACGCCGGTGGCTTGGGCGGCGCACCCGGAGCGGGCGGGACTTCCGGAGGACCGGGGATTTGCTGCCACGGGCAGCCTGGCGTTCCCGAATTCTGCGGCGACGGGATCAACAATCAAGGCGGCATCGAAGAGTGCGACGATGGCAATGTGTTGCCAGGCGATGGCTGCAACGGCCGGTGCAAGGTCGAGCCGAACTGGACTTGCCCCAAGGCCGGAAGCTGCAAGCGGAATGTCATTTGCGGCGACGGCAGCGTCGGCCCGGGAGAGGTCTGCGACGACGGCAATACCATGGATGGTGATGGTTGCAATGCAACCTGCACGGTACAGGACCCGCGCTACCGATGCGTTGCCGGAGAGCCCTGCGTCCGTGTCTCCCAGTGTGGGAACAAGCGCATCGAGGCAGGCGAGAATTGCGACGACGGCAACACAAATAGCGGTGATGGTTGCAGCAGCAGTTGCCAGATCGAGGCCGGCTGCGTCCTCTGCCCGATGCCCGGCGCCTCATGCAGGCCGTGTCCGCGCTGCGGGGATGGTGTTGTCCAGTTGTCGCTTGGCGAAGTGTGCGACGACGGCAACCAGAAGGACGGCGACGGTTGCTCGGCCGACTGCAAGACCAAGGCCTCGGGCTGCACCTGCACCCCAGGAAGCTTGTGCATCTGTCCGGTCCCCATCTGTGGCGACGGCAAGGTCGAGGGTGGCGAAGGTTGCGACGACGGCAACACGCTGCCCAGCGACGGCTGCTCGGGGACTTGCACGATCGAGAAGGGATACCTGTGCCCCTTCCCAAACGCCCTGTGCGTGCCGAACTGTGGCGACGGCATCGTGCTTGCCCCCATGGAACAATGCGATCCCGCGGCCTCAGGCACGAACATGGCCCAGGCGTGCTCCAGCACCTGCAAGGTCGACGAAGGCTGGGTCTGCGCCGGCAGCCCACCAAGCTGTCACCAAACGGTGTGCGGTGACGGCACGGCGGAAGGCTCCGAGGGATGCGACGATGGCAATACCGCCCCGGGCGACGGGTGCTCGCCGACTTGTCACCTCGAGCCCAGCTGCGGTGGCGGGGGCATGTGCCCCCCGAGGTGTGGGGACGGCCTGCTGATGAACGAGGCTTGCGACGACGGCAACACCAACGACGGCGACGGCTACTCGGCAACCTGCACGGTCGAGCCCGGCTTCCAGTGCACACAGGCCAACGTCGACGCTGGCGTGGCGAGCGCGTGCGACCCCATCTGCGGGGACGGCGTGGTTCAGCCGGGCGAGCAATGCGACTACGGCGCCGCGAAGAATCTAGGCGGGTACGGCCAGTGCACCGCCGACTGCCGCCTTGGACCTTACTGCGGCGACGGCAAGGTGACGGACGGCGAAGAGTGCGACAACGGCAAGAACGACGACGACTACGGGTCGAGCACCGCCTGCGGCCCTGGCTGCAAGTTGCCCCCCCGATGTGGCGATGGCATCGTGCAGCCAGGCTTCGACGAGGCGTGCGACGATGGTTCCCAAAACGTGGCCAGCACCGATCCAAGGAGCTATGGTCGGTGCATGTCGAACTGCAAGCACGGCGGCTTCTGCGGCGACGGGGTGGTGAACGGCGCCGAACAATGCGACGACGGCGTGAACGACGGCACTTTCCTCACTTGCAATCCCGATTGCACCATCGCGCCGTCGTGTGGCGACGGCATTGTTCAGTCCGAGTACGGTGAAGAATGCGATCCCGGCCCGTCGAGTGATCCCTATTGCGCGCCGACCTGCCGACTGGTTGGCCGCTGCGGTGATGGCGTGATTCAACTGCCCGAGGAGTGCGACGACGGCATCCTCGACGCCTCGTATGGCGGCTGCACGCCCCAATGTAAACGGGCGCCCCACTGCGGCGACGGCATTCTGAATGGCCCCGAGGAATGCGACGATGGCCCCGACAATGGGACGGACGGCGTGTGCACGGCAGCCTGCAAACAGTGCATTTGTCTGTCCCCATAGTCACGCCAGCGGGGCTGCACGCGGAGAGACTGTGTTCCTCAGCCGCATTCCAAAAGTGGCCGTCATGCCCCCTAATTCCGAATGGCGACGCATCCAGTGACTGATGATGGCCTCGACGCCATTTCCGACGGGACCAACGTTTATTACTTACGGGGTGGTGGCGACCTGTGGAGGGTTCCAGTGGAGGGCGGTACGGAGGTCAAGGCGGTCACCGATGGCAAATATGCCGGGCAATTCGCGTCCAACCAGACTGGCGGCTTTCCGATCGCAGTGGATGATACGAGCGTTTATGTCATCGCGGGCTACTTGGGGCAGATCGTCAAAGTCGCGAACTGATTTTGAAAGGAGGCCCCCCTGGCAGGCCCTTGGGAAAATGGCGCTTTAGAGGCTTATGCTCTTAGTGTTGGAGGTAGATCGGGGTCGGGCTGCCGGCTACCAGGGCACGCGTGAGAGATCCGGAAAGCATCTCCTTGATGCGTGAACGCGCGAAGGCGCCCATCACCACCAGGCCAGCACCAAGCCTGTTTCCCAGCTCGACCAAGGCGTCGCTGTCAGGGAGTGCCGAAACGACACCGTGCGGGGTTGCCTGGATGCCCGAGGCGCGCAGATTCTCGGCCGCCTGCATGGCGGTCTCCATGGCCTTTTCGCCATCCTCGCCGATGGTGGCAACGTGGACGTCGCGCGAGTCTCCTAGGCCGCTCGCCGCAAAGCTCGCCAGGGCTCGCTCGGCAGCAGGGCCGCCATCGTAGGCGACCAGGACCGTTGGGCCAAGCGGATCGGACACGCCGGTGTCGTCACTCGGAACCAGCAGGACCGGTCGAGTAATGTGACGAAGGATCTTCTCGCGCGTTGTTCGATGCTCGCCCTTGCCCTCGAACTGGAAATTCGCCTCGTGACTCATCAGCGTGAGGTCGTGGCGCTCAATCTCGGCGATGATGTCCTCGGGCGCGCGCGGCACGACCTCCAGCACTCTTGCCGCGACTCCGGCCGACCGGCAGCGGCGTTCAAAGGTTGCCAGCAACATGGCTGCGTAGGCGTGCGCATCGACAGGCCGCAACCTGGTCCAGCGGCGGGTGAAGCTCGCACCACGGATGCCAGCGCTTGTGTAGGGTTGCGCGCTAGGTACGTGACCGATGGCCATCCCGACGAGTGTCGCCTTTCGCTCACGGGCGATCTTGATGGCGGTTAGCGTCGTCTCTTCGCTGCTGGCTGAGCCGTCGATACAAACCAGAATATTCTTGATCATGGATCTACTCCGAAGTGGAAGCCGCTCTCTCGGGGCCGCAGGTAAGATTCGTCGGCCGAATAAAAAGAACGTTAAAACTGAATCAACAACCCGATTGGAAGAACTAGCGAGGCTTCGGCGCGCGACCGTAGCTCACCCCGGTGATGGGTTATCGAGGATGGTGACCTTGAGCTCACTGAGGGAATCCAGGCACAGAAGCATCGCCTTGCGTTTCTGGTTCAGGGATAGGGCCAGCGAGAGGACGTTGGTGTTCTCCCGTGAAAGGGCCAAGATCTGCGACTTGAGCTCCTCGTAACGGGCGAACTGCGCTATCGCTATGGAGAGGTCAGCGTCGCCTTCAGCTTTGGCCAAGGCCACGAGCCCATCCAGATCTTGGCATCGGTCGAGTCTGCGTGCCTAGCGATCACCCGGGCCAGGGCAGCGTCCATCTCCGTCAGCGTGCTCGTGGCTGCACCGAAGAGCACACTGTACGCCTTGAGGCCTCGAAGAGGTGACCAGCGCCGACGTGAATCCGCATTTGCCTCCAGCCGGGTGGCTCTTTTGCGACGGCTTTGCTGTTTCCCGAACGGTAACGTACGCGAACCTTCAACGCGATCGGGATTAGCTTTGGCGAAGGCGACAAGACAACGACGTTCAATATTCCTGATCTACGCGGATATTTTTCCGCGCGGGTTGGACACTAGCGGCAAGGTCGATGCTGGCGCGATCCGAACGCTCGGTTCCGTCCAGAGTGATAGTCTCGCAAGCCACTCGCACCCAATCTCCGATCTCTCCCACGCCCATTCCTCGAATGGGGTGTATGTCACACAGATCGGGGCTTGCATTCCCTCAGCAAACTATTCGCCTTCTGGGTCGGCGTGTTTTGCGAGTCAGCCCAGTACGGCGCCGTCATTCACGGGGATCAACCACACCGAACCCTTTCCCATTGGTAGCACGGAGATGCGCCCGGCGAACGTCAGCGTCAACTACATCATCAAGTATTGAGATGTCGTAATTGCAGCTCCTATCCTGGTAGGAGCGCAATCGCATATGCAAGTCTGCCCCTTCTGGTATCTTACGGCGTACAGATCTCAGCACTGGTGAGGACGTTGCTACCACACGAGTCTGTCGAACATCCCCCAATGACGAGAACATCTCCGTCAGGAAGATTGGCCAAAGAGGACGAATGCCGAACGATGGTCGTGTCTTCCCTGACTTGCCACGTGCCGCTGGCTGCTTGGTAAATCTCTGTCTGCGCCGTAGGAGAACCGGAATGATTTCCGCCGACGAAGAACACATCCCCGCTTTGAAGCAATATTCCGTTATTCGCAGCGATGAGATCGGTGGAAGGGGAACCAAAGGTATTATTCGAAGGATCGAAGAGGAATGAAGGGCCCCCGGTGGTGAAGCCGCTGGTCTGCAATACACCGCCCAAGATCAGGATAAGAACCTTGCCGCTCTTGAGGGTTGCCGCCAGAGGATATCCGGCCGCTCCATTGGGTAGGGTCCCGACCGGTGTGAACGTGCCGGCCGTGCCGCTGTCTACTCCTCCGTCGGAAGCTGTCGTGCTGTTGTAGAGCTCGGCGGTTCCTGTGAATTGTGGCGAAACGGCTGCGATACCTCCAACCACGAATACGCTTCCATTGGACAGGCGACTTCTTCCCAAAAAGCCTCGTGCCGTCGCCATGCTTCCAGTAGACGCAAAGGCACCGGATACGGGGTCATAGATCTCCGCAGTGCGAAGCGGCACGGTATTGTATGTCAAAAGTCCTGTGCTTGTGTTGAACCCAACGATGCTGCTCCAGCCTCCAAGGACTAGAACGCGTCCGTCTTCAAGTGTCTGAGCGCCGAGTCCAGCTCGGGCCACGGACATCGCTCCTGTGGGCGACCAAGTGTTCGTGACAGGATCGTAGAGATCGGCACTCGAGAGAGGTGTCTGATGATCGTTAACGCCGCCTGCGGCGAGGATCTCTCCGTTCCCAAGTTGCACCAAAGCAAAGTCGGACCGCGGGGTAGACATCGATCCCGCCGGTGTGAACGTCCCGGTCGCGGGGTTGTAAAGCTCGGCACTAGCGAGAACGTGCCCCGTCGACGAATCAAGGCCGCCAGCGACTAGAACCATGCCGTTGTCAAGTAATTGCGCGAGTGCCCCGATGCGCGCCGTCAGCATGCTTCCGGTCAACACGCATGTCCCAGCAGCCCCCGTCGCGTCTACAGTAAGGACATCCCTGGTCGCATCCAAAGGCACGTCGGCGCCTAGGTCAGGCGCGAGAGGAGAATCATGGGAGTCACTCTGTGCGAAGTCGTTGGCAGAGAGATCTCCAGAAGCGAGATCAATCGCAACGTCTGGCCCGATCTCCTTCGCAGCGACATCGGGGGACCACGGGGCGTCTGCAGCTGGAACAGGGACATCATTGCTCGCAAGTGTATCCACCGCAGCGACGGAGTCGTATCGCGCAAGCGCGGAGTCATAGGAGGCACTTGCCGGCGAATCTATCGACGTACCGGCCGCCGCGTCCGTCTTGCCAGAATCCGCCGACGTCCTGGCGGAATCCACTGCAGCGTCGGAGCTCTTGCCTGAGCTCTTACTGCAGCTGCCCCACAGAGTCGATGCAGCTACGAAAGTAAGGCCCAATGCTGGCGCGAATCGGGCAGGTGCGACCATCTCTCTATCTCCTGGTTACGGTGGCGTTACATGGACGTGCACTATCTGTTTTCACAAGGCTGTGGCTGCGAAGGATTGTCTCGCATGTTTGCCTGATACGATGAAGCACACCGCAGAAGGATTCGCGGCAAGGCGGATAGGCATTTCTAGCGCCATTTTTTTTTCGCTGAAGGTGATGCATGCGATTCGGTGAAAGCAAAGTGGCGCTTGTTCTGCCTATGAGCAGTTCACGGTGCGTGCGGCAAGCTTCCCGTAGGTTCAGGTATCGATGATCACGGTGGTGCGCGGCCGACCGGCCAGCAGCCGAAAGCGGCGTCCACTGTTCAACGTCGTCGCCTCCGGCCCTCCAGCATCGAGCTGATGCGGCCGTCGAGATTGTCGAACAGCTCCATCTCTTGCGATTCAGGCGACGCCAGCTCGACTGTAGGATGCAGCCCGCCAGGCCCGCGTTACGCGGCTCGCTCGTGGTCCGCCTGCCGCACCTGGTGCGCGTCGGACAGGCGCAAGCCGCGCGCCGGCAGCCTTGAAGAAGGTCGCGACCAAGCGTCGGTCGACAACGCCTGGGATGACGAGCTGCCCGCAGAGCAAAGGGCCTCGACGAAGGTCGCGCCGAGCTCGTCGAATGGGACGATGCAGGAGCCCAAATCGCCAAACGCCTCGGTGAGCGATAGGCTGGCTCACGCGTGGTTTTGCTAGCAACAGATATCGCCTCGTTGAAGCCAAAGATCAGCAGCTGACCCTCGACCGCTTGGCCAATGCCTCCGTGCAAGGTCTGGTCGCGACGGGTCCGCGCCGAGGCTGTCGTGTATTGCGCCTGGGCGGCACTGGCGAGGATGCCGAGGCCGCGATCATAGGCAAGAGGTGCTCCGAGATTGCCGGTTTCAACCTCCACGCCAACGTGCGCGTGGATGCCAATGACCGCGATGGTTTGGAACATTTATGCCGCTACCTCGCCCGACCATCTATCGCCAACGATCGTCTACAGGAGATGTCCGACGGTCGGCTCACTTTGCGCTTCAAGCAAGCCTGGCGGGATGGCACGAGCCACATCGTGTTTACGCCGCACGAGCTGATCGCACCGGCCCGATCCTGAATGAAGGCGGCAATCCGTCGTTCTGGGAGCAATGCCTCGGCCTCCGCGCGCAGCCGCTCCGCCTCGGCCTTTGCCGCTAGCGCCGTCGCCCTTTCACGTGCGGCCAGCAGCACGAAGATGCTGCTGCCGACCTACCTCGCCACTTATCCCGTCACCGGCAACGGTGCTGCCGTCAGATATAACGGACCGGCCAGAAAACGGCGCACGCCGGCCCGCCGCTTGCCGGATTTGACACGGTGGTTCTCGATGGCCTAGGTCTTGTAAACGTCTAATATAGCTGCCATGACGGACACCGTGAATGCACGAAGGCGAGGCGTCGTAAAATTCTCATTCTGGACAGTGATTGCCGCCACCGTGATGAGCCTGACGGTTCGCTCGTACATGAGCGGCCAGATGGCGGAGTGGTTCTACCATCGCGCTGCCGTGAGTGGATACGCGGTGAACGCCGACATGTTCAAGGACGCCACGAAGAGCAAGCCGGCTGTGCTGCAGATCTCCACCGGCAACGAGATCAACGGTCTCGTTGCCATTCGGGTGGAGAAGGGCGACCGGCTGCCGCGCAACACCAATGGTGTCATCGCCGACCAGACGGTGACCAAGGGTAGGCGCGCCGTCCTGGCTGGTGCGACGCTTCAGGTGTTTATCCCCTGGGAGATTAAGGACGCCAAGGGGTTCAAGTTCAAGGACACCTTTAAGCACAAGGGCGTCGAAACCTGGCCGTGGTCAGGGGTGTGGAACGTAATCATCGTGGCCATGCTCGGCCTGTCTCTGGGACTGATGGCGGAAGGCTTCACGGACATGCTCGGCTTCAAGCTCGAAAAGATTCAACACCGCGCCACCCGACGCTGAGGAAACCATGTTCGATTTCATGATTGCCGGAGTGCAGGCTCCCATCTTCCTGCTGGTGTTCGTTGGTTTCACCGTCGGTATCGTCGGCGGCTTCATCGGCGTGGGCGGGGGCTACATGGTGACGCCCGCGCTGATCGTCTTCGGCTTCCCGGGCTACATGGCCTCGGGCATCGACATGACCCACATCGCGGGCAAGGGCCTGGTGTCCACGCTACGGCACCGTCAGCTCGGCAACATCGACTGGACCATGGCGCTGACCATGGTGGCCGGTACCATGCTGGGCGTGGAACTAGGGGTTCGCACCCTCGTGTACTTCAAGAACCTGGGAATTGCCGGAGTCGTGCTGCTCGTGACCTCCGTGGTGGTCATGTTCAGCCTGTTCCTCTACACCCAGATCGAAACCCGGCGGTCCCACCGGCAGCTCAAGGTGATGAGGACCGAGGGCCGTGAAATGGGACGTGAGCTGCACACGAGCTCCCTGCCGAAGTTCTTCCAGTCGATCAACCTGGCCCCCATCGTGCGCTGCCGCACGGCACGTGTGGTCGTCTCCATGTGGGTCATCGTGCTGGTAGGCGTGGTGACTGGCTTCCTTGCCGGGTTCCTCGGCGTCGGCGGCGGTTTCATCCGCGTTCCAGCGTTGGTGTACCTGGTCGGCGCATCCACGCATATTGCCGTCGGTACGGATCTGGTCGAGATCGTGTTCTCGGGCGGGTACGGCGCCCTTCGCCACTCGATCGAAGGTCACGTGGACATGATGGCGGTGGTCTTCATGATCAGCGGCGCGCTGTTCGGCGCCCAGATCGGTAGCATCGCGACCGCCTACGTGCGCGGCCCTGCTATTCGCTACGTACTGAGCTACTCCCTGATCCTTGCCACCTTCGGCTCGGTGATGCGGCTCGCCTACGTTCTGACCGGTCAGAAGGTGGAATGGCTCTCGCTGATCGCGGTCATGCTCACCCTGGGGGAAATGATCTTCCTGTGTCTGTTCATCATGTCGCTTCTCTATTTTGCCTGGCGGAACAAGCGCGGCGCGTGGGTACCCGACTGGGTCAAATCGTTGGTGATTTCATGACAACGCCTGGCACTGACCCTACCGCGACAGCAAAAGGCAACGGCATGATGAAGTGGTGGATCAACTCGATGTGGGGCTTCTGGCTCGTGTTGCTGACGTTTTCCCTTGGGCTGGCAACGGCCATCTACTACGTTTGGCTGAAGGGCAACATCTAGGGGGCTGCCGTGGCGAAATTCATTCAGATCGCTAGCAATGTGGTGCTCTACGGGTTTCTCGTGTGGCTGCTCTACGACTCGACGTTGCGCGCGTGGGATCCCTGGTTTGCATCCGTGGTCGCCTTCGTCCTGGTGCTGAGCGTCGTCATCACGCTCGTGCCTGGCCTTCACGCGAAAGCCGTGTCGCCCGGCGAGTATCCGTACGACGACTGATGCCGGTCGAGGCGGACGAGCTGCGCCAAGAGATCCGCGACCTCTTCGAGCGGCGCGCGCGCGGCGACGTTCGTGACAAGGATTTCCGTCGGCGGCTAGCGGAAAAATCGATCGCCCTCAGCCGGCTCGTGGCGAGCGCGAGGCTTCAGCCCTACGAGAAGATCCTTGCCGAACACCACCTTGAGCACTCGCATTTCAAGCTGAACCAGTCGGTGCTCGACGAACCAGAGCAGGCGACCGCAAGCTTCTTCGCGTCGGAGCGCCGCCTCATTCGCGTGCGCGGCACCGTCCTGCCCGGCCGGCCGATCAGTTGCGACGAAGCCGACCAGACCGTCGTGGATGAGCTGGCCTACGAGCACATGCAGCAGGCGGTGATACGGAGACAGATCCGCTGGGGCGAAATATCCGTGGGCTGCATGATCACCCTCATGGCCTTGCTCATGGGGCACACGCTGGCTGTCACCGGGCCGCTGCTTGTAGTGCTGGGCTTGGCCGGCATACTGCACGGGTTGCTCCTGCCCACGCGCTGGATCGAGATCCTCGCTCGGGATGTCGAGCCGGTTCCGCCCTTCCAGATCCACGGCGTTCGCCGCAAGGGCGCGCGGCGAATCCTAGCCCTGGTTCGCGCGGCCATTACAGCAGAAATTCCATCCTTTCCGGCCTCTGTGCCCTCCGGTTCCTCTGTGCCCTCCCGCGTTGGCCATGCCATTCTTCTCTTCCTTGAGGTCATTGGCCTGCGTGCACCTCGTCCGAAGACCACGCGCGACCAGCAGATGGCGCGCTTTCGCCGGCACTACGCGGCTTTTCGCCGGCTGCTCACCGCCAACGACGGCTTCTTGCGTGGCGTGGCCGAGTTGGAACAGAGGCTCGTCGGACAAGACGCATACGGTCCCGCGCACATTCGCGAGGCATCGCTGCGCATGTTGTCCGATGTTCGTCGCATGGTAGAGAGTCTCAATGAAATCGCCGACGGCCGTCATGAGGCCCTGTGGCCGCCGTTCGAGGCGGTGAAGTCCGAGCTGACCGCGATTGTCGATCCTCAGCGCAAGGACGTGGGGCGAGAACTGGTGCTCGATATCGGCACCCTGGTGTACCAGGACGTGGACAGAGTCGGGGCCAAGATGGCCAATCTCGGCGAGATACGTAACCACGTGGGATTGCCAACCCCCGACGGTTTCGCGCTGACTATTTACGCCTACCAAAGGTTCCTGGAGACCAGCGGCGTTGTTCATCGGATCGACATGGAGAACACGAAGCTCGTGGCTCGGGCCGACGAGGAGCGTGCCAGCGCGCTGTTCGTCGATTCGGTCCGCAAGGCCGCTGTGCCGGCAGAGATCGAGCAGGCCATCCTGACCGCCTACGACCGCCTGGCTGCCCGAGAGGGAGCGCCACGTAGCGTGGCGGTCCGATCGAGTGCGCTTGGCGAGGACGAGCTGCTGTCCTTCGCTGGCCAATACGAGACGGTGCTGAATGTGGGTCGGGAAGGGCTGGTCGAGGCGTGGCGCGAGGTGGTCGCCAGTCTCTACTCGCGCTCCGCGATCCATTACCGGCGTTTGCAAGGATTGCTGGTTTCCCAGGCGGCCATGCCCGTGGGCTTCGTGACCATGGTTCCGGCGATAGCCGCGGGCATCGTTTTTTCCCGCGATCCAGCGCGCATCGATCGTGGCCAAGTCATCGTGCAGGCCGCGGCAGGACTCGGCGTGACGGTTGCTGACGGTTCGACCATCCCGCAGACGATCGAGGTGACCCTGAGCGATACCGAATGCTCGATTCGCCGCCCTGGCACGGCTCCGGTGGAGCCGGCGGTCGCGGGATATCCAGACGAAGTGACCGAAGATCTCGAGTCCGAGCTAGCCCAGCGGCAGTCGCTCTTGACAGACGCAGAGGCCGAAGAGCTCGCGCACTGGTCGCGCAAGCTCGAGGCCCATTTCGGTGGACCCCAGGACGTCGAGTGGGCCATGGATGGGCAGCGGCGCCTGTTCGTCCTGCAATCGCGACCGCTTGAGCTGGCGCAGTACACGGCGCAGGATCGGCCGCCCGTGGACGGGGCCACGTTGCTGCTCAGCGTGGGCGAGGTGGTTTGTCCCGGCATTAGCACTGGCGTCGCCGTGCACATGGACGAGGACGGTGACTTCGATGCATTTCCCGAGGGTGCGATTCTGGTCGTCAAGCGGCCGTCCCCCAAATTCGTGCGCCTGATGAGCAAGGCCGTGGCCATCGTGGCCGACACCGGAAGTACCACTGGGCACATGGCATCCCTGGCGCGCGAGTTTCGGGTTCCGACATTGCTGGGTACGCGCGAAGGTACCCGGGCGATTCCTGCCGGGCAGCTCGTGACCGTGGATGCTTTCGGGGGCTACGTCTATGCGGGTGATGTGGATGTGCCGCTGGTGGGCGCCAGCCCACCGGCGCACGGGGCGCGCGGGAGTCGGGACATTCTAGCCCGGTTGCTGCTCCGCCGCGCCGCCGAGCGCATCGTGCCGCTGCACCTGACCGATCCACGCGCGCCAGAGTTCCGGGCGGAAAACTGCACGACCCTGCACGATATCACTCGCTATGTGCACGAGCGCTCCTACGAGGAAATGTTTCGGCTGGGCGAGTCCATCGACGATGTTCGACAGGTGGCCTACTACCTCGATGTCTTCCTGCCAGTGGATCTCTACATCATCGACGTGGGCGGTGGTGTCTCGGATTCCGTGCGCGAGAACCGAATAAAACCCAGCCAAATCACCTCGGCGCCCCTGGCGGCCTTGCTCAAGGGCATGTTGCACCCGAAGATCCCGCGATGGGGCGCGCGCCCCATCGATCTCGGTGGCTTCGCTTCGGTGGTCATGCAGCACGCGCTGCCCAGTCCCGAGCAGGAGCGCACGTTTCGCGATCCCAGCTATGCGCTGGTTTCGGATCGCTACTTGAACTACACCGCACGGGTGGGCTACCACTTCAGCATCGTCGATGCCTACTGCGGCGACACCACCAACAAGAACTATGTCCACCTGCTCTTCCGAGGCGGGGCGGCGGACTCCGTGCGCCGCGGCCGACGCGCACGGGCCATCGCCGAAATCTTGAAAGAGTGGGGCTTTTCGGTCGAGGTACAAGGCGACTCCACCGACGGCCGCATGCACAAGATGCCGCGCGCGGAAACCGCTCGGATGATCGAACAGGTGGGGCGCTTGCTCCAGTTCATGCGCCAGATGGATGTAGCCATGACCAGCGAGAGCGCCATCGAGGAAGTGAAGGACGCCTTCTTGCGTGAAGACTATGGACTGGAACAGCTGGGCTCGGCGCCGCGCCGACTCTGTTAACGCTGTCGCATTCCGGCGGCGCCCATCGCGATCCTTTCGTCGAAGTCGGTAGCAATGCCCCCGTAGTCTTTCAGCGTCTGAAAGCTCGGCAATCTCAGCGTCCTCAGGTCGATGGCCTGACTGCGAAGGAACTCTGCCATTTCACGATCCGCTACGCGTATGTGGTGAACAATCCAATCCCCGAGGAACTGTGCAACCTTGTCCTTACATGCCTCGCAGGTCCGGTTCATCCGAGCCTCAGCCACGCGAGCCGCAACCCCCCGCTGCAAGCGGCGGTGTTCGTCGAAATGCTGCCCGCGCAAAGGGTAGTCTAGGTCGGTCATGACCTTTTCTTCGGCAGCAAAATGGTAGGCCGCGTACCCCGCCAAGAATGTCGTTGCCAATTCGAACAACTCGCGGTGCAACCCAACCCCGGCCGCGTTCACGACTTCGTTGGCCAGGTCCAGCAGCTCGCTATGCTGTCCGTCGATCTCCGGGATGCCGGTGAGGAGATCCTGCGTGAGGGAAAAGGGCGGCATGTTGCAAGAAAGTTCGGGAGAATTGTCTGCATACTTTAGATGAGATCCCCCGAGTGGCAGGAAAAGCACGTCTGGATTCTGGACACCCCCGATGTCACGCCGAACGAGCGGCAGCCGTAGGACGCAAAGTGCTTCGCGAACAACGCCACCCAGCCTGCTGAACATAGGCATCATGGAAGTATAGCGTCCAGGTGGAGATCCCAGCCTACGAGAGCAGCAGGCGTCGGCGGTCTGCTGAGTTTCACGCTCGTGCCCAGCTGTGTGCGGCAAAGTGGCTGGCCTCGTAGCCACTGCTGGCCAGTCCATAGCCTAGTAAAAAGCATACAGATTCAATTACCTCCATGACCGAATCTTGATATATACCAGTTGAATCATCATGATGCAGATGAATCATCAATGAGAAATGGCATGCCTCGAACATCTGAAACCAAGTGGCTGCTGCTGATCCACTCGATCCCGCCAAGTCCCAACTATCTGCGGGTCAAGATCGGCCGGCGCCTGCAGCGGTTGGGCGCGGTTGCCATCAAGAACTCGGTCTACGCGCTTCCGAGAAACGACGATACCCACGAGGATTTCCAGTGGGTCGCGCGCGAGATCGTGGAAGGCAAGGGCGAAGCCTCGATCGTCGAGGCGCGCTTCGTGGACGGGTTGTCGGACGGGCAGGTCGAAGCGCTCTTTCAGACCGCGCGAGAAGCCGACTACGCAGCCCTGACCGAGGATGTGCAACGGCTGCGCGCTGAATTCGCCAAGCGAACCAACCTCACCGTCGATCTAGGCAGGCTTCGCAAACGACTGGACGAAGTCGCCGCCATCGACTTTTTCGGAGCCAACGGGCGAGAGGCCGCCGAGGCGCTCATCGCGGATTTGGAGGAGCACATGGAACCAACGAAGGAAACACAAGCGCAGCGCTCTTCGCGGCCGGAGATCATGGATGGCCGTACCTGGGTCACGCGCACGGGGATCAAGATCGACCGCATCGCCAGCGCCTGGCTCGTGCGGAGCTTCATCGACAAGCAAGCGCACTTCAAGTACGTGTCCGGCCAGGGCTACAAGCCGTCGTCCGGAGAGCTGCGCTTCGACATGTTCGAGGCGGAGTACACCCACGAAGGCGATCGCTGCACCTTCGAGGTGCTGTTGCAGCGCTTTGGACTCGACGATCCGGCCTTGCGCGAGATCGCCGAGATCGTCCATGACCTCGACATGAAAGACGGGAAATACGGGCGCCCGGAAGCCGCTGGTATCGACCGGCTCATCGCCGGACTTTGTTCCGCGATCACCGAGGACGACGCGCGGCTAGCCCAGGGAGCGCCCATCTTTGCCAGCCTTTACCAATCCTTCAGGAGGAAATAGGCATGACCGCTTTCGAGAGCGAGCGACAAGTCTCCATGCGCGAGCTCTTCTGGTATTTCCTCAAGCTCGGTTGGCTCGCGTTTGGCGGACCCGTCGGCCAGATCGGCCTCATGCACCTGCAAGTGGTCGAGCGGGAAAAGTGGATCGCGGAGGAGGAATTCGTCCGCGCGCTCAACTTCGTCCATATTCTGCCAGGGCCCGAAGCGCTTCAACTCGTCATCTACATTGGCTGGAAGAAGCGCGGGTGTCTTGGCGGGGTGCTCGCCGGCCTTCTGTTCATCCTGCCTGGTTTCATCACGCTCACCGCGCTGGCTTGGATCTACGTCAACTTCGGCAAGCGTCCCGAGGTGCTCAGCGTGCTGTGGGGATTTCGCCCCGTTGGGCTGGCGCTTCTGCTCGCGGCGCTGGTCCGGATTTCGCGAGCCACGCTCAAGGGCGCCTTTCCGGTCGCGCTGGCGGCCCTGGCCTTCGTGGCCTTCTTCGGCCTGAAGCTGCCCTTCATCGTCGTGCTGCTGGCTTGCGGTGGAATCTTCATCGCGTGGAAGAGACTCGCACCGGGACACAAGGCGGCTTCCCTGGCTGGCCTGCTGGCACTGTTTCCATTCTCCGCACACGCGGCGGAGTCGGCTGGGGCTCGCCTTCTCGACATCTCTTGGTTCTTCCTCAAGGTAGGATTGTTTTCCTTCGGCGGTGCCTACGCCGTGTTGCCGTTCATGCGCGAAGGCAGCGTATCGAGCTACGGTTGGATGACCGACCCCCAGATGATCGACGCTCTCGCGCTCGGCGAGACCACGCCCGGTCCGCTTATCTCCATCGGGACCTTCGTCGGCTACCTGGCTGGCCACAGTCGTGGCGTGGCACTCCTGGGGGCCATGGCATCGACCTTCTGGCTGTTCCTGCCGTCGTTCGTCTTCGTGCTCGGGGCCGCGCGATACATGAGCTGGCTGACCTCCAAGCCGCGCGTGAAGGAATTTCTCAAAGGCGTTACCTGCGGTGTCGTCGGGCTCATGTTCTCCATCTCGATTCCTCTCGCGCAGGTGGCCTTCATGCCGAGGGGCACCATCGACTGGGTGACCGTGGTTCTCGGCCTGGCGGCCTTCGCTACGCTCACTTTTTGGAAGTGGCGCTTGAACGTCGTGGTGGTGGTTGTTGCAGGGGGTATTCTTGGCCTTGTGCGGGCATTTTTCCCCGTGCTGTTTGGCGGGGTGGTGTTGTGACAAATCCCGTGAAAGCCTCAAATGGTTGAAAAGTCATATCCTATCTATGATTTTTCAATAGCTCGTATAGCCACAGAATGCTACGGCCATAGGCCATGCTCGTGGGCGATCATGGGTGAACCGCGTTTCGATCGTCCCACGAGATACCGTCGGAGGAAATGAGGACCGTGCCGCACTCATCGACGCCGAGGTATTTGCCGTCCGCATGGGTGACGGGTCGGAAGTGATCATCGTTCTCGTTGGGCACGCTGACAAAATGCCATTCCGAGCCGCCGGGCGAAAACAGTGCGTACAGGCCCTTGCGGTTCGCGACCGCGCACAGAAACGAGTCTCGTCCGCAGAAGAGGTAGCTGGACCAGTCTTGAGAGGCGCGGCGACCATGGTCCAGGTGATGGCGTCCGGCGAGGTAAACACGGCACCGTCCAGCCGGACGGCGGCGAACTGGCTACCGGCATGCGCGATGGTGAAGAAAGGTTCGGGCGACTTGACGACTCGCCATGGGGAAAGCGCTGACGAGAGCGGTGGCACGGAGGGTGCTACAGGTGCGGGCGAGCCGAAAGCAGCCGTCGCCGACCCGGCCAAGATGAAGAGAAACAACGCCCGGCCCGGGAGCTTGCTGCAAGACCACTCGATGGCCAGCTTCATGCGTGACGCTATCTTTCCGTGGAACCCGAGTCATGTCCATGGGCTTCACCATGGGTGAGCTGGCCCTGTCCTCCGAGCGGGCGTTGTCGGGGACGACAACCAGAAGGTCGTAGCCGCTGTCCGGGCCGCCACGTAGCGCAGGGGCATGGAGTGCGCGCCGACCCATGTGAAACCGCACCCACAACGAGCGCGTGATCAAGAATATTGCGTGAATCACCGCAGGCTTCAGGGTCGAAGTCCAGTCGGATCGGAAGTGCCTCTACTTCTTGGAGAGATGAGCCACGACCGCCTCTCCGTGGCGGCGAGAGTACTCGGAGGAGGGCGCCTTACCGCAGCTCCGGCACTTCAAATCGTAGGCGGAGTTTAGGACGCCACAGCCGGGACAAGCATGGAGATCTGCCATGTCGCGGGACCACTGCTCGTAGCCATCTGTCTTGAGGTGCTCGAGCGAGCTCCAGAAGTCGCCCTTCTTGTCAGCGCAGGACTTCATGGTGCAGAGATCACGGCAGTAGAAGCTCCTCTTGCCCGAACGACAGCCCTCACAGGTCACATCGTCAACGCCTCGGCCCATGCGTTCAGCCAGTGCCTGAAGACGTTCGGGCTCCTCCTTGGTGGCGATGAACGCCGTGCATGCCGGACAGTACAGTCCACAAACCGCCGCAAGTGTCTTGTTCGGGGGAAAGTCCCTGTCTAACTTGCTCATCGAATAGACTCCTGAACATCGGAGTCACGGCGACTGCGGCGAAAGGCCGCATGTTCTTGCAGCCCCGCCAGCTTTCCAATATCACGAAACTCTTACCGTGGAAATTCTCGCCGGGACCAGGGGGGATTTGTGGAACCGTTCCATCGCGAAGCTGCGCTGGCTGAACTCGTCGTTGCTCTGAGGGCGCGTCAGGTATCGACGCTAGCACCAGCTTCACGTGGAGCGCCGGAGCAACGGTGTCGGTCTTTTCGGTGCGCTGCCTTGACTCGAGTATCGGGATCGAAGTGGTGACACTGACGAGTGCGACGCGGCTCTTGCCGCTACTCCCTGCGCTGGGGAGGTCGTTGCCCGCCGGGGCCGACTGCCTTTGGCATATCGACGTTCATGGCGCCTACTCGAGTATCGACGATTTTCTGCGTGAGCCAGCAGCTACCCACCCATCCGCGTCGCCACCAGCATCAGCACTTGCATGGCAAAAGTCTTGTCGCCTTCTACGCGCAGGCGACCTGCCAGCAGGGCTTGCACCGGGTTCATGGTCCGAGCGGCGAGCTTTTCGTAGGTTCCGCTATCGATGATCACCGTGGTGCGTGGACGGCCGGCGAGCATGCCCGCGCGACCGAAGGCCGCATCCACCGCCCAACGTCGGCGTCGCCGGCCTTCCAGCTCGAACTTGATGCGGCCGTCGAGCTTGTCGAGTAGCTCCATTTCTTGCGATTCGGGCGAGAGCAGCTCGACGACGTTGGCCGAAGCCGGCAGAAACTCAAACAGATCCTCGTGCGGAAGCAACACCGCTAGAAAGTCCGCGACCGATTGCCGGATCCACACGTCGGGATCGTCGTCGCGCACGTGCAGGGTTCGCACCCGGCGGGCCACCGCCAGTTCGCCGTCATCGACCTGCAGATCCCATTCGCCGCCGTCCGATCCCGACAGCGACAGTCGCACCCGCGGCGACCGGCCCTCGGGCTTGCGAGTCGCCGCCGCAAACGCCGCCGGCAGCCACGTCTCGATGATCTCGGCGGGCGCGCTGGTCGCGGCCGGGCGAGTGGGCAAGCCATGGGCGTCGGCGACCATGGCTACCTTCTCTTGCGTCGCTGGTTGTTGCTGCGGAGCTCGCGTCGGCGCTGGCTACCGTCCTGCTTGCCAGGCTTGCCCTCGCGTTTGCCGCGTTTGCCGCGCTTGTCGACCGGCGATCGCGCGGCCGCATCGTGAAGGCGCATTTCGATGCGCCGGCGGGCCACGCTGACTTGCAGAACTTCGACCTTCACGCGGTCGCCCAGCGAGAAGGTGCGTCCGGTTCGGCGTCCCGACAGGCGGCACCCGACCTCGTCGAACTCGTAAAAGTCGTCGGGCGTAAGGTAGTCGGTGCGCACCAGCCCTTCCACAAAGGGCTGGTCGGCGGCGACGAAGATACCGAACGAGGTCACGCCAGAAATAGACGCGTCGAGCACATCGCCGATCCGATCGCGCATGAAAAACGCGCGGTAAAGATCCACCACCTCACGCTCGACCTCCATCGCCTTGCGCTCGCAGAAAGAGGCGTTGGCCGACGCGTCTTGCAGGATCTGGTGGGTCGGCATGGCGGTTTCGGCCATGGGCGAAAAACCGCCCGCTGGCTTGCCGAGGCTGGCCAGACGATGCTTGAGCAAACGGTGGACGATCACGTCCGGATAGCGCCGGATGGGCGAGGTGAAGTGCAGGTACGCGGGGGACGCCAGGCCGAAGTGGCCCACGTTGACCGCGTCGTAGGTCGCCTGCTTGAGCGCACGCAGAAGCTGGAGCGAAAGCGGTTTTTCCGCGGGATGGCCGCGCAGGCGCTTGAGCACGGCGGCCAGCCCGAGCGGCGTGGCGGCCTCGGTCGGATCGAAACGAATGCCGTAGCGTTCGGCCAAGGTGGCGAAGGCGGCAAGCTTTTCCTCGTCGGGAACCTCGTGGATGCGCCAGGCGGTTTCCTCTTTGCGCTCTTGGAAGCTTTCCCCCACGGCTTCGTTGGCCGCGAGCATGAATTCCTCGATCATCGCGTAGGCCTTGCGCTCGCCCTCGTCACGGCGGGCGCGCCGCACGTCGCGCACCAAGCGCGGGTCGTCGTGATCCAATTCAACCACCGCTTGCGGCAGGTCCAGATCCAAGGCGCCGCGTTCTTGCCGCCGCTGCCGCAACTTGCGCGCCAGCGCGTCCATCGTACGCAAGGCGGGAAGGAACGGCTGGTAGATCTTGCGCTTGCCGCGCACGTCGCCGCCCAACGCCGCAGCCACGCCAGGGTAGTCGAGGCGAGCGTGCGAATGAATGACGGCGGCGCAGAAGTCGGTTTCGGTGACGTCGCAGTTGCGGTTGTAGTCGACGCGCGCCACCATGGCCAAGCGGTCTTCGCCCGGCACCAGCGAGCACAGGTGTCCCGACAGCGTCTCGGGTAGCATGGGGATCGCCCGGTTCGGCAGGTACACGCTTACTCCGCGCGCCTTCGCCTCGTGATCGAGCGCCGTACCTTCGCGCAGGTAGTGCGATACATCCGCCACCGCGACCCACAAGCGATGGCCGCCCTGCGAAAGCGATTCCAGCGCGACCGCGTCGTCGAAGTCGCGCGCGGTTTCTGGGTCGATGGTGGTGAATGGGATGTGGCGCAGATCGATCCGGTCGCGCATGTCGGCCGGCTCGACCGCGCGGGGAAAATGCGCGACCTCCGACGCCACCGCGCCCGGGAACTCGTCCAAGATGTCGGCGCAGGCCAGGGTTTTCTCGACTTCGGTGCGCGGGTCGTTTGGGTCGCCCAACACCTTGATCAGGGAAACCTCGATGGGTGCGTCGGGGCTGTTCGGGTAGGCGACGATCTCCGCGACCACGGATTGCCCGGCGCGCGCGCTCACGCCGCCGCGAATCACAACCGGCGCGCCAATGCGCGGGTCATCCGCTTCAAAGCGCAGCTTGCCCGCAAACGAGCTGAGATTGCCGGTGATCTTCCCGCGCCCGCGCTCGACCACCCTGACCACGCGTCCTTCCAGGCCCCGCCCGCCGACCCACCAATCCACCTCGACCCGGTCGCTGTCCATGGCCGAGGCGCGGTGCCGCCGGCTGACGTGCACGTCCTCCGATCCGTCGTCGGGAACCACGAAACCATAGCCGTCCGGATGGACCTTGATTCGCCCGGTCACGAGCCGTGGCGTACGTCCAATATCATTCGTAAGCGATGCAGAGGATCCACTCGGGATCCCGTCCTTGCCAGTCATAATCGATCGCGATCATACACGCGTGGCGGAACTCCGCTACGCAGCGGCCGGCGAAAGATGAACGTAGGTGGGGTGCACCGTCAGATCCCGAGGCCATTGGCGCAGCGGGAGACCGCCCGTCACTCCATGTCCAATTCGGCAATTCGCGATCACCCTGCCCTTTGACATCCGTCGGTACTCCCTTGCACTCGTGCCTTGGTTTGCGGCGGCTCTTTTCGGGTATTCTTCCTTCGCCATGGCAAGCATGGTCCTTGCGGTGCGAAAAGGTGGTCACGGGTGCTTGGCTCAGATCCGGCGACCTATTATTCCATTGGCGCGCTGAGGTCGACGTTCGTTCTCTTCGGCGGGTGTAGCGGCGGAGGGCCGAGCTCCACGTCGGCTACCGGCGGATCGGGAGGGCTGGCCGTCGGTCAAGGGGGCGTCGGCGGCACGATCCAGGGGGCACCGGCGGCAGCGCCGCTGGCACGGGCGGATCGATGGGAAGCGGCGGTCGTGGCGCAAGCAGCGGCGCAGACGGGAGCGCGAGCGGCGGCAACGGCGCGGCCGACGCGAACGTGTCCGGGAGCGGCGGGGTTGGTGGCAAGGGCGGCACGGCCGGTAATGGCGGTACGAGCGGGAGCGGAGGTAGCAGTGGCGCAACAGGTGGGGGCGCAGGCGCGGGTGGAAGTGGCGGCAACAGCAGCGCAACCAGCGGCGGTGGCGCAACCGGTGGCGGCGCGGGCGCGGGTGGAAGAGGCGGTAACAGTAGCGCGACCGGCGGCGCAACCGGTGGGGGCGCAGGCGCGGGTGGGAGTGGCGGCAGCAGCAGCGCAACCGGCGGCCGCAGCGCTGGCGGAGTCAGTGGCGCTGGCGGTGCTGCCGGTGGCACTGGAACGAGTGGTCTCGCCGGCGGTGGCAGCGTGGGCACTGGTGGTGTCGCTGGAAGTGGAGGCGGTGGCGGAGGAATCGGTGGCGCCAGTGGCGCAGTTGGAGGGAGTGCAGCAGGAGGATCTGGCGGATCGGGCGGCGACGCAGGAGCTTCGCTGGCAACCCTTGCCAACGCCTTCTGTGCGGCGGCGCGGACTTGCTGCGCCAAGAACGGCGTCGCGGCTTCGCTTGACGACTGCGAGTCCAACTTCCCATCGCGGATTGCCGCCATCGCGCTCGTGGGATCCGTGACGGTTGATAGCACGGCTCTCGCGGCATGCATCGCAGGCTGCAACCGGACCGCGACCACGTGTGCGTTTGCCCCCATCGCTACTGCGTGCAATGGCGTCTTTGTCGGGACCAAGGCGGAAGGCGATCCCTGCGGCGTCGGGGGTAGCCCACCCACGGGCGGCGTCCAGGAATGCAATGCAAGCGACGGCCTACGATCGTCGCTAGAGCCCGCAAAGGCCCAGTCTAACGTCTGCGGTCAGCGCAGTATTTGCGAGTTGACGACCTGGGCAGGATTCTTGGCGATGACGTAGAAGCCGGGCAGGTCGGGGGTCTCGAAGGTGCCGCGCGGGTTGTTCCGGGTGATCGAGTCCGTGATCGTGAGCGAGCCGCTTTGGTCGTTGCTGACGAAGAAAACCGCGCTGCCGCCCTCGTTCGCGACGTTGTTCTCGATCAGGCTGCTGGTGATGTTGAGGACGATCTCGTTGCCGTCGTTGT
>CAZBIU010000028.1:0-32431 GCA_964491625.1 uncultured Myxococcales bacterium
GCTGGAAAAGGCTGTTCAGCTTCAACCCAGCTTCACCAAGGCGCACCTGAATCTCGGCAGCGCCTACCGTGGCATCAAGCAGTACGACAAGGCCTTGGCCGAATACAAGAAGGCCCTTTCGCTGTTTCCCCGCTACGCCGACGCCGTGTTCAACCTGGGCATCCTATATCTGGACGCAGAGAAGATGCCCAACATGGACACGACCGCGAAGCTGAACACGGCAATCGCCTACCTGCAGCAGTTTAGGCAGATGCTCACCGGGGCCGGGCAGTCGGTGCCACCCGAGGCCGACGCCTACATCAACGAAGCGCAGGAAGGCATCAAGAAAGAGCAGAAGCGCATCGAGCGTCAAAAGAAGCAGAACGAGCGCGAGCAACAGCGAGCCGCGAAGAAGGCCGCCGAGGATGCGAAGAAACCACCATCCGCTCCCGCGGCTCCTGGCGCCGCTCCGGCCGCCGGCTATCCTCCCCCGTCCCGCACCGGCTATCCGGCTGCGCCTGCTGGCTATCCGGCCGCCCCTGCGCCCGCCGGGTCTCCGGGCGCCCCCGCGCCTACCGGCTACCCTGCCGCTCCCGCCCCAGCCAGCTATCCGCGGGCTCCTGCGCCAGCCGGCTATCCGGCGGCCCCTGCCCAGGGAGGTAGGCCATGACCAGGTGGAATCGACGGCGGATCGCGCGCCGTTTGGGTGTGGCCCTGGCGGGCTTGCTGGTGCTTTCGTGTGCGGCTCTTGTGGCACCGAAAGTGTGGGCCAGGGGCAAAGTGAAGGCCGCAGCTGCGAGACCCGCAGCGGCGTCCGAGCCTGCAAAAACCGCCGATGCACAAGCTGCCGATGCCGACGCCGACACCAAGGTCAAGGTGGAACGTGGCGCAGGAGGCAAGAAGGTCTACAAGATCGAGGGCGAAATCGTGATCGAGGGCAAGATCCAAAAACCAGAAGCTTTCTACGTCCTTCAGAAATCCGGCATAAACTACGACTGGCACGAGCTTAAGCAGGAGTTCGTGCCCAAGATCCTGGACAGCGTGACGAAAGCGCCCTTCTAGACGGACTAACTACAAGGAACTACAGATGGCGACGCAGAAAGCGACATCAGGCCCAAAGGCGAGCGGTGGGTCCGCTCCGAAGTCGCGCATCCTGCGTATCGGTATCGTTCAGGGCGGTCGTATCGTCGAGGAGAGGCTGGTCCGCAAGCGCGATAACATCAGTATCGGCTGGTCGTCCAAGGCGACCTTCATGGTTCCGGCCGAATCGTTGCCCAAGCAGTGGGTGCTGTTCGAGGCTGGCCCGCGCGGCTACATCGCCCACTTCGCCGACGCCATGGATGCCCGGATTGCCGTCGGCAACGAGGTGGTCTCGCTGGCACAGCTCAAGCAGATGGGCCGGCTGCGCCGGGTTGGATCCAGCTCGCGCTTTCTGCTCGACGAGCGTTCGCGCGGCAAGGTTACGCTGGGCGACCTCAGCATTCTGTTCCAGTTCGTCACCCCGCCGCCCCCGCAGCCGCGTCCACAGCTGCCCGCCTCGGTGCGAGGGTCGTTTTTTGCCGGGTTGGACTGGTTCTATACCGGTATAGCGGCGGCATCCTTCCTGGCGCACCTGGTCTTTGTGATCTACCTGCGCAGCGTGGACTGGCCGCGCAAGCCGGATCTCGAGGAGATCCCCGACCGCTTCGTGCAGATGATCGTCAGGGCCAAGCCGCCCGAGCCGCCCAAAGAGTTGGTCAACCAAGACGACGGCAAGAAAGAAGACGACAAGAAGGCCGATAAGAAGGTCGCGAGTAACAGCGCGAACAAAGCGCCGAAGAAGGAGCTGTCGGCGGAAGAGAAAGCGCGGCTCGACGCCGAACGGCGCGCCCGGCTGGCCGAGCAGGTTCGCAACACCGGTATTCTCAAGCTGCTGGGCGCGAAGGCTGACGGCTCGGGCTCGATCGCGGACGTTCTCGGCAAGGGCGACGTGGACCGCGATCAGGAAAAGGCGTTCCAGGGAGTCGGCGGCCTGACCGTGGCCACCAGCGATGCCTCTTTGCGCGGGGTGAAGACCGGCACCGGTGGTTCGGGCAAGGTCGCCAACATCTCCGGCTTGCGCGGGGCGGGCAGCATCGCCGGAGGCGACACCGGGGCCGGGCTGACCGAAAAGCGGGTTAGCGGCATCGTGAAGAGTGAAGCACCGGCGGTCGACGGTGAATTGGATCCGTCGTTGGTTTCCAAGGAAGTCCGCGCGCGCATCGGCGCCATCAAGGCCTGCTACGACCGCGCCCTGAAGAGGAACCCGAATCTGAGCGGCAAGGTGAAGATCCGGTGGACAATCACCGCCGCGGGAACGGTGTCTGCGGTGGAGATCGAAGAGGACAGTATGGGCGACAACGAGGTTTCTTCATGCATCAAAGGGCTCGTCAGTCGCTGGCGCTTCCCCGCCCCATCGGGCGGATCGGTCGACGTGGTCTATCCCTTTGTGTTCCAGGCGTCTCAGTGAGTCTACCGGTGAGGTTGACACAATGTTTATCCGGGCCATATATTTCCCCGTTACTCTCGGCGAATCGTACTTAAGCGTTATGCGGGTTGAGCGTTTTGTTCATCGTGAGGTCCAACATGTCTAGGGCGTTTAGAGTCATTTGCTTGTCCCTGCTGGTCGCGCCGACTGCGCTGGCCGCCGACGATATCGCGCAGTCAGCTCCTACTGCGCCTGGTCCCGCCGCGTCGCCCCCAGCCGCAGTGGAATTGCCTCTGCAGGCCAATACGACCATCAGCGGGGACGAGATGCTGAGGCAGGGCAACGAATACCGGGGTCAGATCCAGGGCATCGTGGTCCAGATTCAAGGCCAGGCCGAGCAGGCCAAGCGCGACAAGGATGTGATCAGGCTGAACTGCCTGGTGGACAAGCTGACGCAGGTGAGGATCAACGGGAACATGATGGACCAGTCCCTGCAGGCGCTGCAGGAAGCCGTGTCACATCGCGATGAAGGCGCGCAGCTGCACGAGTATACCCGCGTCACCATCATCAACCAGAAGGCGCAGGTCCTTCGCACCGAGGCTGACGCCTGCGTCGGGTCGGAAACCAACTACGTCGGGCCGACCAAGGTCCTGGTAGAGACGCCGCCGGGAATCTCCGACAACCCCGACCAGCCGCCTCCGCCGGCCCCGACTGACCCGGGTGTCACGCGGCCACCGGTCGCAAGTCCGTTTCAGTGAGCCCGGTTCGCCCAGCCAAAGCTGATCAAGACGGACATGCAAGACATCTTCTTCATCTAACCGGAATCCTATGAAACTTCGGCCACTTGCGCTTGCCTTCAGCCTTGCCGTCGCGGCGAGTCCCATGGCGTGGGCGCAGATGCAGCTCACCAGCACCGCCTCCACCGGGCCAGCCCTAGAGTCGTTGTCGACTGGAGGGGGCCGTTCGTTGACCACGCGCGGGCTGGCTTCCGGGTTGAAGCTGGGCGAGGAGGCCATCCTTCATGCCGGGATCTTCGCGGACATCGGCTATGACAGCAACGTGTTCTACGCCACATCGGGTACGAACAGCGGTCTGAACAACACCTCGCCAGTCTTGCACGTAAATCCTCGCCTAGAGATCACGAACGCTGAGCGAGACGGGAGCATTCCGAGCGGGACCTACTACGACCTGGTCGGCTCAGTGGACTTTCGAGAGTACCTATCGAGCGACAAACAGATAACACAGCAAGATGCGATCAATCCCAGCTTGGGTGGATCCGCCGAGTTCTCTTCGGGCCAGGCCCTCAGTCTCTCTCTTTCGGAAGCCTTCAGCCGATTCCAGCAAGCTCCCTACCAGCCCGGCGAGCCCATCACCAGCGACGACAATATGGCTTCCGCCGGCCTGACCTTCGCCCCTGGCGGCGGGCGACTACGGGTTCTTCTCCGCTATACGAACCTAATCGACAAGTACGAAGGCACGTACGATTCCGGAAGCTACATGGGAAACGAGGGCGTGTTGGACGTCGGCTGGCGCTGGCTTCCGAAAACGTCCCTCTATCTGAAGGTTGCACAGGGTGCCATCACCTACCTCAACAGCAACTCGGGCAACAGCTCGTCGTTTCCCCTGCGTACGTTGCTCGGTATTCGTGGCCTTCTGACCGACAAGTTCGGTGTCAACCTCGCCGCCGGATACAGCAACGCGTTCTACTCGTCCGGCAACACGCCGACGGGCTTCGGCAATGTCGGCATCGTGGCTGAGGTCAATTACACGCTGTCATTGCTGTCCCGGGCCGGGCTCGGGTACCACCACGACTTCGTGAACTCGCCCTTCCTCGGCGGCTACTACAATATGGATGCGGTGTACGGTGTCTATCAGCAGATGGTCGCCAGCCGCCTGATGACCTACCTCTATGGACGATTCGAGAACCGGCGCTATGGCACCGCGCCGGCATCGGCGATCGATCCCAATACCAACGCGATAACAACGCCCGCTGTAGACCCGAGTACCGGGCTGCCAGTTACTTATGACCGAGTCGACAACAGTGTCATGTTTGGTGCCTCCGTTGACTATGTAATCGCCAACGTGATCATCCTAGGCGCAAGCTACTCGCTTAGTCTGAATCGAACGCTGAGCGCTGACCCCGTCGTCCCCGGCGTCGACATACAGTCAACGAAGCTTGACTACACCAAGCATGTGCTGCTGTTCCGCGTGGGCGCCGTGTATTGATGTAGACTCGGCGCTATGGCCGATCCGACGTCCCCGAATCCTGGCTTCTGGGCCCATCCGACCGCGGTCGTCGACCAGCCGGCCCAGATCGGCGCGGGAACCAAAGTCTGGCACTTTTGTCACGTGATGGCCGGCGCGCGCATCGGGGCCCGCTGCGTGCTGGGCCAGAACGTTTTTGTCGGCAGCCGAGCTGTGATCGGCGACGGCTGCAAGGTCCAGAACAATGTCTCGCTCTACGACGACGTGATTCTGGAGGACGACGTATTCATTGCCCCCTCTGCGGTCTTCACCAACGTGCTCAACCCGCGCGCCTTCGTCGAGCGTAAGCATGAATACCGCAAGACCGTGGTGGGGCGGGGCGCTTCGGTGGGTGCCAACGCCACGGTGGTGTGTGGCCACGACATCGGTGAGTACGCCTTCGTCGGTGCCGGCGCCGTGGTGACCAAGAACGTGCCCGCGTACGCCTTGGTCACCGGCGTACCCGCCCGGCGGGTCGGCTGGATGTGCCGCTGTGGCACCCGCCTGCCTGCCGGCACGAGCCCAGCCTGCCCCGCGTGCGGCCAGCGCTACGTCGAAAACCCTGGTCCTGACCGAATCACCACCCTCGCACCCGAGGCAAAGCCATGAAGGTTGCGCTGCTCGACGTGAACGCGCAGAACCGGACCTTGCGCGAGCCCATCCTGGCCGCCATGACCCGGGTGATGGACGCGGGCAACTTCATCCTCGGTGCCGAGGTCGAAGCCTTCGAGAAAGACCTGGCCGTGGTGCTCGGCGTTCGGCGCGCGGTGGGCTTGTCGTCCGGCACCGACGCGTTGCTGGTGGCCCTGATGGCGCTAGGCCTGCGGCCAGGCGACGAGGTGGTGACCACGCCGCTTTCTTTCTACGCCACGGTCGGCTGTATTGCCCGGCTTGGGGCCAAGCCCGTGTTCGCGGACATCGACCCGGACAGCTTCAACCTTGACCCTGGCGCCGCCGCGGCTCGATGCGGGCCTAAGACGCGCGCGCTGATTCCGGTCCATCTTTTCGGCCGGCCCGCGACCCTACCCGCGGTTTCGGTTCCGCTGGTCGAAGATGCCGCGCAGGCCATCGGCGCCTGCAAGGTTTCGGGCATCGCGAGCTGTCTATCGTTCTTTCCCTCGAAGAACCTGGGCGCCTTCGGCGATGGGGGCGCCCTGCTCACCGACGACGGGGACTTTGCCGACAAGGTCGCGATTCTGCGCGCCCACGGCAGCAAGCCGAAGTACGTCCATCACCTGGTGGGCGGCAACTTCCGCTTGGACGCCCTGCAGGCCGCCATCTTGCGCGTGAAGCTCGCGCGCCTCGCTGACTGGACCGGCGCCCGGCGTCGAAATGCTGACCGCTATCGTCGGATTTTCGCAGCCACGCCCGGAATCCCCTCCGAGCTGATCCTGCCCCCGGCTGCGCCCGGACACATCTACAACCAGTTCGTGATCCGCGCGCCCAAGCGCGATGCCTTGCGAAGACATCTGGCCACGGCTGAAATCGGCACCGAGGTGTACTACCCGCTCGCTTTGCACCTGCAGCCTTGCTTCGCCAACCTTGGCTATTCCCCCGGCGCGTTTCCCCACGCCGAACGCGCCACGCAAGAGGCGCTGGCCCTGCCCATCTACGCCGAGCTTCGGGAAGAAGAGCAGGCCTACGTGGTGGAGCAGATCGGGAAATTCTACCTTCAGGGAGGCTGACATGGTTCGCGTTGCCGTCGTCGGAGCAGGCGCCTGGGGCATCAACCACGTCCGAGCCATGAGCTGTGCCAAGGGTGCCGAGCTGGTGCTGGTCTGCGACGGCAGCGAAGCCGCGCGTGTGCGGGCCGCCGGTATCGCGCCCCAAGCCCGCCTGGGCCAGGATCTCGCCGACGCGCTTTCCGCGCCCGACGTGGACGCGGTGGTGCTGGCCACACCAGCAAAGGACCACGCGGAACAGGCGCGCATGGCCTTGAACGCCAACAAGCACGTGCTGGTGGAAAAGCCGATGGCACTCGATGCCGCCGACGCACACGCGGTGGTTTCCGCAGCCGAGACTCACAAGCGCGTGCTGATGGTCGGCCACCTGATGCTGTACCATCCCGCGGTCGAAAAACTGAAGGCGATGATCGACGGCGGCGAGCTCGGCCGCATTTTCTACATCTACTCGCTGCGGGTGAACCTGGGCCGGGTTCGGCAAGACGAAAACGCGCTATGGAGCCTGGCCCCGCACGACGTATCCATGATCGAGTACCTGCTCGGCGACGAGCCCGATTCGGTGAGCGCGCGCGGCGGAACCTACCTGCAAAGCCGCATCGAAGACGTCGTGTTCGTCAACCTGCGCTTTCGCAGCGGGGTCAGCGCGCAGATCCAGGTTTCGTGGCTCGACCCGCGCAAGGAACGGCGTCTGACCATCGTGGGATCGCAGAAGATGGTCGAGTTTGACGACGTCCACCCAGTGGAGAAGATCCGCATCTACGACAAGGGCGCCGACCGACCGCCGTCCTTCACCGAGTACGCGCAGTTTTTGTCCATTCGCAACGGCGACATCCACATTCCCCAGGTTCCCATGGTGGAACCGCTGGAACGCGAAACCCATCATTTTCTCGAATGCATCGCCGATGGCAAACGCCCGACCACCGACGGGCACTCGGCGATGCGCGTGGTGCGCGTGCTGGAGGCCGCGCAAAAGTCTCTGGAAAGCGACGGCGCGCCCGTGAGCTTGTAGAAATGACGGCCCGGCCCGATCGCTGAATCGTGATGCTCTTTCTGCACAAGCTTCTGCCCATCTTCGTGTTGCCGATCGGCTGGGTGGTAACTCTGCTCGGGGTGGCGCTGATACGGAAGAAACGCTGGCCGGTCGTTGCTGCGCTGGCGCTCCTCTATGTCTCAAGCCTTCCCTTCGTCGGCGATCACCTCTTGCGTGTCTTGGAATCGCGCTATCCGCAGGTTTCCCTCGTCCAGGTGGAAAGGGCCGACGCCATCGTTTCGCTGAGCGGAATCTTCGGGCCGCCGGCAAAGCCCGGTTGCCGGAATTGCCTTCCCAATCTCGGCGATGCCAACGAACGGCTCGAAGCGGGCATCGCGCTCTGGCAGCTTAAGAAGGCCGCCCACCTGGTGTTCACCGGAGGCCGCATTCCCTGGGAGAATCAGTCGGAGGTGGAAGGCGCCGCTTCTGCACGGGTCGCGGTGGCGCGCGGCGTGCCCAGCGACAACATCGTCATCACGGGCGAAGTGGGCAACACCTTCGACGAAGCGCAAGCGGTCGCCGCGGTGGCGCGCGAGCGAGGCTGGTCGAAGATCATTCTGGTGACCTCGGCTTTCCACATGCCCCGTGCTGCACGCATGTTCCGCAGGGCCGGCGTCGATTTCTTTCCCTTCCCGGTCGACTTCCGCGTTGGCTCGAATGGCCCGATTACCATCCTCGACTTCCTGCCGCAGGCCGCGGGGCTCACCTACACCGAACTCACCCTGCGCGAGCTTTACGGCATGCTCTTTTATTCGCTGCGGCGGCGATAAGCCCGACTCCCCCCCGGCGGAAAGCAGAGAAAACGGCGCCGGGCTGTTCTGGCTGGTGCGTTACTTGAACAGCCCGGCGCCAACGGAACTCTGTTGTCTATGGTACCACCCCGGGGCGCGGCCGGGCGGCGCGAGAAGCGGCCTGCCCAGGTACCTTTCCATATCTATGAAGTACTACATTACCGCCAATAATGCAATAGAACGCATTGCTTGGCGCATAGGAGCAGAAGAGAATCAAGGGATTAGGCCCGCTGGCCGGCACAGGCCCGTCTGGCAGGTGTAGACGTCGGCCCGAGGGCAATCGGCCACGGTCGTGCAGGGCACAAAGCACACCGGTTCGTTCTCGGCCGCGCTGCTGTCGCAGATCAAGCCCGCAGCGCAGGTGCCAGTTGATGTGAGGCTACCGGATCCACAAAGCAGCGATCCGACGCACGGCATGCCAGTGCTTCCACAGGTGCCCGCGGCGTTGGCCTGCCAGTTGACCGCGCCGTAGCTGGCGAGCTCGCATCGGATGCCATTTGCTTCGGCGCCGATGGCTGCAGCCAGGTGGGTGGTGGCCTGCTGGCCTTCGCAGGCGTCCACGGCGACAGCGAGCCCGACCACCTGTCCGGCAGGCAGGCCCAGGTGCAGATCGAACGACCAGTCATAAAGGCAGGTGCCGCAACTGGCGATGCGGCAGCTCGGATTGCTGACGTGCAACTCCAGCGTTCCGTCCGCAGCGATCGCGCCGTCACCGGTCCAGGTTGCGCCGCAGGCGCTGTCGAAGTTGTACAGGTCCAGCTTGACTTCGCCGTCGCCCACGCGCTCCCAAGCCACGCAACGCAGGCCATCCAGGCCGACCTCGCTGTTGATGACCTGCAGGCTGCGCGCTCGCGCCAGCTCCATCTTGGCGGCCACTTCTTTCTTGCACCCGCTGCTACTGAAAGAATTCTGCGCGACCACCGCAGCATCCCCACCCGCAGTAGCTTCGCCGCTCCCTCCGCTGTCGCTGCAAGCCGCAACAGACGTCAACCGCATCAGGACGAGAAGTTTTGGCTTTGTTCGCATGTTTCCATGGTACGAGTCCGACGGTGTACCGTCGAGTGACTGCAATCATCGTCCGCAATCGTAAGCAACTTGGATCACACTTCGTCCCTCGACTTGGGCCTCTCGTATCGTCCTGGCAGATGCTCCTGAAGCCGACCGAAGCCGCGCGCGAGGGAGCACATCTGGGCGAAGTGGGAGACGCAGCCACGGGTGATCGCACGCTTGCCGCGCCCAAAGCCGGTAGAATAATTGCCTCGACGCCCTGGCTTGATAGCCTGATGGCGTCCGACCATGAAGACAACCCTTTCGTTGCTTGCGCTGGTTTCCGCGTGGCTGCTCGCTTTTGGCGCGCTCGCGGCGGACCGTGCCAACATCAATAAGCGCACGGGTCTGTTCGAGCCGCCGGCTTCCGATCTGCGCAAGGCGAGCGAGCGCGGCGATCGGGCCGAGCTGACGCGCGAGGCGACCCGCTTGGGCGCTGCGAGACTGGCGCGACTTGCCGCCGACTCGGACCGGAAGTTGGTCCTGGCCGCGCTCGATGCGATGCCCTTGCTCGACGACTGCGCTCTCCTCTTAGAATCGGTCGTGCCGCTTCTGGCGTCGCCCGACGACGCGATTCGCGCCCGTGCGGTGTCGACCGCGGCACTGCTCTTCGCACAAAGTGGCCCTTCGCGCCGGGCCGAATACGAGGTCGCGCCCGAGACGGTATCGGCGACCTGTCGGGCGCTCGGTAAAGTGGCGGCGAACCAGAGCGAGCATGTGAGCACACGGCTTTCGGCAGTGCAGGGGCTTGTGGACGGTGGCGCTGCCTGTTCGAGCCAGCTCGGCAAAGACCTGCTCTCGGCGGCCCGCGAGCCCGAGATCCGTCGTGCCGTTGTCCTGGCGATGCCGGCAACCCCCGACGGTAAGGCTGCGCTCGCCGCCGCACTGGAGGAGAGTGACACCCGCGTCGCCAGCGCAGCGGCGGCAAGGCTATGCAAAGTCGCGGGGGCCAAGTCGGCTGCGCTGCCAATGCTCGGCGGCTTGGCGGTTGCCCCGGAAACCATGGCCGAAGACGTGGTCGAGATGTTGCCCTGCCTGGCCGCCTCGACCGATCGCGCCGGCCAGAAGGCCTTCGCCCAGTTGCAGGAAAGCGGGCGTCCCGTCATCCGCGACGCCATCAAGCGCTTGCGCGAGACACGGTAGAGCCTAAGGTTCGCGCGACTTCTCTGTGGTAGTTTGCAACGGTCGTGTCGTATCCACGCCCATGGCTCGCAGGGCTCGCGCTGCTTGGCGCGTGCGCTACCCAGCCCCCCACCATCACGAAGATGCTGGACGGGCGGCAAATTGCCACCCGCTCGGTAGACCCCGACGCCTACGAGCACGCCGGCCGGGCCTTTCTCTATGAAGACCAGGAACGCTGGGAAGATGCTGCCGCGGAGCTGCAACGCGCTCTCGCCTTCGACGGCGACTCGCCCGAACTGCACGCGCGCCTGGCGGAGATCGATCTTCGTTTCGGCAAGGTCGCCGACGCGGCTTCGGAGGCGAGGGAGTCGCTCAACCTCGGGTCAAGCCCGAGCGGGCTCTTGGCCATGGCGCACGTGCACAGGGCGCAGGGGGATCTGCCGGGCGTGGTGTCGGCGCTGCGCAAGGCGAAGGGCGAGGTGGATCTCCAGGCCAGCGACGACGCCGCCGAATCGGTGTACCTGGAGTTGGCGGACGCGCAGTTGCAGACCCTCGACCTGCCCGCGGCGCGCAGCACGCTGGAATCGCTGTGCCAGGCCGAGCCTGGCTCGGCCACCGGGCGTATGCGCCTCACCTCGATCGCCTGGGCGCTGGGGGACATGTCCGCTGCCGAAGCCCAGTTGCGCGCAGCTCTCGACGAAGAGCCCAACCTGGTCGAAGCGTTGACGGCGTTGGCATGGATCTACGCCGCCACCGGCAGGAACGACGACGCACAACGGGTGTTCCGCGACGCGATCGATCGCTCCGAGGGCTCGCCTGAGATCGCAGCCGCGTTCGCGCGCTTCTTGGTGGGCATCGGCAGCAGCAAGGAAGCAGAGCAGGTCGCCGACGATCTGGCCATTCCCCTGTCGAGCCTGGATGCCGACACCCTCGCGGCGCGCGTCGAGCTGGAGCGTTCCGCGCGACGTTTCGGGCGGGCCCTGGCGTTGCTCGCGCACGCGTCCGAGGCGGGTATCGCCGACAACGAGAAGACACGAATCTCGCTCCTGCGGGCGGGAATTCTGAAGGAGCTGGGCACGTCAAAGGAAGCGCTCGACGCGCTCTTGCAAGTGGACAAGAAGTCTCCCCTGTTCTTCGACGCTCGCTTGCGCGCAGCGGAGTTCTTGCGGGACGATGGCAAGAGCGACGAGGCGCTGCGGGTCATCGATGAAGCGGCAGGCGCAGCCTCGGGCGACCGAGCCGCCATCGAGGTCGAGGCCGCGGTGGCGGCGGCCCTGGTGGAGGAAAAGCGCGGCGCCGCCGCCGCCGGCGTGCTTCGGCTGGAGAAGGCACTCGCGCGCTACCCCGACGAAGGCCGGCCCGTATTGATCCTCGCAGCGATCGAGGAACGGCGTGGGAACTGGCAACGGGCTTTGGGCATCGTAGAAAAGTACTTGGGGAAGAATCCCGGTTCGGTCGAGGCGCTGAATTTTTGGGGTTTCGTCGCAGCGGATCACGACCATGCCCTCGACCGTGCGCTGGTGCGGCTTGAGGTGGCGAGCGCCCTTGAGCCCGGCTCGGGCGGCCTTATCGACAGCATCGGGTGGGTCCATTTCCACCGGCACGACCTCAGCAAGGCCGGCCTGTTTCTGGAGCAGGCCGCGCGCCTTGAGCCTGCCGATGCGGAGATCCAGTGGCATCTCGGATCCCTGTACGCCATGCGAAAAGAAATCGGCCTGGCCACGTCCGCGTTCAAGCGCGCGCTGGGGTTCAAGCCTGACGAGCGCCTGCGCCACAAGGTGGAAGAAAGCCTGGCCCGGCTGGTGGAGCGCAAATGAACCGACGCCGCCTTTGCCAATCGCTCGTACTTTTCGCGGTGGCCCTGCAATTCGCGGGGTGCGCCGGCACCGGCAGTCTCGTACGCAGCTATCCGCCGCCGACCACAGAAGATCTGTTGGGCGCGCTCAAGGCCCGCCAGGACCAGGTGACGAGCATCAACGCCGAGACCCGCGCCACGAGCTGGCTGGGCGGCGAGCGCGTGCGCGGCACGGTGCAGATACTTGCCACTCGCCAAGGGCAACTGCGCTTCGAGGCCGAGGTTTCACTGCAGGGAACCGTCGCCGCTCTCGCGGTCAGCGACGGACAGTTCACTTTCATCGATCACCAGAAGCACGTGTTCCGTCGGGGGCCGGCGTGTCCCGCAAACGTCGCGGGCCTGATTCGCATTCCCCTGCAGCCAGCCGCGGTCGCGGCCGTGTTGCTCGGGGACGCTCCGCTGGACGCGGGCACCCGGACGGTTCGCATCGACTGGGATCCGGCGCGCGGAGCCGACGTCCTGGTTCTGGAAGACCCGTCGAAGACCACGCTTTGGGTGGGCCTGCGCAGGCCGAATCCCGCTGTCGCCACCTGGGATGTCGTCTCGCTGGAGGGATTGGCCCCGGGGTCCCGCGGGCGCTGGCGCGTTTCCTACCAAGACTTGGAAAGGGTGGGCGCCGTCGCCTTGCCGCGCCTGGTGCTTTTCGCCGAGCCCGGCAAGGGATTCGACGACGGGGTCGAGATCCGGGTGCGAGACCGCACGCTCAATGCGACCTTCCAGGATGGCGCCTTCGTCTTGCAGCCGCCGCCCGGGTACTCGGTGGAGGCGGCGAGCTGTGCGCCCGCTGGACCGTAGCCCTACTCGAGCTCGTTGACGATTGCGGGAATGCGACTACCCGACACGTCACCTAAGCTCGTGACGGCGCCGTCGCGTGAGAACTCGGCAAGCGTGCCGTTGCAGTTGAGATCCCCCTTGGCATAGGCAGTGAATCGGGCCGTCGCCTCGTGACCGATGCCGCTGTACCCGGGGATGTAGTGGTGGGCGTCCGCGAGCGAAAAGACCAGAGCCTGCCAGACCGGATCGGCACGCCAAACCGGGTTTCCGCCGGGGCAGAAGGTACTGGGCGAACAACCGCACTCGACAGTGGACTCCCAGGCGGCATTGGGGGATGGGAACTCCTTGGTGAGCACACCGCCAAACGCGCTTGAGTGGTCGGCCTCGTAGTAGGTCAGCGCGCCCATCCACTGCTTGTTGAGCTCTCCAACCGCTTCCGATGTACGCGCCTTTCGCACATACCGGGTAAACGCGGGGATGGCCATGGCGGCCAACACGCCGATGATGGCCACCACGATCATCAGTTCAACTAGAGTGAACCCTGACCTGTTTCCGCGGATTCTGCCGCGCATCGCTTTGCTCCTGATTGTCAAGTAAGGACTTGACCCTCAATTGCACGTTGAATGCCAATCGGGGCGTGGTACGCGCGCGTGATGGAAATGGTTGGATTTCCTTGGCCCGCCCGCGCCGGAACGGTCCCGCCACGCCGACCCAGGGGCAAAGACTGTCACTTCCAGCGAACGACAACGGACGAAGAGCGTCCACGACCCTACGAGCGCACGAAGGCGTCGTAGATGGCCCGCAGGCCCTTGGGAAGGTCGGCCTCGTCCACGCCGACGATGATGGACAGCTCGGATGCGCCCTGATCAATGATGCGCACATTGACACCCGCGTTGGCCAGCGCGGAAAACAGACGTGAGGACACGCCAATACGACGCGACATGCCATGTCCCACGGTGGCAATGAGGGCCAGGTCGCGCTCGACCTCGATGGCGTCCGGGTCGCAGGCGTTTCGGATCTCTTGCAAGACCTCCTTCTCCACGCCCTCGAAGCTTTTCTTGTCGATGACCACGCACATGGAATCGATGCCCGACGGCGACAGCTCGTAGCTGATGCCCTTGGTTTCCAGAATGCCGAGCACGCGGCGGCCGAAGCCGCGTTCCTTGTTCATCAGCGTCTTTTCGATCTGCAAAAGGCAGAAGCCGGTGCGCCCGGCGACGCCGGCGATGGGACGATCCGCAGCTTGATTCTCGGGGACGATCAAGGTGCCCTTGGCGGTCGGATCGTTGGTGTTGGCGATGCGGATGGGAATGCCGGCCTGTTTGCAGGGAAGGATGGCTTCCTCGTGGAAGACGTTGGCGCCTGAATACGCCAGCTCGCGCAGCTCGCGATAGGTCACCCGTTCCATGGGCGCGGCATCGGGCACCACGCGCGGGTCGGTCATAAGCAGGCCCGACACGTCGGTCCAGTTTTCGTAAAGACCCGCCGAGGCGGCGCGCGCCAGGATGGCACCCGAGATGTCGGAACCGCCGCGCGAGAAGGTCTTGACCTTGCCTTGAGGACCGGTGCCGTAGAAGCCGGGAAGCACGTAAGCGCCCTTGCTTGGGAGCTTGGGCGGTAGCTCCCTCCAAGTGCGCTCGTCCACCAGGCCGTTCCCGGTCAGATACACGGCGTGCTCGGCCTCGACGAAGGTACCGCCCAGGAAAGCAGCCATCATCTTGGCGGAGAAGTGCTCGCCCCGCGAAGCAATCCAATCGCGGTCAGCGCCCGCCTTGACCGCGGCCTCGAACTCGTCCATCGCCGCAGCCATCCCAGCCTTGACGCCCAGCTCGTTTTCGATGTCCAGGAACCGCCCGCGCAAGAGTGCCAGCGACGGGCCCGGGTCCATGTCGCGCACAATCAGCTCGTGGATTGACAGAAGAATGTCGGTAACCTTGGGATCCTGCTTGTGGCGCTTGCCGGGCGCGGAAACCACCACCGCGAGCCGATCGGGATCGGATCGGATAATGGTGGCAACCTTGCGGAACTGAGAAGCGTCGGCGAGGGAGGTTCCCCCGAACTTGCAGGCGATGGTCATGGTGCTCCTTGTATGGGCTTGATGTCACACTACTTCCCCGATCTGTCGCAGCAGATCAAGTTGGAAACCACGCAGAGCTGGTCAGTCGAGCCGGCGGCTCTCGGCCGCCAGGTGGTGCAACCGGTCGGTAGTGGCTTGATCGGCTTCGAGCGCCTCGACCGCAATCGGCATGCGGTAGGTCCAGTTGCGGTCATTCACGCTGCCGGGCACGTTGATCTGTTCGCGATGGCCCAGGAGATCCTGCAGCGGCAAGAGGCACAGGTTCGACCCGGCCTGGTAAAGCACGCGCAGAAGGGCGTCGCGGACCTCGTGGTCAAACTTGCGGTGGGGATCGAGCTCGGAAAGCCCCGGAATGCGGGCAAGGCTGCGCCTGTCGTCGGGAGACAAGCTGTCGTACCACTCGGCCTGCGTGGTGGTGTCGTGGGTGCCGGAGGTGGCCACCGAGATGGCGGGCCATCCGGCGGGATCGCGGTAGAACTGCTGCATGCGACCATCGCGCCAGAGGTCGTCCTTTTCCCAACGCAGAACGCGATACCCCGGCAGTCCCAACCGGGTCAGCGATGGGCGCAGAAATTCCGGCACCATGCCCAGGTCCTCTGCCACCACGTCGCCGTATTCGTCCATGATCGAAAGCAGGGTCTCGCCCAGTCGAATCTGGGCTTCTTCATCGGCCGGCGAAAAGCCCGACTTGCGTCCGTCGGCGGTCCGGTAGTAGGTGCGGTACATGCCGATGATGTGATCGACGCGATAGAGGCCGTAAAGCCGCCCCGACCGCTCTGCCCGTGAGCGCATCCAGGCGAAGCCGGTCTTCTCCAGCGCCCTCCAGTCGTACAGCGGCAGCCCCCAGTCTTGCCCGTCGGCGCACAGGGCATCCGGTGGCGCGCCCACGCGCATGCCCGGCCGAAACAGATCCCGGTGCATCCACACGTCCGCGGAGTCCTCGGCGACCACGAAGGGCAAATCGCCCATCAGATCGACGCCGACCTGGTTCGCTTGGCTGCGCGCCTTCTGCCATTGCAGGTCGAGCTGCCACTGCTGCCAGAGCACGAACGCGATCTCGTCCTTGAGCCCTTCCTGCGCCTTTTTCAGCGCGGCGGGTTCTCGGTTGGCGAGGTCCTTGGGCCAGTCCTTCCAGTGCGTGCCGTACTGGCGGTGCAACGCCGCGAACAGCGCGTAGTCGTCGAGCCAGTGCTGGTTTTCCTTGCGAAACTCGGAAAGCTCGCGCGAGCGCCGGCCGCGCTTCTTTTCGTGCGTGGCGAATTGTTCAAACGCCAAGCGCATCGCGCGCTCCTTGAGCGGGCGAAGCCGATGCCACTCGACCGATCCCGCCGCAGCCACCTCGCCGAGCAATGCGCGATCCCCGCGGGAAAGCGCCGCGCGGCCGCCGGCCGCGAGGAAGTCCTCGCACGCATCGAGGCCCAGGTAGACCGGGTCGAGGGCGAACGCGGTGCTGGCGGAATAGGGACTGGTTTCGCCTCCCGTCACCGCGCACACCGGCAGCATCTGCACCACCCGAATGCCCGTCTGGCTGGCCCAGCGGGACATCGGCACCAGGTCGGGAATCTCGCCCAAACCCCAGCCGGTGTCGGTGCGAATCGAGAACAGCGGGACAAGAACCCCAGCGCGGCGGTCTGACATGGTAACCCCCAAGGGGTTCCCATGCCCTCCCACGATGGCTCGCCGCCGGCTAGGCCGGCGGGCTCCCCACGCGGCTGGTTTGGGCGGGTTCGTACCAGGCATCAGTAGGTTGGGCTATGATACGACCTCGTCATCGCCATGAGTGACACTTCTTTTGCGACCCCGCAGATTTCCGGACGGAAGATCCTCCTCACCGGTGGGGCCGGTTTTATCGGCTCGCACCTGGTGGAAAGGTTGGCCCCGGACAACGACATTGTGGTTCTCGACACCTTCCGTCGCAACGCCTTGGGACCGGCGGGCCTCGACAAGCATCCGCACGTGAAGGCGATCAAAGGGGACGTGCTCGACGCGGAGGCGGTGAAGGACGCCATGGCCGGCTGCGACGCCGCCATTCACCTGGCGTCTATCGCCGGGGTGGACACGGTGCTGGGCAATCCGGTGCTCACCATGCGGGTCTCGCTGCTCGGCACCATGAACGTGTTGGAGGCGGCGCAGGCGGCAGGCAACGTGAAGCGCGTGATTGATTTTTCCACCAGCGAGGTGTTCGGCCGCTACGCCTACAACGTGACCGAATGGGACGCGACCACCCTGGGTGCGGTGGGCGAGGCGCGCTGGACCTACGCCGTCGCCAAGCTCGCCACCGAGCACCTGGCGATGAACTACTGGAAGCAGTACCAGCTTCCCACGGTCTCGATTCGCCCCTTCAACATCTACGGCCCACGCCAGGTAGGCGAGGGCGCGGTTCACCACTTCATCGTGCGCGCCCTGCGCGGAGAGCCGCTGACGGTGCACAACGACGGCGCGCAGATCCGCGCCTGGTGCTACGTGGACGACATTGTGGACGGCATCATGCTCGCGCTCACCCGCGACGAAGCGGTGGGCCACTCGTTCAACATCGGCAATCCGCGATCGACGCTGACCATCCATTCACTGGCCAAGGAGATCGTGCGCTTGGCCTCGAGTGCTTCGCACATCGAGCACGTGCCGTGGAACCACGCCGACGTGGAGTTGCGCATTCCCAACATCGACAAGGCGAAGGAGCTTCTGCACTTCGCGCCCAAGATCGACCTCGAAGAGGGACTTCTGCGCACCATCTACTGGTATCGCAGACACATCGATGGCTAAGATGGCGCTGCAGCGATGAGCGACATCGTCCTACGCGCCGACGGCCTAGCCAAGACATTTCACCTCGGCTTGTTCCGCAAGCGCGTCGAGGCGGTGAAGGAAGCCTCCTTCGACGTCCGCCGGGGCGAAGTGTTCGGGTACCTCGGCCCCAACGGCTCGGGCAAGACCACCACGCTCAAGATGTTGATGGGTTTGGTGTTTCCCACGCGCGGCCGGGCCGAAGTCCTGGGGCGCCCGGTGCCCAATCGCGAGGCCAAACGTCGGCTCGGGTATTTGCCGGAGAGCCCGTATTTCTACGAGTACCTGACGCCCGAGGAGTTTCTCGATCTGGTGGGGGCGCTTTGCGATGTGCCCCGTCGCGAACGACGCAAGCGCGCCGACACCCTGGTGGCTCGCGTGGGCCTCGACCATGCGCGCGGACGTCCGCTGCGCAAGTTTTCCAAGGGCATGCTCCAGCGCATCGGCATCGCGCAGGCCCTGATGGGCGATCCCGAGCTGGTGGTGCTCGACGAGCCCATGACCGGCCTCGACCCCATCGGTCGCAAGGAGATCCGCGACCTCATGCTGGAGCTGAAGCGGGAAGGCCGCACGGTGCTGTATTCGACCCACATTCTTCCTGACGTGGAAATGACTTGCGACCGCGTCGCTATGATCTTCGCCGGTCGCATTCGCAACGTGGGGCGGCTGTCAGACCTTTTGACTGCGCGCCTCTTGTCGACCGAAGTCTGCCTGCGCCACGGTGTGGGCCAGATTCCCGGCCTGCCCGATGGTGGCAGACTGCACGAAACCGCCGACGGCATGTTGATGGAATTGCCGGAAGGCTCGGACGTGGACGCGTTCCTGCGGGCGGTGCTGGCGGCCAACTGCAGCGTCATCTCGGTGACCCAGCGGCGTGAATCGCTGGAGGACCTGTTCGTGCGCGAGGCGGGTGCGCAGGAGGGCACGTCATGAATCGCATCTTCGCCATCGCTTGGAACACCTTCCGCGAAGCGGTTCGCAACAAGATCCTCTACAGCCTGCTGTTCTTCGCGGTGCTGATCATCGTATCGGCGCTGGCCATCGGCAACCTGACCCTGCACGAGGAAGTCCGAACCATTCGCGACATCGGCCTGTTCGGCATCGACATCTTTGGCGTGATCATCGCCATTTTTGTGGGCGTGAACCTGCTCTACAAAGAGCTCGACCTCAAGACTGTGTACACGATTTTGCCCAAGCCCTTGTGGCGCTTTGAGTTCGTGCTCGGCAAATGGCTCGGCATCTTGCTGACCTTGGCGGTGCAGATGGTGGTCATGGGCATGGTGCTTGGCGTGGTGCTGGCCGTCGAGGATGCACACTTCGACCTGGCCACCGCAAAGGCGGTGTGGTTGCTCTTCGTGAACGTGACCCTGGTGACTTCCATCGCCGTCTTCTTCTCCGCGTTTTCCAGCCCCTTTCTTTCCGGGTTCTTTTCACTCGGCTGCTTCGTCGTCGGTCGTTCCATCCCCGACATCCGCGCCCTGGGCGAAAAGCTCGGACCGGCAGCGAAGGCCGTTCTAAGCGTGTTCTGTGACCTGGCGCCGAACCTCCACTTGTTCTACCCGTCGGGGGCCATCGTCGGCGCCGAAGAGGTTTCGGTTCACCGCCAGTTCGTGGGCGCGGACTACATCCTCACCGCCACGGGGTACGGCTTGGCCTACTCGGTTGTGGTGCTGGTGCTCGCCATGCTTATTTTCCGCAAACGGGATTTCGTGTGATGCCGGAGCGTGGGCGTCGCCTTGCCATCGCGGGCGCCGGGGTCTTTTTGGCGTTCGCCGTGGTGGTCGTGAGATTGCTGGTCGAGGCGCAGGGCGCCTATCGGCAAGGGGCCGCGGCAGAGGCGCGCGGCGATTTCGTCCAGGCGGTTCGCCACTACCTCGATGCCGGTCGGGCCTACTTGCCCGGCAACCCGACCGTGCGGCGCGCTCTCGATCGACTGGATGCCATCGGCATTGCAGCCGTGACGAGGGGCGACTACGCCACCGCGCGCTCCGCCTTTGAAGGCGAGCGTGCCGCTTTGCTCGGTGCGCGATCCTTCTACACGCCCCACGCCGATCGCCTGCCCGGCATCAATCGTCGGCTTGCCCGGCTTATGGCAGCCACCGAAGAACCGGCCGGCATGGCCGGTTTCGACGGGCGAACGGCCTGGCACGAGCAGCGCTTGAACGCGAAGCTCCGACCGAAAACTTCTTTGGTTATGCTCGCCTTGGCAGGGCTCGGGTTGTGGGTCGTCTCGCTCGGAATGTTTTTCCGCAGCGGCCTTAGCACAAATCTCACCTTGGTGCGCACACCTGCGGTTCTTGCCGGCCTGGGCTTCCTGGTCGGCATGGCGCTATTCTTGGTTGGTCTGCGCCTGGCCTAAGTGACGACATTTCGCCACTGCCTCTTCATCGAGGCCCGCAAGAAATGTTACAAAATACCCCTAGGCCGAACCTTATGGATGTTCGTTGCGAACGTTGCCAGACCGAGTACGAAGTCGAGGACTCAAGCGTCAGCGACCTCGGCACGGAAGTGCAGTGCAGCGATTGCGGGCATCTTTTCACGGTCAAGCGTCCCGCAACCGGCGGCACATCCGCGTCGACCGCTGCCATGCCTGGGACAAGCGAGGGCGAAGCCGGGTGGAAGGTCCTGACGGCCCTTGGACAGACCCACGACTTGCGCGACCTGACCCAGCTCCACAAGTGGATCATCGAACGGCGAGTTACCCGCGACGACAAGATCTCTCGTGATGGGCGGGCCTGGCAAACCCTGGGTTCGATGAGCGAGCTGGTTCCGTTCTTCGACATCGTCGACAGCGCTGAACGCGCCCGTGCCCTTGAAGCGTTGCCCGATCCACCGCCGGCACCCTTGCAGCCGAGAATCCTGATCCAGCCCGTGCGTCCGGCGGCCGAGGCGAAGCAATCCTCCACAGCTGGCGCGACTTCAAAGCTTGCGCCGTCCGCAGGGTCGGCCGGCGACTCCCTGGGCGCCCTTCCGCAGGCCGCCGACGCCGGGGAAACTGAGATGATCCGAGCCGAGGCGTCGCGCCGTGGCCGATTCTCTAAGCTGGCGATCATGGCGACCGTCGCCGCGGGCATCGGGTACGGTGGCATTGTCTGGCAGAGGCACCATCTGCGCCCGGCGGTGATCTCGTCGTCCGGCAACACGGACGACCAGCAAGCCCACGCGCAAGCTGCGGTTCCTCCCCCCACGGTTCCGGCCGCAACTTCCGACGAACCCGCGCAGGCCGGCGACGAGGACGACCACGCGCACGGACCGGTGGTCGAACCGCTTGACCAGAGCGCGGCCGAGCACGCCGCGCGGTCGGCCGCCGCGCGCGCCTACGTCGCGCTCGGCCACCGACAGTTTTCTCTGGCGATCAAACTATTCAAGCGCGAGCTCGCGCAAAGTCCGATCAATGGCACGGCGCTGTTCGGCTTGGCGGAAGCCTATCGAGGTGCTGGGCTGAAGGTGCCAGCCCTGCAGGCCTACCGCCGTTACGTCGAGATTCTGCCCTTCGGTCCCGACGCGGGCTCGGCCCGGTTCCAGATTCGGAATCTCGAAGCGCGGTTACGACGGTAGCCGGGCGGCTACCGCAAGCAGACCGCCAGCACTTGCTTGAGGTCGGTCTTTCCCGCGACGGCCTTCTCGATACCGTCCTGAAGCAGGGTTCGCATGCCGCCCTTGATGGAGAAGTTTCGCACTTCCTCGACCGGCGCGCGCTTGGCTATGGCGCGCTTGATGTCTTCGTCGGCGACCAGCAGCTCGTGCAAGGCGATCCGGCCCTTGTAGCCAGTCTTGCCACAGATCTCGCAACCGCTCGCGTGCCACAGCCTGAAGTCGGGCCGTCCCACACCCAGCTCGGCGGCCCCAGCTTGGCCACACGCCTCGACGATTTCCGCGATCTCGTCTTTGCTGGCAGGAACTTGTTGGCGACACTTTTTGCACAAGCCGCGCGCCAGTCGCTGGGCCAGCACGCCCAAGAGCGCGTCGGCGAAGCTGAAGGGATCGAGCCCCATGTCCACCAACCGGGTGATGGTCTCGGGCGCGCTGTTGGTGTGCAGAGTTGAGAAGACCAGGTGGCCGGTCAGCGACGCCTCTATGCCGGTGCTGGCGGTTTCTTTGTCTCGCATTTCGCCGACCATGATCACGTCGGGGTCGGCGCGCAGGAACGATCGCATGGCGGCGGCAAAGTCGAAACCGATCTTCGGCTGCACTTGCACCTGGCGCAGCCCGGGTTGCGTGATTTCTACCGGATCCTCGGCGGTCCAGATCTTCATGTCGGACGTGTTGATGGATCCCAACGCTGAGTGCAGCGTGGTGGTCTTGCCGGAGCCGGTGGGGCCCACGCACAGGATGAGGCCGTAGGGCTTGGCGATGATGGCCTTCATCTCACGCAGGTTGCGCTCGCTCATGCCCATGTCGTCGAGGGGAATCGGTTTCGACGCCGCCAAGATACGCATCACCACGTCTTCGTTGCCGTTCACGGTGGGCAGGGTAGCGACGCGCAGCTCGATCGTACGGTCGCGCATGCGGAACTTGATCTTGCCGTCTTGGGGCTTGCGCTTTTCCGAGATGTCGAGCCGAGCCATGATCTTGAAACGCGCCACCAGGGGAGTGCGGAACACGGGCGGAATTTCCTGGTAGGGCACGCAGTCGCCGTCGATACGGAAACGGATGCGTGTGTTGTCTTCCTTGCCGTAGGGCTCGATGTGAATATCCGAGGCGCCTCGCTGAAAGGCGTCGATGATCACCTGGTTGGCGAGCTTGATGATGGCGCTGTCGGATTCTTCATCCTCGGCGGCTTGGTCGTCGTCGCTGGGCTCGTCGACGGCACCTGTGTTCTCGTCGGTGGACAGCTCCTTGAGCAGGACGTTGACGTCGGGGCGCAGCCCGTACGAATACTCGATGCAGGCCAGAATCTCGTCGCGGAAGCCGACATGGATGGCGACATCGCGGTCGGCCTCCACCGATCGTAGCGCGTCGGCGCGCTGGATATCGTGCGGGTTGTCGATGACCACGACCAAGCGCGGGCCTTTGCGCTCGATGGGCACGGCGCAGATCCGGCGGAGAAAATCGACCCTAAGTCGGTGGCGCAGATCCTCCGGGATCTGCTGCTGGGTAGTGAAACGGTAGAACGGGACGCCGTAGTACTGTGAGACCGACTTTTCTACCTCGGCGCGGGCGATTCCGACTTTTTCAATCAGATAGCGGCCCGGCTCGGTGTTCGTGGCTTCTGCCTGAGCCAGAGCCTTGGCCAGCAGCTCGGGCTGGATCACGCTGGAATCGACCAGGTGGTTCCATTTCCCGGCGACGCGCTCTCCGAGGGTTTTCCCGGTGGTCGTGATTCCAGGCGTCGGAGAACGGGGCAGCGCGGGACTCGGCAGGGTCGCAGCCGTCTCGCGCTGCGCGGATGGTCGCTGGGCCGGTACCGGCGTATTGGTTGCCCCTGGTGGAACCGTCTTCTGAGCGGTCGGGCTGGCCGCCGGCCCTGGCTTGCTCGCGGGCGCCGGAGCAGGTGGTGGAGGGATCTCCCGCACGCCGAGGAACCCGGCAAGCTTGCCCGCGATCGTCTTCGCGACTTCGCCGAGGTGCGCGACATCGCGAGATGGGAAAATGCCGCTTTCGTCGTCGCGGTTGACCACGAGTAGCACGCCCACGACCTGGTCGCCTTCGACAAGCGGGGCCACCAGCGCGGCCTTTAGCCGCAGGCCCAGCCACTGGTCCAGCTTCTCCTCAGGCCGGAGCCGAGGGTGTAGGCGCACGAGCTCCCCCAGATCCCACACGTTCCGCACGCTGGACAGCGAGCGCCCCGAGACGGCCCAACCGACCAGGTTGCTTGCGTCGCGTGGCAGGCGCAGCTCGCGCACGGACTCCCCAATCCACGCGACGGCGCGCATCTGGTTGTCCACGTCGGGAACAAAAACGGCCGCCCGCTGCGCCCCGAAGAAACCGGCCACCTTCTCCATCGCCTCGAAGAGCAGATCGTCCAGACTGGCCAGGTTTCCGAGGTATGTGCAAAGCTCGCCCTGCCGAGCACGTTTCTCCGATTGCACGGAGTCGCTGCCCATCTGGCGTAGCCACGTTGCTGCATCCATGCCGAGAAACTCCTTTGTTTTCAATCGGTGGCCTGGCAGCGAAAATGAAGAGCCGGCGCGGCACAGGGGTGCGACCTTTCCTGCGCGACCATACCGCGCGCCCGAACCAGCCCCGTTTTCTCCTCGTGCATTGGGGGCTCTCCCCGAGGTAAAATGCCGCGCTACTCCGGGTGAAAGGACAACTGCCGATGGCAGGAGAGACCATACTCGTCGTCGATGACAGCCCGACCATCTGCAAACTGATCGAGCTGTCGTTGACCAAGGCCGGCTACCGCGTGGAAACCGCGCGCACCGGAGAAGGCGGCATTGAGGCCGCCCAGGCCCACGCGCCGGATCTGATACTGCTCGACTTCCTCTTGCCCGATTTGAAAGGCGACGACGTCTGCCGCGCCATCTCGGCACAGGTAAAACTCGCGCAAGTGCCCGTAATCGTGATGAGCGCAAAGGGCGAAGACATCGGCGAGTGTTTTGCCGAGATGTCCAACGTGACGAACATCGTCACCAAGCCGTTTTCGCCGGAAGCGTTGCTGGCGGTGGTCGCGCACACCTTCGAGAAGTTGGGCAAGAAGCCCGAGCCTTCCGAGGCCGCGCAAGCCTCTGACAACCCCATCGATATCGCCGCCCTGATCCGCGGCGAGAGCAAGGACAACGCAAGCCCCCGACCTGCGGACTTCGACGCCGCGCTGGCCGGCGACCTTGGCCTCATCTCCATCGCGGACGTGCTGTTGCTTCTGCAGGACCGCGGCTATACCGGGGCCGTGACGTTATCCCACGGCCGCGCGCGCATGGAAATCTACCTCGGCCAGGGCCGCATCGAATTCGCCGGCGCGCAAGGCGTGGCCGACGAATTCCTGCTTGGGCGTTTCTTGATAAGCGGCGGGTACATCGGGCAGGACGTGCTCGGCAAGGTCATCGAAGACAGAAAAAATGAGGACAGCAGGGAGCTCCTCGGCGCGTATCTGTGCGCGCGGGGCCTGCTCTCGGTGACCGGGCTGCGCAAGGCGATGGCCAAGCAGACCGCGGCGCTGGTGTTTGAGAGTCTGCGCTGGGGCAGCGGGCATTTCACCTTCCGGGTGCAGCCCGAGCTGCCCGCGGTCGCGCGAGAGGCAGGGCTGGCGCTGCCGGTGGATGGGTTGATCTTGGAGGGTCTGCGGCGCGTGGAGGAGTGGCGCGTGATCGAGCAGGAGATTGGCGATTTCGACATGACCTTCGTGCGCAACGAGGACAAACTATCAAGCTTCGGACGCGGACAGCTCTTGCGCGAGGAGGCTATCATTGCGGATCTGGTCAACGGTCGAAACACGGTGCGCGACTTGATCCAGATCTCGAAGATGGGATCGTACGACGTGACCCAAATACTTTTTCGTCTTCTGCGCAGCAAGCTCATCCGGCGCCGCGTAGCGCCGGTGGTCGTGTAGCCCATGTCGGCGGCAGCACCCCTCGATGTCGTCTTCTTCGAGCTGCGCGGATTGCGTTGCGCACTTCCGCTCGCGGTGGTGCGCAAGGTGCTGCCCATGCGAGGCATCACCCCGGTTCCACTCGCGCCACCGGTGGTGCGCGGCATCGCGCCCATGCAGGGCTTCATCCTGCCGGTGCTCGATCTCGCGGTGTGTTTTCAGCCCGCCGGAGACGATGCTACGGAGGCCGGCGGTGACCGCTTCGCCCAGGACAAGCTGCTGTTGGTGGAAACCAAGCCAGACGCAGGGCTGGAAACCGTGCGTGTCGCTATTGCGGTTGCGCGCAGCCTGGGGCTCGGCACCATCGATGAGCAGTACAGCCGTCCGCCACCCGCGCGGCCACCGTTTCTGTCGGCCACGATTCTGGACGCAGGCGGACCGGCGCTGCTGCTCGACCTGGAACGAACCCTGGACTACGTCCGGGATTCCATCAGCGCGGCCATAGGATCATGAACGACAAGAACAACACGAAGGATCTGGTAGCAACCTTGCGGTTGGCCGAACAGGGCGACCTGCGGGTGCGTCCGCAGATCGGCGAAGGCCCGCTCGGCGAAGTCGCACAGGCAGTGGCGTCGCTGCTCGCGGCCCTGGAAGCGCGTACCGCGCGCATCTCGTACGCCGCGACTTCTGTCATTGTCGCCGCCGAAGCCACCGGCACCGCCCTGCCCGCCATCGCCGAGGGCATGGCCAAACAGCAAGCCGCGGTCGCCGAGATCGCACGCAGGTTGAAGGCGCTTGAGGCGCGCTCGGAGGAGATCGGACAGATCGTCGAAATGCTCGATGACGTCACCTCCGAGACCAACATCCTTTCCCTCAACGCGGCCATAGAAGCCTCGCGCGCCGGCGCGCAAGGCAAGGGTTTCGGCCTGGTTGCAGAGGAAGTCCGCAAGATGGCCGAGCGGGCAGCCTCCGCCACTAAGGACATCGGCGCCTACATCGAAACCATCGCCAACGCCACCAGCGAGGCAACTGCCGCCATCGAAACCGTGCGCGCCATCGCCGACCAACTCGCTGGGCTTTCCGGTCGCGCGAGCCAGGAGGCGAAGGTCCTCGGTGACTTGCGCCGGAACCTGACCGCGGCCATCGGCGAGCTTCAGTTCACCGGACAGGGCGAGTCCGAAATCACGCGCATCCTGCACGATCGCCGCGAAGACCTGGCCCGCGTGCTCGCGCCGCTGGCGCCGATGCTCGCCGGCTCGCGCACACCACTCGGTGAGGCACTTCGCAATCTGCTTGTCGCCCTGGGCGAGAGCCCGAAGGATCGGAACCTCTAGGCCAATCCGCCATGGCGGGCAAACCCGATAGCGGCGATGACAGCGGTGAAACCACGCCGCAGCAGCTGACCACCGGCGAAGGCGAGATGCTGCGCAACCTCTTCCTGGAGGAGGCGGAAAAGCACTTGGGGCGCATCAGCGAAGCGCAACGGTTGCTCTCGCGCGCATCGGAGGCCTCGCTTGAAGTGTCGCCCGAGGTGGTGGACGTCCTGTTCCGCCACCTGCACACGCTCAAGGGATCGGCAGGTTCGGTGGGCTTCGATGCGGTGGCGCGCGCGGCGCACAGCCTGGAAGAGCTCTGCTCGGAGATCCGTCGTGGTCAGCTTGCCCCAACCTTCGGGATTCTTGAACGTATCGACGAAGGCGTGGCGGAAATCCGCGCCCTGCTCAGCAGCTTTCGCCTGAGCATTCCGCCGGCACGTTCGATCGATGCCCTTGAGGCGGTGGCGGTTCCGCGCGAAAATTCGGATCGCCGTCGCGGCGCGGACCGGCGTGCGCTCACCGAGCGACGTGCCGGTGGCGAAGGGGTTCTTCGCGTCGACGTCGAGCGCCTGGACGCGCTCTTCGAGAGCGTGGGTGATCTGGTCATTCTACGCACGCGGCTTGACCGGCGCGTGCACGAGATGCAAAGCGTGCTTCGGGATCTGTCCAGCACCAAGAACAACCTGCGCGCGGTGCAAGGTGCGCTGGCGGCCGAGCTGCCGGCCCCGGCGCGGATGGAAGAGGTGGCACGCCTGCTCGATCGCCTGGGCGAAGTAGACGTCGAATTCACCGACACCTTGTCGTACCTGGATCGCACCGCGCGCCGGCTTGCGGAGGATGCCGCCTCGATGCGCGGAACCTCCGAGTACATCGAGGATCAGATCCGGCGCGCGCGTCTGGTTCCACTTGAATGGGCGTTCTCTCGGCTCGGCTCGGCTTTGCGTGAGCTCGAGCGAAGCTGCCATCGCCAGGCCGATCTGGCCGTGCACGGCGGCGAGGTCGAGCTCGACAAGGCCATCGTCGACCAATTGGTGGATCCGCTGCTCCACCTGCTCCGCAATGCCATGGCGCACGGGATCGAACCGGCGCAGGTTCGTAGCGAGCGGGGCAAGCCAGCGCGCGGTCGCATCAGCATCCGTGCGGCCCTCGAATCCGATTTCGTGTTCCTGACCTTCGAGGACGACGGCGGCGGCATCGACCGCGATGCGATTCGCCGCACGCTGCAATCTTCGGGTCAGGCGGCCAGCGACGCTGCTGTCACCGATGATGAGCTGCTCAATGCCATCTTCGAGGCTGGCTTCTCGACCCGCGTGCAATCGGACGCGCTGGCCGGGCGCGGGCTGGGCATGAACATCGTGAAGCGCGCGGTGGTTCGCATGGGCGGCGAGATCAAAGTGGAATCGCAGCCCGGTGCCTTCACCCGCATCCGGCTTTCCCTGCCGCTGGCCGGCGCGATCACGCAGGGCCTGCTCTTCAAGATCGGCGGACAGGTCTACGCGGTTCCCTCGGCGCACGTGCTTGAGGTCTTGCCCATCGGCCACAACGTGCTCACCGGCAGCGCCCGCAACGCAGGCGACAGCGGAGATCTGCCCGCCATCGCCGGCATCAGCATTCCCATTCTCAAGCTGCACTCGCTGCTCGGATTGGAATTGCCGCCAGGCCGTCGGGCCGCGGCCCTACACGTGCGCTACGCGGGTCGTAATTTCCTCGTCACCTGCGACAAGGTGATCGGGCCGCGCACCATCGTGGTGCGTCCGCCGGGCGCGCTTCTGGGGCTCATTCCCATCTACGCCGGGGTCACTGCCTCGGGTGCGGGAAAGGCGCAGCTCGTGCTGGATCTGGGAACCCTGGTCGAGCTGGCCTACGCCGGATCGGTTCCCATGCCAGTAGGACCGCGGCGGGGCCAGCCGCGCGTGTTGGTTGCCGACGATTCGCGGCTAGCCCGTGAGGCGACCGCGCGCATGCTGGTTTCCGCAGGCTACCAGTCCATCGTCGCCGAGGACGGTTGGGAGGCTTGGGAGATGCTAAGCGAGCGCAGGTTCGATGTGGTGGTCACCGGATTGGAGATGCCACGCCTCGACGGGTTCCAACTCATCTCGCGGGTTCGGCGCGAGGCGACCCTGCGGGGGCTCCCCATCATCGTTCTCTCGTCGCGCACGTCGCAGTCGGCCCGGGATCGCGCGCTCGCGGCCGGCGCCAACGTCTTTTTGCCCAAGACCCGACATCGCAAGAGCCTGATCGAAGCCATCGCGGGCTGCCTGCGCGACCGTAGGGAGCCGGCCGACGGCGGCGCCTCGTAGTCGCGGGTTGTGCCGACGACATGGTCCGAGGGGACGCCTCGGGAATCTGAGATTCGCCGAGTGGCATCTGGACGCAAGCTGTTGGAATTGCTTGGGCACCGACCGCAAGCGGGGCCCGCGTCGCGCGGCACGAGCCTTGCTGTTACAATGGGAAGCGAACGGGATCGGCGGTTCCACCCGCGCCCGGCCACAAGGAGCGACCATGCGAGAACGAGAAATGCGACAGCGCATCGAACGCTTTCTTCAAACCCGCCTACGCAGGATGTTGGCGCCGGCCACCATCGGCCTTGGACTGGCAATGACGGCCTGTCCGGGTGGCGGCATGAACGCCTCGGACGGCGGCGCGCTGGTCGACAAGGACGCCGCCGCCGATTCGGGAGCGGTCGCGGTCTACAGCGCCCCCACCCGGGATGCCGCCGGGACGCCGGTGCCGTTCTATGGTGCGTTCGTACCAGATGCCGGGGGGCCCGACCAGGCCGCGACGAAGTACCTGACGCAAATCCCCGACGCTGGCCCGGAAACTACGCCGCCCATGCGCTACATGGCGCAGATGCCCGATGCGGCGCCGGACTCCTCCATGGGCGGAGTTCCGCTGTACTATGCCCAAGCTCCCAAGTCGAGCTCATAGGCGCTGAAATTTAGCCATGCTCGACATCCTCAAGCAGGTCGGCTTCACCCCGCGCGCCTGCGTCTGGGAGCTGACCCTCGCTTGTAACCTGCGCTGCAAGCACTGCGGATCGTTCGCGGGCAGCCGGCGCGAGCGCGAGCTCGACCTCGACGAGAGTCTTCGCATCGCGGATGAGCTGGCGGCCTTGGGTTGCCGGCGCGTGACCCTGAGCGGAGGCGAGCCAACTTTGCACCCGGACTGGGACCGCATCGGCAAGCGCCTGGCCGACCATTGCCTCAAGGTCAACCTGATTTCCAACGGCTGGCACTGGGACGCAACCCACGTGGCGCGCGCGAAAGCGGCCGGATTTTGCGGCGCCGCCTTCAGCCTGGACGGATTCGAGCGCGAGCACGACGAATTCCGCCAAGCCGGTTCGTTTCGCCGCGTGGTTGCCGCCATCGAGGCCTGCGTGGCGGGCGGCTTGCCGGTCGCGGTCAACACCACCGTAAACCGCCTAAACCAACGCGGCCTGCGCGAGCTGCGTGACTTCATCCGCGACAAGGGTGCATTCTCGATGCAAATCCAATTGGCGACGCCGTCGGGAAACATGGACGGGCATCGCAACCTGGTCGTGGATCCGGCGGATCTCATCGGGCTGATTCCCGAGATCGCGGCGTTGTGCCGGCAGAACACCCGCAAGTTCTTCGTGGTCGGCGCCGACGACATAGGCTACTACGGCTTGCCCGAGCAGGGGCTGCGCGATGACGGCGGCGAGCTTCCGTTTTGGATCGGCTGCCGTGCCGGTTGCCAGGTGATCGGCATAGAAAGCAGCGGTAACGTCAAAGGCTGCCTTTCCTTGCCGTCGTCGATGCACGGAGAAAAGCGTTTCGTGGAAGGCAACCTGCGCGAAAAGTCGCTCACCGAGATCTGGAGATCGGAGGACGCCTTCGCCTACAACCGCAAGCATACCGAGGCGAGTCTGACGGGGTTTTGCCGGGTGTGCCGTTACCGCGACTTCTGCCGGGGCGGTTGCACCTGGACGGTCTATTGCCACGCTCTGCAAGGCGGGGAAGGCAACCCATTCTGCTTTTACTACCAAGCGGTCAGGCAGCGCCGCTTCGATCTGCTGACCGAAGAGCCCACCCAGCCCGAGGTCGATTTTTTCCCAGCCGATGTGGCCCCAGCTGCTGCGCAGGAGCCTCTGCCGGCGGAGGCGCCGTCGTTACTCGCGCTGGCACAGAAGGAAACCGCGGCTGGCCGTCTTGAGGAAGCGCATCGCTTGCTGCAGAAGGCGCTTGGGCTCGCGCCTGACGAAGTCGCGATCCTAGACCTGCTCGGCTTCGTCTGCTTTTTCCTGCGCGACTATGAAGCCGCGGAGAAGCACAATCGGGCCGCTTTGGCGAAGAAGCCCGACCACGCCTATGCCCACCATGGCCTGGGGCTTTCACTCGCCAAGCAAGGACGACTTGACGAGGGCCGAGCGTCGGTCGAGCGCGCCATCGCGCTTGCGCCGGGGTGGTACGACCCGTACCACGATCTCGCCGTGGTCCTGGCAGAGGCCGGGCTGCGCGCGGAGGCGCACGCGATGCTGGACCGAGGCGCAGCGGCGATCCCGCAAGCCGCCGCCGACTTCGCGCGGGCAAAGGCCGCACTTCGCCGATAGCCCTATCGCCTTCGCCCCGGCGTTTCCCCGACAACCCGCACCACGCCGACGCTGAGGTTGTCGACGGTTCCGATGGCGTTGGCGGTATCGATGAGCTTTCGGCAGGCCGCGGCGGCGCTGTGCCCTTTCACGGCGTCGGCGATTTCCGAGTCCTCGAACGCGCGACAGAGTCCGTCGGTACATAGAACGACGATATCGTTCTGCAGAAGGTCGATTTCGAACACGTCGATGGGAACCAGGAGCTCGCGCCCCAAACTTCGGGTCAGCACGGACGCGTCCCGAAGCTGATAGTGCCCACCGGCGTCCTCGGCCTCGGCCGCAACCGTGTGGTCCTTGCTCAATTGATTGATATAGCCGTCGCGCAGCAGGTACACGCGGCTGTTGCCCACGTGCGCTGCCGTCAGCTCGGCGTTGGTGACTGCCACCGCGGTCAGCGTGGTGCTGATGCCGCGGAGTTGGGGCACCACCAACGCCATATCGTAGACTTCGAAGCTGGCGCTACGGGCAGCACGCAGAACGCGCTGGGTTTGAGTCAGCCCCGCGGCCTGTTCGCGGAACGAGCGCAAGAGGGCCAAGATGGCGCGCTGACTTGCGAGCTCTCCGCCCTCGAGCGTAGCCATGCCATCGGCGACCGCGACTAGGGCGCTGGTCTTGCTCTTCACCCACTTACCGCAGTGGTCTTCGTTGTGGCCCAGCTCTGTCCCGGCATCGCTTAGCGCTGCGATCTCGATCTCGAACGGCTCGACCTTCGGGCTTGACGTAACCATCGCTGGTTTCGGAAGTCTGGCAACCGAGCTCTGTACCAGCAATGCATGCGCCGCCCCGGATGGCGCCGACCAGCGACATTTTGCCTGCAAGCGGTCGGATTGTTACCGTCGCGATACGCTTGGCTAACGTGCGGGTTTCTTCATCAGGCGGCGATGCCTGCGGTATTATTTGGGCGGCACATGCAAACTCTTGCGATCGTCCTGGCAACCGTGGGGATACTGGGCTTGGTCATTGCAGGCGTTGCGAGGACCCTAATGAAGTGGCCGGCGGCCGGGAAGGTCGCGGCCCTTTCCCTGGGACTTGCGATCATCGGGGTCATCCTGTGGGCGGCGTCGCTTCCCGCCAAGAACGGTGGACCCGCCGGCCAGGGCACCAGCCTCAAGACCGGCACCGCGTCGTCGGGCGGACTGACTCTTCCGCCTGGCTTGCCGCCGCCACCGCCACCGCCACCGCCACCGCCACCACCGCCGCCGCCGCC
>CAZBIU010000029.1:0-32266 GCA_964491625.1 uncultured Myxococcales bacterium
GATGAGGATCGCGGTTTCGATGGTCATGTGGAGGCACCCGGCTATGCGTGCGCCCCGCAGCGGCTTTTGCGCGCCGAATTCTTCGCGCAAGGCCATGAGGCCGGGCATCTCCTTTTCGGACATACGGATCTTCTTGCGGCCGAGCTCGGCCAGCGAGATGTCTTTCACCATGTAGGCGGGGAATTCTGTTCGGGTATCCATCGTGTTCTCCTTTTAGGACTCTCCAGGACTTCGTTTCTTCGTCTTTTCATTGACATGGAAACCCTGGGAGGGTTTCCAAGCTTTCCCGCGTTTTGGCTCCCCCGGGCCAGGCCCGGCGGAGCCATCGCGGCTGGGCATTCGCCCGAGGGCGAGCTGCAGAGCGGGCTGTTCGTGGCTGCGCAAGGATACGGGCGCGAGCTCGACCAGGCCAGCATCGGTGAGGAACTGGCGCAGCTTGGCCGGCTCGAAGCCAAGCCAAACATGCCCTTGCTCGCGCAGCCCTTCGTTGTCGTGCGGCAGGTGATCCACCAGGACCAGATGCCCGCCGGGACGGAGCAGTCGCTTGGCAGACGCGACCACATCCTGCGGGCGCGCGGCGTGATGAAGCACGCGCACCAGGGTCACGAGGTCCGCACCGCCCGCGCGCGCCACTTCCTGCGCAAGATCCGTGTCGTCGACCGCGGCCTCGCGCAGGCGCACGTTGGGCAGGCCGAGCGCGCTGATTCTTTCCGCAGCCTTGGCCAGGCGGGCAGGACTGCGATCCACCGCGATCACGTGGTCGTAGATGGGCGAAAGCAGAGGCAGGAGCGCGCCCTCGCCGGTGCCGAGGTCGACGGCCAGCCCGTGACCGGCGAGCATGGGCGCGAGCAGCGAGATGAAAGGCATGAGCGCTCGCAGCGCCTGCTCGCCGGCAAGCTCGGGCGAGTTGGCTGGCCGCGCCTGCGCCTCGGCAAAGAACCTGCGCGAGGTTTCTTCTCGCTCGGCGACCACGGCCGGGACCTTCGCCAGTTGGCCCTCGGCAAGGCACAGCGATCGCCCTGCCTCCAGCGCCGCCGCAACCACCGGATCGCGATCGGTCTCGGTCCGCAGCAGGATGCGCGTGCCGTCCCGGCGTTCGTGCAGAAGACCAGCGTCGCGCAGCGGCTGCGTCTTGCGCGTGACTTGTGGCTGGCTCTCGCGCAGAAGCAGCGCGAGCTCGCCCACCGTCAGCTCTTCGGCGTCGCACAGCGCAAGCAAGCGCAGCCGATCCTCGTCGCCCAGCAGGCGAAAGAGATCGGCACGCGCGGAAGCGGATGAGGCAGCCACGTCCTCAATATATGCAATATTGCGTATGGATGCAAGTTTGCGGCGCGCGCTGGTCGACCGGCGTGCTTCTGGACGTGCAGCGCAACTTGGGCCAGCATCGGGACATGGTCCGCCGAGTTGTGCCTTTGGGGCTTTTCGCCCTGATGCTGGCGCGTCCCGGCGTTGCGGCCGGTGAGCCCGATCCGACACTGGTGCCCAGCGTGGCGGAACCGAGCCTGTTCGATGGTCTTGGGCGCAACCTTCTCGCGAGCTTCGCTGGCATGAACCTCGGCTTCCAGCTTGCCGCCGTGGCCGCCACTGCCACCATGACCACGCAAGACCTCGACCTGCACGTCCACCACTACTTCCACGACCACCCAAACTGGGGACGGGCCGCCTACCCATCGGCCATCCTCGGGGTCGCGGGCCCGGTGGTGCTGTTCGGCGGGCTGCATCTGGCCGGCCGGGTGAATGGCAAGGTGGAAACCGTGGGCGCCGCCTACGCCGTGTTGCAGGCGGCTGGGCTCACCTTGGGCTACGTGACGGTGCTGAAATTCTTCGTCGGACGACCCGCCCCGCGCGACGACTACATCCCCAGTGTGGCACCCGACGAGGGCAAGCTCTCGCGAACCTTTCGGCCGGGCTTCTATCGCGGCGGCGTCATCGCAGGCTGGCCATCCGGGCACGTGGCGGTGACCACGGCGGTGCTCGGGGCACTGGTCGCGTACTACCCGGAAAGCCTGCTGCTCAAGGTCGCGATGGCTGTCGGGGTGGTCGGGATGGCGTTTGGGGTCTCGGCCTTCGAAAAGGGGGGCTTCCACTGGGCGTCCGACGCCGTGGCGGGCGCGCTGGTGGCCTTTCCCATCGGGATCTCCACTGGCAAGGGCATGCGCCAGTTGGTCCGCGGCGAGCGCGAGCGCCGGGCGAGCGCGTGGTTTGTCGGGCCGTCGTTGCGGGCCGACACCATCGGGGCCGTGCTAGGGCGCGGGTTCTAGCCCGCTCCAATCAGTGGGTGATCACCCACTGCTATGGGCGCTTGAAGTTGGCCATGAATTCGTCCATGGCGCGCTTCATCTCGGGCACCGACATGTTCTTCTTGCGGGTCGCGATGGCCCACACGTGCCCGAACGGATCGGCCACCATGCCCCAGCGGTCCCCCCAGAACGCATCCTCGAGAGGCATGCGCACGCTGGCGCCTGCCCCCACGGCGCGCTTGAAGGCCGCGTCGCTGTCCTCGCAGTAGATCATCATGCTCACCGGCGTGCCCCCGAGCATCTGCGGCCCCTTCCCGCCCATCTCGGGCATCTCGTCTACCAGCATGACGATCGAGTCGCCGATCTTGATCTCGGCGTGCATGAGGCGGCCATCGGGCCCTGGCATTCGATAGAGTTCCTGGGCGCCCAGGGCTTGCTTGTACCAGTCGATCGCCTTGCTCGCATCCTTGATGATGAGGTTCGGCGTGATGCTGTGGAAACCATCCGGAATTGGGTTCACCTTTTCGGCCATGACTCCTCCGTGCCTACCGTGAATGTTGTCACGGATGGATGACGGGTGGCCGAGAAAGGTTTCGGGCCGATCTGCGACGATCGTTGCTGAACGGCTCGTGGCCGGCCGGCGAGCCTCAGCTTTTTAGCTGGCTCACGTCTCTTACCGCGCCGGTGTCCGCGCTGGTGGTCATCGCCGCGTAGGCCTGTAGCGCCGCCGATACTTTACGCTTGCGGTTCTGCGGCTTCCACGCGCCGGCCTTGCGGTCCTCCATCGCGGCCCGGCGCTTGGCCAACTCTTGGTCGCTTATAGCGAGCTGAATACGACGATTCGGGATGTCGATCTCGATGCGGTCGCCGTCGTCTATCAGCGCGATGGCACCGCCGCATGCCGCCTCGGGCGAGACATGGCCGATGGACAGGCCGGCCGTGCCACCCGAGAAGCGTCCGTCGGTGAGCAAGGCGCACTTCTTGCCGAGCCCGCGCGACTTGAGGTAGCTGGTCGGGTACAGCATCTCCTGCATGCCCGGGCCGCCCTTGGGGCCTTCGTAGCGGATGACCACCACGTCGCCCGCCACCACCTTGTCGCCGAGAATCCCCTCGACCGCGGCCTCTTGGCTCTCGAACACGCGCGCCTTGCCGCTAAACTTCCAGACCGATTCGTCGACCCCGGCGGTCTTCACGATGCAGCCCTTTTCCGCGAGATTCCCGTACAACACTGCCAGGCCGCCATCCTGCGAGTAGGCGTGCTGCTTGTTGCGGATGCAACCTTCCTTGCGATCGAGATCGAGGTCGTCGAACCGGCGGCTTTGACTGAACGCCTCTTGGGTCGGAATGCCGCCGGGCGATGCGCGGTAGAACTCGGGCACTGCGCCGGACTTCTGGGTCATCACGTCCCAAGCCGCGATGGCCTCGCCGAGGGTCTTGCTGTGCACGCTTCCGGTGTCGCGATTGAGAAGGCCCGCGCGGTCAAGCTCGGCCAAGATGCCGAACACGCCGCCAGCACGGTGCACGTCTTCCACGTGGTATTTGTTGGTCGAGGGCGCGACCTTGCACAGGCAGGGCACCTTGCGCGAGATCTTGTCGATGTCCGCCATGGCGAACGGAACCTCCGCCTCGCGCGCGACTGCCAGAAGGTGAAGAACCGTGTTGGTCGAGCCACCCATGGCTACGTCCAGCGACATGGCATTCTGGAAGGCGGCGAAGGTCGCGATCGAGCGCGGCAGAACCGACGCGTCGTCCTTTTCATAGTAGCGCTTGCACAGCTCTACAATCGTTCGCCCGGCGCGCAGGAACAGCATCTTGCGGTCGGCGTGGGTGGCGACCAGGGTGCCGTTTCCCGGCAGCGACATACCGAGAGCCTCGGTCAGGCAGTTCATGGAATTGGCGGTGAACATGCCCGAGCACGAACCGCAGGTCGGGCAGGCCGAGCGCTCGAGCTCGGCCACGTCGGCGTCGGACACCGAGGCGTCGGCGGACTGCACGATGGCGTCGATCAAGTCAGCGTGGACCACCTTGCCGCCTTGGCTTGCCAGCTTGACCTTGCCGGCCTCCATGGGACCGCCGGAAACGAATACCGCCGGGACGTTGAGCCGCATGGCGGCCATCAGCATGCCGGGCGTGATCTTGTCACAGTTGGAAATACAGACCATGGCGTCGGCGCAGTGGGCGTTGACCATGTACTCGACGCTGTCGGCGATCACCTCGCGCGAGGGCAGGGAATACAGCATTCCGTCGTGCCCCATGGCGATGCCGTCGTCGATGGCGATGGTATTGAATTCCTTCGCCACGCCGCCGGCGGCTTCGATTTCGCGCGCGACCATCTGGCCGAGATTTTGAAGGTGGACGTGGCCTGGGACGAACTGGGTGAAGCTGTTGACCACGGCAATGATGGGTTTGCCGAAGTCTCCCTCTTTCATCCCGGTAGCGCGCCAAAGGGCGCGGGCTCCTGCCATGTTGCGACCAAAGGTGGACGTGCGAGATCGGTATTGAGGCATTCGCGGTTCCTACCACGGCGGTCAGGGCAAGCAAGTCGGATGGGCCGCGGCAGGGATCTCCACCGGCGGGCCAATTCCGCAGGGTCTCACAAGTGCAGCGCGCCCGATTCGGCGCTACAATCCACCACCTTGACCGACCTGGATCCCTCGCTGAGCAAGACCGAGCCGCGCGCCGACGTGCCGGCCGCGCGTCCGTCCGCCGGGGCCAAATACGATCCCCTGGTGGGAACCACCCTGGCCGAACGCTATGAAATCGTCCGTCGCATCGGGGAAGGCGGCATGGGCGCGGTCTACGAGGCCCGCCACAGCATCATCGGCAAACGCGTCGCCATCAAGGTGTTGCTGGAAAAGTTCGTGGAAAACCAGGAGCTGATGGCGCGTCTGCTGCAAGAGGCACGTTTGGCCAGCTCGATCGGCCACCAGAACATCGTCGACGTGACCGACTTTGGCACCACCCGCGACGGGCGCGCCTTCGTGGTGATGGAGTTCCTCGAAGGGGAGGCGCTGTCCGAGCTCATCATGCGCGACGCGCCGCTGGCGGTTGAACGCAGCCTTGCCATCGTCAAGCAAGTGGCGAGCGCGCTGGGCGCGGCCCATGCCAAGGGCATCGTCCACCGCGACGTGAAGCCGGAAAACGTCTATCTGGTCCGCCGCGGCGACGCGGACTTCGTCAAGGTGGTGGACTTCGGCGTGTCGAAGGCCGTACGCGGCCGGGAAGAAGCCGGCAGCGAATGGCAACGGCTCACGCGAACCGGGGCCGTGCTCGGCACGCCGCTCTTCATGTCGCCCGAGCAGGCCAGCGGCAGCGAGGACATCGATCAACGAGCCGACGTCTGGGCGACGGCGCTGATCCTTTACGAATGTCTGACCGGCGAGCTTCCTTTCCGGGGCAACAACTACCTCGGGGTGGTTTCGCAGATCCTGAACAAGGACGCGCAACCGCCGTCGGCGCTGCGGCCCGAGCTGGGAATTCCGGCCGCGGTGGACCGCGTGGTGATGCATGGCCTGGAAAAGGATCGGACCCGCCGCTACCAGGAAATGGGCACGTTCGAGCGCGACCTCGAGCGCCTGATCGCGGGCGAGCTCGGCGTGGTTTCCGACGAGTCAGCCGGTGCAGGATCGGGGCAGGTGGCTGAGCCGCGCAGCCGCTGGCCGTGGCACCTGGCGGTGGCCACGGTGTTTGCCGTGGGGATCGGAACTGCCGCTTTGTTGGCACGCGGAGGAGGTAAGCAGCCGGTGCCGCCGGTCCCGGTCCCGACAAGGCCGGTCTTCTCAGCGCCGCTGGCGAGCATACCCGCGCCGAAGATCACGCCCCCCGTCGCGCCTGCCGTCGCGCCGCCTGCGCAGCCTACGTCCCTTCTGGACCGCATTCGCCGGGTGGGCAGGGCCCGCCCCGCGCGCGCGACCGCCGCCGCCCCCGGAGCCCAGGGAGCTCCGCCGACGCCAACCAAGAAGAGTAAAGCCGACGACAAAGTTGCGCCTTCGCCCTATACTCCGCCCTAGGTTTCGTCGTGCGCATCCCGCTCGGCCCGCTTATTGCCTTGCTGCTCCTGCAAGCGCCTGCATCGTACGCGCAGGAGTCGAATCCGCTTGAACGCGCGCGCCAGCACTACCAGTCAGGCGTCAGTCTGTTCGAGGCGGGAAACAAGGAACAAGCCCTCATCGAATTCGAGCTCGCCAACGAGATCGCGCCCAAGAAGGAAAACGTCTTCATGATTGCCCAGTGTGAGTATCACCTGGGAAAGTTGGTCGACGCGCGATCGCACTACCAGGCGTATTTGTCCGAAGAGAGACAGGGTGAATTGGCGGATTTGTCCCGGCTGCGCATCGAGGCCATCAACCGCAGGCCTGGCGTCTTCGCCATCAACACCGTGCCCGACCACTTGGACGTGCGCATCGAGGGCGAAGGTAACGTCATTACCGGGGAGGCGCCCAACGAGTTTCCCGTGCCCCGTGGGCGCTACCGCGTGACGGTGTCGAAGACCAATTTCGCGTCGGAATCTCGCGAGCTGTCGATTGAAGTGGCGGAAACCAAGCCGCTGTTCTTCAAGCTCGAACCCATTCCCGCCCACCTGATCGTGCGAACCAATCCGGCCAGCGCCGCGCTTTTTGTGCGCGGCAATAGAACCCAGAATCCGTACGTCCAGGACGTCCCGCCTGGGGTTTACGAAATCTACGCCGAGGCGCCCTACTTCCAATCGAGACGCGAAACCATCACGCTGGGGCCGGGAGAAAACCGCGACCTTGAATTCCCGCTCACCTACGTGCAGCGTTCCGGCCGGCCCGAGCTAATCGGCTTCTGGACCGGCATCGGAGCGGCCGGGGGTGGATTGGCGGTGCTGACCCAAGGCGATCCGCGCAAGCAAGGCCTTCCGCTTACCGCCACTGTCTTCGGCGCCGGCGTGCTCACCGGTAGCCTGGCTCTTGGGGTTCTCTCGTCGACGACACCGCTGGTCCCGAGCTACATCCGTGACAACGCGGCGCTGTTTCGCATCGGTTCCATGTGGATCGGCGACGTCGAAGGCGCCAGCCTGGCGATGGCTCTTAGCCAAAGCTGGACCCCGACTTTCCTCGGCGGCGTTGGGGGGCTCGTCACCGGAACTGTCGCGGGATGGTGGCTCGACAGCAGGGCGCCCAACTACGGTCGTGTGGCTGTGATCCAGAGTGCCGCGTTGTTCGGGGCCGCGCTGGGAGCGATCACGGTGCCGGCCGCGGGATGGTTCCCGATTGCGCCCGGAGCCCCCCCGTCCATTAGATTCCCGAACGACACCCAACAGAATCAACAGGCATACACCGACAGTCAGAACCGCTACCGCACCCTCGCGAAGGAACGGGTCGCGTGGGGCATGCTGGCGGGACTCAATGTCGGCTTGGTCGCCGGCCTCACAATGGCGTACCTGCCCGATCAACGCAATTACGGGCCGACCTGGCAGAGAGTCCTGATGGTCGATATGGCCGGCCTCGCAGGCGCTCTGTTTGCGAGCGCGGTCGAGCTCTGCTCGCGCCAGGAGTCGTATTGTGCCAACGAGTCGGCCGATCTCAACAGTCGCACGGCGCGCTTTGCGCTCGTCGGCGCCGGCCTGGGCCTAGCCGCCGGTTGGCTACTCACCACAAATTTCGACGACGCCAATCGATCCCGCTCGACCAGGCTCACGCCCGGGCTGTCGTTTCTGCCAATGCCCGGCGCCGTCCCGATACAGTCGAAAACCGGAACCGCTGAGCTGGTGCCGGGGCTTTTGTCCCAGGGACACTTCTGAGACCTGCTACTTTGGTCGGCTCGGGGCGGGCAGATAGTCGTCCCGAGTCGGCGAAAAGATCTCGATGGCGACTGAGTCTTCCACGATCGCGGCGCCGTGGGCGACGTCGGCCGGAATACACCAGCTTGCTCCGGGGCCGGCGTCGAATTGTTCCTCGCCGATCGCGAGGCGAACGCGGCCCGAAATCAAGTAGCCCGTCTGCTCGTAGGGATGGCTGTGGACAGGCAGCACGCTGCCGGCTTTCATGCGAAATTCTGTCGACAACGTGCGCTGGCCGTAGACCAGAGTCTTGCGATCGACGCCGGGCAGGGCAGGCAGGAATCCTTCGTCGCTGGCGGTCTCAAACATGGCAAGAGCATAGTCCCGTCTGTGACCGGGAACACGTCGCTCGGTCGCTTTTCGCAACCTGAGAGATTGCTCGACCGAGGGTGCCAGGCCTAAACTGCCAAGGGGTGTCATGAAGCGACTAGTGACTGTGGCTCTGTTGGCTATCGTCTGCCCGCTAGGTTGCGGAAGCGACACGGGACCGTCGAGCCTCGTGGACGCCGGCGTGGCAGATGCTCTGTCCGATGGTAATGCGTTTGGCGGCGACGTCAGCGATTTGGGCGCGGACGTTCCGGCACCGGACGAACCCGCTTCGACGAGCTCGGACGGCGCTGCATCGGACTCCGGCGCTGCACAGGCGCCGGACGCATCGGTCTTGGATGTCGCGCCCACCTTCGACAGCGCGGTGGATGCCTGCGCCCTGGTCGCCAACAAGACGTTCATGGCGACCCAGATGGACGAGTGCGGAATGCTCGCGAACGGTCAGTTCGTGGGCTGCTACTGGACCCTGTATTTCAGCGACGATGGAACCCAGCGGGTGGCGTTCTGGCATCACTCGGACTTGGTCGAAACGCTGACCTATCAGTGCGACGGGTGGACCCTATCGGCCGGCAAGAAGGGACTAACCGGACCCACATACGGCGGAACCTACGACCCGGCCACGGCGATCCTCCGGTGGGAACAGATGAATTATCTGTGGTCGTCCGTGGACGCCGAGATTGCTTACTAAGTCGCGGCTCCCTACTCCCACGCGTCGTACTTCTCGAACTGCATGGTGTAGTTGGCGCGGCCTTGGGTGGCGGAACGCAGGTCGGTGGAATAGCCGAACATGCGCCGCAACGGCACCTTGGCGATGACCAGGCGCTGGCTGCCGCGCACGCCGACGTCCTCGATGCGGGCGTGGCGCGCGTTGAGGTCGCCGAGCACGTCGCCCACGTTGGATTCGGGCGCGGTGACTTCCACCTTCATGATGGGCTCTAAGAGGCGCGTCCCGGCCTCGCGCGAAGCCTGGCGCAAGGCCTCGCCGACGGCGGCCTTCTGTCCGGCCGGGGTCGAAGCGTCGGGCCGATACTCGATGCCGGTCACCACCACCTCGATGTCCTCGAAGGGATAGCCTTCCGGTCCCGAGCGCATGGCCTCGGTGGCGCCTTCCAGCGCGGCGTCTAGGATCGGCTTGGGCGGCTCGGGGATCCTCGGCGCGCCGGGAACCTGCACGATGGGCGGAATGTCGAGCTTGACCACGTTGCCGCTACCGCGCGACCGGGCGGCCACGCGCACGCGCGCTTGCCCGAACAAGGTCTCGTCCTCGACCTGGCGCTCGAAGCGCGCCTCGGCCTCGGCGCTGCCGGCCAAGGTTTCGCGGTACACGACCTGCGGTCGGCCGATGTTGGCCTCGATGCCGTACTCGCGCTTTAGGCGGTCGGCCATGATGTCGAGGTGAAGCTCGCCCATGCCGCGGATGATCGTCTGGCCGGTTTCCGGATCTTCGCCGAAGCGGAAGGTGGGATCCTCGTCGGCCAGCTTGGCCAAACCGAAGTCGAGCCGTTCCTTTTCGGCCTGGGTCTTAGGCTCGATGGCGCGCGCGATGACCGGCTCGTGCGCGTCGATGCGGCCGAGCAGGATCGGCGCTTTGGGCGCGTAGATGGTGTCGCCGGTGCCCGCGTCTTTGAGGCCCATGGCGACCACGATGCTGCCGGCGCCCGCGCGTTCGATGCGTTCGCGGCGGTTGGCGTGCACCGAAAACAGGCGTGCGACCTTTTCGTTGCGGCGGGTGCGCGCGTTCTGCACTTCATCGCCCGGCTTCAGCACCCCCGAATAGATGCGCAGGAAGACCGTCTTGCGGCCCTCGTCCATGGCGACCTTGAACGCCAAAGCGCAAAACGGCGCGCTCTCTTCCGGCGGACGCGACACCGGCTGATTGGTGGTGGGATCCACGCCCTCGATGGCGGGGACTTCGATGGGCGCGGGCAGAAAATCGCAGACGGCGTCGAGCAGCGGCTGGACGCCCTTGTTTCGCAGCGCCGATCCCGCCAGCACCGGCACGATCTTGTTTTGCAGGGTGCCCTTGCGCAGGGCCGCGATGAGCGCGGCGGCCTCGATGGGCTGGCCTTCAAGGAACGCGGTGGCGATGTTGTCGTCGAAATCAGCCGCGGCTTCGATCAGCTTTTCCCGCGCGGCAGCCACCTCGGCCGCCATGGCCGCGGGCACGCCGTCCTCGCGCGGCGGATCGTCTTCGGCGCCCGAGAAGAAGAAGGCGCGTTCTCGGATGAGGTCTACCACGCCGCTGAACTGGTCCTCGGCCCCGATGGGCAGCTGCACCGGCACCGGGTTGGCGCCCAGGCGTTCCCGGATCTCGGTGACCACCGACTGGAAATCGGCGCCCGGACGGTCCATCTTGTTCACGAAGGCCAGGCGCGGAACGTGGAAGTTGTCGGCCTGGTGCCAGACCGTTTCCGACTGCGGCTCGACCCCCGAAACGCCGCAGAACACCACCACGGCGCCGTCGAGCACGCGCAGCGATCGCTCTACCTCGATGGTAAAGTCGACGTGCCCGGGCGTATCGATGAGGTGCACCTCGTGCCCGTGCCATTCCAGGGTGGTGGCCGCCGCCGTGATGGTGATGCCGCGCTCGCGCTCCTGCGGCATCCAGTCCATCTGTGCCTCGCCGTCGTGAACTTCGCCGATCTTGTGGATACGCCCGGCGTAGTAGAGAAAGCGCTCGGTGACCGTGGTCTTGCCCGCGTCAATGTGCGCGCAAATGCCGATGTTGCGCACGCGGGCCAGCTTGGATGGCTTCTTCGGCTTGGGGTCGGGGCTTGGACCTGGTTCGGGCATGCGGGCGGGATTATAGGGACCAGGGACGTCCCTGCAAGCGCTGGCGATTCGTGGTGCCGACTTTGCCGCGTGTGGCTGTATAGTGGAAAATCATGAACCGCTCGGAATTCGATGCTGAATTGGCTCGCCTCGTGCGTGAGCTCGGCGGTGCTGAGCAGAACCTGGGCAGCTTCCGCAGCGAGCGCTGCACCGGTTCGATGCACTGCATGTTTTGCAAGAGCTGTCGCAACTGCTACCGATGCACGCACTGCGAAGACTGCGAGGCCACCACCGGCAGCGGCCACTGCCTGCGCTGCACCGGCTGCCACGATTGCTCGCACTGCGAGGACAGCGTGGGTTGCACCCATTCGGCGTACCTTCTGCGCTGCTCCTTCTGCAGCGACTGCAACTACTGTTTCGGCTGCGTGGGGCTGGCCAAGAGGGAATTCCACATCCTGAACCGCCCTTACAGCCGCAGCGAGTACTTCGCGCTGGTGAAGGGAATTCTCGGCAAATGACGGTTTCCGGCAGTGTGCCCACATCCGTCGGTGCTGTGATAAAGTTGAAATCCACCATGCGCGACGAAGGACGCGAGCTTCGCTTCCCATGAGAGTTCGATTCTGGGGTGTTCGAGGTTCTTTGCCTGTTCCTGGCGCGCGAACCGAGCGCTACGGGGGTAACACGTCGTGCGTGGAAATCACCTCGGCGGCGGGCACGCGCATCATCATCGACGGCGGCACCGGCATCCGACGTTTGGGCAAGGACCTGATGCGTGCCGAGTTCGAGTCGGGCAAGGGGCGCGCGCACATCCTGGTCAGCCACACCCACTGGGACCACATCCAAGGGCTGCCGTTCTTCGCGCCCTTCTACCGCGAGGGCAACCACCTTTACGTCTACGCTCGCCAGCGCGACGACCAGAACCTGCGCAGCGTGTTCGCGTCGCAGGCCGATGCGCCGTTCTTTCCGGTGTCGTTCGACCGCACGCGGGCATCGGTGGCATTCCGGGAATTGCACGACGGCGCTCGCTTCGAAATCGAAGACATGATGATCTCCACCGCACGGCTGAATCACCCGCACACCGCGACCGCGTACGCGGTGGCAGCCGACGGCGCACGGGTTGCGTACATCTCAGACACCGCGCCGTTTTCCGACATTCTGTTCGGACAGGAATTCCTGTCGGGACCGCCATCGCGAAACGCGAAGCTTTCCCGCGGCGACAAAGCGAAGCTGAAGGCGATGGCCGGGGCGGTGGCGCGGCTGTGCGACGGCGCAGACCTGGTCATCTACGACACCATGTACACCGCCGACGAATATCGACAGTTTCCGCATTTCGGTCACTCGCGCCCGTCGGACGCCATCGCCGTGTGCGGCGAAGCGGGCTGCAAGATGCTGGCGCTGTTCCACCACGCGCCGGATCGCTCGGATGGCGAGGTGGACGCCATGCTCGACCATGCCCGCGGGCAGGCACAGACCGCGGCCAAGCAACTGGAAATCGTCGCGGCCTTCGAGGGTATGGACCTCTTGCTGGGGAAGTCCTGATGGAAGTCACCTTCTGGGGCGTACGCGGATCGATTCCTTCACCCGGCCCGGCCACGGTCAGGTACGGCGGGAACACCTCGTGCGTGTCTGTGCGACTGGCCGGCGGCGAGATCATCATGATCGACTGCGGAACCGGCGCGCGAAACTTTGGTATCTCACTTCTGGCCGGGGCGTTCGGTAAAGGCAACGGAACCGCAACCGTGTTGCTCTCGCATGCGCACTGGGATCACATCCAGGGCTTCCCGTTTTTCGGCCCGTTCTACGTCCCCGGCAATCGCTTCACCGTGGTGGGCGGCAGCCACGGCTCCGAGCTTCTCGAGCGCGTGCTCGAACGGCAGATGGCGGCGCAGTTCTTCCCGGTGCAGAGCTACCGCAACATGGGCGCCAACATCGAAATGCGGGCGGTCTCCGAGGACGGCGAGCTGCGCGTGGGCCCTGCAAAGATCAGCGCGCATCCCAACCCGCACGGACCCACCGAGGCGCTCGCGTTTCGCATCGAAACCGGCGGCAAGACCCTGGTCTACGCGAGCGACGTGGGCTACGCCAACGGCGGGCCGCCCGATGCGACGGTGGCGGTGTACCGGGGCGCGGATCTACTGGTCCACGATTGCACCTTCACGCCCGAGGACCGGCTGCAGCGGGTGTCGCGAGGGCTGTCCTCGCTCGACGACGCGGTCGAGGCGGCCGTGCGCGCGGACGTGAAGCGGCTGGCGCTGTTCCACTACGACCAGGACTACAGCGACCACGACGTGGATCAACTAGTGGTTCGCGGCCGCCGGCAGCTCGACGCCAAGGGCGCGGGCAAGATCGAGATCGTCGGCGCGGCCGAGGGGCTGACGCTCAAGTTGTAGCGGGAATTCATCAAGAGCGAAACCGTCGCGCGCCCGTCTGCTCTCAAGCATTTGGACGCCCGCCGACCACGCGGCCGGTGGTGAAGATCACAGGGACGGGCATAGGGATGCCCTCGCCACCTCGCAAGGATTCGACCTCGGCCAGGTGGGCCGCCTTGAAGGCAGCGCGCTCGGGCGGCGGCAGCGCGCTGACCAGGCGTCGAAAGCCGGCATTCCAAACCACGTCCCACCATTGCTCGGGCCCGGACAGCGGGTAACCCAGGTCTCTGCTTTCGGCTGCTACGTCGGCCAGCCCCGCCGCGGTGAAGAAGCTGCGGCAACCGTCGAGGTCGGCGATGCGCAGCCAGGTTTGCGCTGGTGGCTCAACCCCCAAACGGCGCACGCGCTCTATCAACAATGAACGCATGGGCTCCATGTAGCCCGCGGCGAACGAGGTGATCATTACGCGCCCGTTCGGTTTGACCGTGCCGGCGATGTGCGCGAGCTCGGCATCCATGTCGGCGACGAAGAAGATGCCGAAAGTGCAGACCGCGACATCGAAGCGGCGCCGCCAGGGCAGAGCCTGCATGTCGGCCTCCACGAAGTCGACGTTGCGCAAGCCTAGGGCCTTGGCCTTGTCGCGCGCCCGCGCGAGCATGGCAGGAGAAAAGTCGACCGCTGTGACGTGGCCGCGGCGCAGACGACGCGCCAGAGCCAGGGTTGCATGGCCGGTGCCGCACGCGACGTCGAGCACTTGCTCGTCGCCACGCAGCCCCAGTCGTTCCGACATGTGCGCAGCGCTGTCGGCGAAGAAACGAAGGACCGCGCTGTCGTAACCGCTGGCAACCGCGTCGAACGTGTCCTTGATGATCGTCTTGTAGGTTTCGCCCATGGGTGTCCCCGGGGAATTATCGCACAATCAAGCATGGACGAGGCACCACAGGCCGGAGACATGGCCAAGAAACCGGTGCCTGGGCCTTCTCACGAGCGTGAAGCGTGCGCGCGGAACAACTTGAAGCGCGCGTCTCCACTTGCCATGAAATGTATTGCTCCGTCGGCGTCGACGAGAAGCCCTGCGGTCCTTGGAAATGCAGACAGCATCTCCAACCCAGGCGGACCCAGGACAAATAGCGCGGTCGAAAGCGCCTCGGCCTGTGCGCCATCGGGTGCGACAACCGTCGCGCTTCGGCTCGCCGAGGCAGGGGCGCCCGTCCTCGGATCCAACAAGTGGTGATAGCGATGTCCGTCCACTTCCACGAAGTGCTCGTAGTCTCCGCTTGTCGCTACAACTTCGTCCCTGAGATCGAGGGTGGCGATCAGATGCGAGGCCAAGCGTGGATCGCGAATGCCGACGGTCCATGGCCGCTCTCCATTGCGCCCTCGTGCGACCACGTCACCGCCAGCGTCGATCACGATGTGCTTCACGCCCGACGCCACCGCGAGATCCGCCGCGCGCTCGGCGATGTACGCCTTCGCGATGCCACCGAGACCGAGTCGCATTCCGCGACGCTTGAGCAAGACCATTTGTGCGTGCACGTCGACAACGACGTCGCGATAGTCGACGAATTTCCGTGCCATGTCGACGACATGGGTGGCCGGCGGGCGGAATCGGGGACTGTCCAGTCTCCAGAGGTCGGATAGCGCTGCCCAGGTGCTGTCGAAGGCTCCCCGCGTGGCCCGCGACACGCGTGCGGCGACCTCCATGATCGCGATGAGCTCAGCCGGGACGCGGACCGGCGCCACGCCGGCGGACTGGTTCACGCGTGAGACGGCGCTGTCGGGCCGCCATTCCGAGAGAATGGCTTCCAGGCGCTCCATTTCAGCGAAGACGCCGCGAATCGCGCGTTCGAGCGCATCGCCGTCGGGGCCGCGCACGGTGACGCCGACCAGAGTCCCCATAAGCGGGCGAGCACGCCGCACGAGGATGTCCTCGAGATCAGCCCGCGGGTGCGATCGGGCCGCCGTCTGGCCAATCATGGCTTGCCTCCCGCGGAGGCGCGGCCGCGCAGCACCTCGGCGAGCAGCAGACCCTTGCGCGCGGCAAAGGTGGCCGAGCGCGAGGAGATGGTTGCTCCGCTGATGGCGTCGATATCCTTGTCCAGGGTAATGGGATCCTTCGCGCGTTTGCCGACGAACTGCTTGCGAAAGCGTTTCTCCTGGATCGCCTCGCCCTGCGGCTCGCGATACACCATCACCTGGACGTCCTGGAGCGCGCCGTCCGCGGTGACCCCGATGGCGAAGGTGATGGGCAAAGTCTCGCCGATGACGTCCAAGATGAAGATGAATCCGAGCGTTCCTTTTTCGCTCTTCACTTCGAGGTAAGGGTAGCTTCGGGCATCGACTCGCCGCCCGATCGCCTTCGAGAGCGCCGTGACCTCTGCGTCGCTGAGATCGAGGCTCCTGCGCGTCGAGGCGGTGCTTGCGGGAAATATGGCGTGTGCCGCGTCCGCCTCGTGAAGGTATGTCTGTCCGCCCAACACGGGTGCGGGCGCAATTAGTACGATACCCGGCGCGGCGAACAACGCGGCCAATGATCCATTCACGCGCTTCATGTCTTGTCGTCCCCATCTGTCGGAGCCGGCGAATCGCTGCGGGCGCTCCACTGCCTGGGCCCCCACATCGCGACCAGCGTCAATGCGACGATTAGCAAGGCGCCGCCCGCGAGCAGTACCCACCCTACAAGCAAAAGGTAGGCGAAGGCGCCCGACAGGTAGCGAACCGCCCACGGCCCCACAGCGTCGAGGAACGCCCCCGTGAAGGTGATCGACGTCAGGTAAACGCGCAGTCGTGGGGATGCCGGGGTTGCGTAGAGCAGGTGGGAGAGAATGAGCACCACGATGGGGATGGTGAAGAGGTGGAAGTGGCTCACCTCCATCAGCTGCCAGAAGGTCTTGGGAAAGCTCATTTCGCCTTCTGCGCCGCGGTAGTGCGCCGCGATGGACTGGGGATCGAGGCCCATGCGACCGAATGAGAGCGCGACGAGCGTCGCCAAGGCCGGAAGCATGAGTGCCAGGAATCCCGTATAGGCAACCCTGGTCTCGAGTGATGCCGAGCGAAGTTGAAATCCTCGTCGAGCGAACGCCTGCATTCCGTCTTCTCCTTCTGAAATCAGAACAACCAGGTGATGGCCGCGGCGAATTCATTGAAGGCTTCGTCGTTGCCAAGCCAGTGGCGCCGGTAGTCCATCTTCAGCGCGATCTGCGGGATGGGTTTGTAGACCAGGCCCAACACTTGCGAGTAGCGCCGAAATTCCGGGCGCGGCGTAAAGCCGGCGGGCACCACGGCTTGCGTGTTCGCGTAGTCGAAGCGCGTGAAGGCGTTCAAGGCTTGCTCTGAGCTGGGCGCGAGAAAGCGCAGCACATCGTAGCCGACCTCGGCGTAGCCGCCGCGCGATTGGGAAGCAACTGGTCCCGCGGCTTGCTGTTCGGGTGTTCCCGCCAAAAGCGCCTGGTTGAGCTTGCCGGCGTCGCCAATGAGCAGCAGCGCGACTTCGACACGCGCGGTGAATCCCCCCTTATGGAAGCGAGCGTCGATGTCGAACAGACCGACAGGAACCCGTCCAACCGTGGATTTCAGCGTATTGCCCGAGCTTGCGCCGTAGGCGGATGCGCCGATGACCGTTCCCAGGACGGGTTCGTAGTCGATGCGTGCGATGCCGCCGTAGTCGCCGGCATAGGCCAGTTGCGCCTCCTGGTGCCCCTCGTGGATGGCGGACTCGGCGGTGAAGCCATTCGCGTTGAATCCGTTGACGAAATAAAGCTGGTAGCGCAGTCCCTCGGCGAGCTCGCCGAAGATTCCGACCCCCGGTTCGCGCCACGTGCTCGGGATGACGAACTGATCCACATCGGGGCGATCCACGCCGTTGAAGCTCGGCGGCTCGTGGTACACGTTCACGATGCCCATGGGCATTAGGATGAGCCCGCCGCGCAGGTTGATCCATCGAGAGAGCAGCCCGTCGAGATAGGCCTGCTCGACCTCCGCTTCCCCTTGGTCGCTGGATGAGGCGACGGCGTGCTCCACCTCGAATTCTGAATAGAAACGGAGGCGATCGGTGAAGTTGTGGCCGAAGAACAAGACCAACCGCCGCATGTCCACGACGCTGGGGGCGTTGCTGGGAGCGTTCAAAGTAAGCTCGCCATAGCCGCCGAAAGCGCTGCCCGACATAGCCGGTGCGCGCCCCAGGGCATTCTCGATCGCGCTTTCGCGTGGCAACTCGACCGTGGGGGCCTTCTCCTCACGAAAGGCGGCGACCGGCGGCTTCTCGGGTGTTGGCGAGGGAACCGCCACGGTCGCGGCCGATGGCTCGGGCAGCGGAGTGGCAACAATCGCCGGTGGCTCGGCCGGCTCGGGTACCGACTGTTCGGGTGAAGCGTGGGCGCCCTGCACCCAACCGGCCGATAGCATGATGACCCAAACAAGCGTAGATCGAACGCGAATCCCTTGTGCTGTCTTCAGTCGCATCGTGAACTCCTTCCCGAATCGAAACTGGGAACGAGGAACCATTCCTCGTCTCCGGGCTCTGGGTTCACGGACCGCTGGCCGCTGACTTTCCTGAATTGTTCGAGCGGCGCGGGCCGCTCCTGGTTTCGCCTAAGTATCACTTCCGATTCCGACCTCCATGGTCGAACCCGCCTCAAAAGGCAACATCACCGTCCGCTTGCAGCGACGGCACTTGAGCTCGACGCCTCCGGAAACCAATCGCGCCAGCAGACTGCCGCATCCGCAACGCAAATCGCAGACATCCGGCCGCTCGAGAGCGATTGGTTTCAAGTCAATGTGCATATGGCCTCCCTGGCGCCCGTGGATCTCGTCATGCACAATCACCGCCGCAACGTCACCAGGGGCGATGACGCCAACGACGGCTTGCTCGGGCAACTGCAACCTCCACAGCCGGAACTACATGAAGCGGTCTTGCGCTTGCGCAGGATTCGCAAGCCGCCCCACAGCCCCGCAGCACCGACGATGAAAAAGACGATGAAGTTCTCCATATCCTGAGCCTCGTTCAGATGAATATGCGACCAACTTGGTAAACAAGCAGGGACAGGGCGTATGCGATTCCGGTCAATCCCCCCAGTTGCAGCAGGGCATAGCCCCATTTGCCCGATTCTCGGCGCGTGACCACCACGGTGGCCATGCACGGGGTCCCTATGAGCAGGAAGATCATCATGCTCAGACCCACAAGCGGGTTGTAGTCGCGGGCCAGAATCGCGCGCAACCCTTCCGTGCCCTTGTCGGCGTCGCCGATGGAATACACGATGCCCATCTGGGCCACGAAGATCTCCTTGGCGGCGAACGCGCCGATCATGGCGGTCAAGATCTTCCAGTCGAAACCGAGCGGCCGAAACGCGGGCTCGAGGGCGTGCCCGATGCGGCCCGCAACCGAGTGCTCCAGATTCTCGGCGGCGCGCCGGTTGGCGACATCTTGCTCGCTCAAACGCGCACGCCCATCGGCCGCCACGCCCGGTGCCGTCACGGCGATCTGGCCCGACGCAATCTGCGCGTCCACCGCGTAGTGCGAAGGCTTGGGGAAGGATGTCGCGGCCCATAGCAGGATCGAGATACCCAGGATGGTCGTCCCCGCCTTGCGCAGGTAGAGGCCCGCGCGTTCGGTCATCTTGATGACCACGCTGCGCGGGGTGGGCAATCGATAGGGCGGCAGCTCCATCACGAACGGGGCATCCTCGCCGCGCAGAAGCGTCTTACGCAAGACCAACGCCAGAACCAGCGCCATGGCAATGCCCACGGCGTAGATGAACCACAACATGGGTGCGCGCCAGGCCGGCGGGAAAAACGCCGGGATGAGCAGCATCCAGATGGTCAGGCGCGCGCCACACGACATGAGCGGCAGCACCAGCATGGTCACGATGCGATCGCGGGGATTCTCCAGCGTGCGCGTGGCCAAGATGCCGGGAACCGAACAGCCGAATCCGGAAAGCATGGGGATGAAGCTCTTGCCGTGCAGGCCAAAGCGGTGCATGAGCCGGTCGGTGAGAAAGGCTGCGCGGGCCATGTAGCCGGTGTCTTCCAGGAACGCGAGCCCGAGGAACAGCAAGACGATATTGGGCAGAAAGACGATGACGCCGCCGACCCCGCCCACCACGCCGTCGACCAGCAGCGAACGCAAGAGCGAAGTGGAGCCGACGGGCCACAGCAGGGCAAGGTGGCCCGACAGAAATCGCACGCCCGCGTCGATCCAGTTCATGGGCGCTTCGCCGACCTTGAAGGTCAGCCAGAAAATGGCGTACATGACCAACGCGAAGATGGGCAGGCCGAGCAGGCGGTGAACCAGCACGGCGTCGATCTTGTCGGTGAGCTGGCGTGCATCGTCGCGCAAGGTGTGGGTGCGCACCTCGCGCAGAAGTCCGTCGACGAACCCAAAGTAGCGCTCGGTCACGAACACGCTGATATCCGCGTTGGTGCGCGCCTCGATGCGACCGCGCTGGCGTGCGGCCTCTTGCAGGGCCGCACGCCCACCCGGCATGGCCGCCACGCGTGGACCGTAGTCCTGATCGCCGACCAGAAGGCGGGTGGCCATCCAGTCGCTGCGGAAGATCCCTTCGGTCTGGCTAGGCAGAACCTTCCGAATCGCAGCCACCGCCCCATCAAGGGTCTCGCCCAGCACCAGCTTGCTGGGTCCGGCCGGCTGGGCCGCGGCGCGCGCGATGGCGAGCTTCAATTCGTCTACGCCTTGCGCGCGGTGGCCGACCGTCTCGACCACGGGGAAGCCGAGCAGCTTCTCCATCAGCGCGATGTCGATCTGTTGCCCCGCGGACCGCGCCTCGTCCGACATGTTCAAGCACAGCACCGGGTTGGCGCCCGTCTGCATGATCTGGGCGAGCAGAACCAGGTTCCGTTCAAGTTGTGTCGAGTCCGCCACGACCACGACGACATCGGGCGCATCGGTCAGCTCGTCCTGCGCGACCCGCTAATCGGGGGAGAAGGAGCTGAGACTGTAGGTGCCGGGCAGGTCGATGACGTTCACGGCGAATGACTCGATGTCGCAACGGCCAGTGCGGCGTTCGACCGTGACCCCCGGATAGTTCGCCACGTGCTGGCGCGCCCCCGTCAGCGCATTGAACAGCGAGGTCTTGCCGCAGTTGGGGTTGCCCGCGAGCGCGACGCGAATTTCAGTCGCAGGTGCTACGGTCAGTGCGAGGCTTTCGGGGGCAGACATGGAACGATGAACCTACTTCTTCGGTCAACCTAATCGGGGGTGCGGACCAGAATGGAATTCGCCTCCGAGCGGCGCAGGGCCAGGCGCGCGCCCTGGCAACGCACCCAGAAGGGATCGCCGCCGAGGCCCACTCGTTCGATATCGATGGTGGTTTCCGGGAGCACGCCCATGTCGAGCAAGCGCTGGCGCAGGGCTCCTACCGCGTCGATCTTGGTTACCACCGCGCTCTTGCCCGGCTTCACATCCGCCAAGCTCATGGACTGGAACTCCTTTTTCGTCGCACAGACCGAACACCACTGTGGCATGCGAACGTGCGCGGTGGACTTCCGATCTTGCACCATCGGACACTGGCGAAAACTCTCGATGACGGATGGGCAGGCGCCCAGGAACTCGAAGAAGCGCACCATGCGAACCATGGCCTCGTCGGTCAGGCTGTGCTCCATGGCGCAGGCCTGCTCGCTGGCGGCCTCGGCCGGCATGCTCAGAACTTCCTCGAAAAATCGGGTGAGCAGACGATGGCGTGAAAAGACCCGTCGCCCGGCCTTTTCGCCCTCGGGCGTGAGTGCGATGTATTCGCGCCGCTCGTAACGGACCAGATCGAGCTCGGCCAGCCTGCGAAGCGCGATGGAGACCGAGGCGGCCTTCACGTCGCGCGCACGGGCTACGTCCTTGACGCGTGCGAAGCCCTGCTCCTGCACCAGCAGGTAGATGGTTTCAAGGTAGTCCTCCAGCGACGAGCTGATCTCGCTCTCGGCCGTCGAGCTAGACACCTGAGTCATTGTTAGCTAAGACTAACAACGGCAGCGATCACTGTCAACCCTTTTCAAGGGTGGAAGAAACGCAGGGCCTCGCTGTCGTAACCAGCGACCCGGTCGGGCGGGGCGTGCCCCAAGCGGTCTGCGAATCCGAAGCTCAGCTCCGACGCCAGCTCGCGAATTGCATTCACGCGACCGCCGACCGGCCGAGGCGCACCTGTGCCGGCACTCTACCGATGAGCTTACTCCGGCGCGATCGGCTTGTTCGGGTAGAGGCTTTTGAAGAGCTGGACCAGTTGGTTGCGTCGGTTCGGGTTGGCTTTGGGCAGGGTGTTGCCGCAGCCCCAGCACAGGTAGATCAGCTCGACCCCGTCCGTCCCGTCGGGTTTCTTATACGAGAAGCGGATGATGGTCGGCTTGTCATCGCTTTCCATGCCGCACATCTCGCAGCGAAAGGTGTTCGACATTCTCGTTCAACCTTGTTCCGTCGGGTACTCGGGGGTTTGGCGACTACGACACTTTCAACACCGCCGCGCCTTGCAAGGCCCCGGCGCGAAGGGCCGCCAGGGCTTGGTTGGCTTGGTCGAGAGGAAAGATCCTGGTTTCGGCCTCAATCTTGATACCGCTGGCCAAGGAAAGAAAGTCTTCGCCATCTTTGCGGGTCAGATTCGCCACCGACCGTACCGTGCGCTCGCCCCACAGGAGCGAGTAGGGGAAGCTGGGAATGTCGCTCATGTGGATGCCGGCGCATACCACGGTGGCCCCCTTGCGAACCGCCGCCAGGGCACGCGGGACCAGCTCGCCGGCAGGCGCGAAGATGATCGCGGCATCGAGCGCAACCGGCGGTTTCTCGTCGATTCCGCCCGCCCATACTGCCCCGAGCTTCCGGGCGACCGCATCTCTGTCCTTGGGCAGGCGCAGACAAAAGCGCGCATCCGCCACGCAGTATTCAGCGAAGCCACCGTCCTGCTGATAGCCTGTGTATCGGGCGCTGTCACACAGGTTCTCTTGACCTGCCAGGCAATAGTCGCATCCGCCGCACGCACCGCCGAGCCATGGCACGCCGATGCGCTCGCCGCGCGCGTAGCCCACGGCGGCCGAGCCCACTTCTTCCACGCTGCCAACGATTTGGTGGCCGGGCACGAGTGGAAGCTTTGGGCTTTCAAGCTCGCCGTCGACCACGTGCAGGTCGGTCCGGCATAGGGCACACGCTTGGACCCGAATCAAGACTTGCGCGGGGCTTGGATTCGGTCTCGGAATCTCTACCAACCTGAGCGGCTCGCGTTGCCGTTCAAGCATCATGGCTCGCATGGCCGCAATCATGCCACGGCCGGCGCGTGCTTCCTCGTCGCTACATGCCTGGCAGTGCCTGCCCGCCGGCCACCAGCAGGTAGAGGCGCCGCAGGGTTCCCTGGAAGTAGGGCGTGTCGTCCATGCTGGTGTCGCCCATCCAATCCTTCACGTAGGCATCGATCTTGGCTTGGCTTACCGCGATGCCGGAATCCGCGAAGGCGCCGATGAAGGCACTGTTGTTGGCATAGCCGGTCTTGGTCACGCCGCCCTTGCCATCGACGAATTGGCTGAACTTACCGAGGACGGTCTTGGCGTCGGACGTGCAGAACCACATGAAGTCCATGGCGATACGCCACGGGGTTCGGCAGGCGTTGTAGTCGTAGCTGTTCGATTCCACGCTGCCGTCGGAATATCCCCATTCTGGAACCAGCCCGTTCATCACGGTCTGGTACTGGGCGAGCAACGTGTACGAGTCCGTCGCGAGCTGCTTCCAGAAGTCGGCATTGGCCGTATCGACGGTGGCAAAGACGCGGTAGTAGGCGGGCGAGAAGTAGGACGGGTTGGTCCTGCCCTTGTTGGCGTTGTCCGTGCAGCCGCCGAAGTGGTCCCCGGGCCTGAGCAGCGAGAGTCCGTTTGCGCAGGTGTCGGTCTCGAACTTCTTAATCTTGCCGATCATGTCTTGCGCCTTCGTCTGGTAGCTGCCCCAGACCTTGTCGGCGATGACAAGTGCCATGGCCGCGTCCAGGTCGCCGTCGGTGGCCGCGTTGGCGGTGTTGTTGCCCGGCGCTGCACAGGCATCCATCGACCAGTTCATGAGGCCATGGTCATCCAGATGGTCGGTGTAGAACTTCCACAGCTTGTCGAACAGGCCCTGGTCGTTGTTGTTCGCCGCCAGCAGCATGCCGTAGCCGATGCCTTCGGAATAAACGCCGCCTCCGTTCTTCACCACTGCGCTTTTGTCGGCCGTGCATTCCTGGATGAAGGCGGTCTTCCAGGTCGAGTACTCCGTCGCCTTGCGCCCGGCCGCATCGGTCGAGAAGAAGGCCGAGGCACACAGGCCCGAGGACGATCCGCCTGCGCCGGTCGTGCCGCCAGTGACGCTGCTTCCACCGGCGCCCCCCTGGCCTCCCGTCGCTGCAACGCCGGCCGTCCCCGCCGTTCCACCCGCGCCGCCGCCAGCTACACCGCCCGCATTTCCGCCCGCACTGGCGCCCGCGCCACCCGATCCGCCACCCGATCCAGCCGCGCCACCCTGTCCACCGCCGGCGCCGCCCTGTCCACCGCCGGCGCCGCCCTGCCGCCCGCCCGCGCCCGCCGAACCTCCAACGGCGCCGCCCGAACTGGCGCCGCTGCCCGCGACCGAACCGCCCGCGGCCGCCTTGCCTCCGGCCCCAGCCGAACCGCCTGCGCCCGAGTTGCCACCGGCCCCGCCGGGGTTGCCACCCGAATTGCCGCCGGACGTGCTGTTGCCACCCGTGGCGTTTCCGCCAGCGCCACCGCGCGCGCCGCCGCCCGAGCCTGCGTCGCCGCCCGAGCCCGCGCGGCCGCCCGAGCCCGTGCTGGTCTTGCCGCCACTGGTAGTTGTTCCGCCGGAGCCACTGCCGCTCCCGCCAGCATTTCCACCTGCTCCGCCAGCCTCAGTCTTCCCTCCCGAACCGGCCGAGCCTGGCGAGCTCGAGATGCATCCGCTCGCCAGGAAGAGCGGCAGCGCCATCAGAAACGCCAAGGGGCTGACACGAGCGGACGAGCGGCAGTGCTGCATCTCAACGATTCTCCGAGGGCGTTTGGGGACCGGGACCGACCGGTCGGTCGGCAGAAAATCAACAATCCGAAAGGGCCAATCGGGAAGTGCTACCCAACCACCAAGTACCCACGCTCCAGCAGCGACAGCAGGGTCTGCGCAGTGTCCAGATCGGTCTGCGGGCTGTGGTCGATGATCTGCTGCACCGTCGCCTCGTCGAGCGCGGTCTGCATCAGGTCAAGCTCCTGCGGCTTGAGGTCGCGCAGCTTCGGTCCCAGCGGCCGCGGAATGGAGACGATAGCCTCGAAAGGCGGCAACTTGGACGACAGCTCGCGGAACTCGTCGAGCTGCCGCATGCCTTCCATCAGCAGCCCCTCGGTGCTGTCCTGCAGCTCTTCCATCACGGTGCGATCGTCGGGCGGCTCAAGCTCGAACAGGCCCTTGTCCCAAGTCAACATGCGAAACACGGCCTTGCGCGGGCTCACGTCGAAGCTTTCATCGACGTTGGCGTAGTAGATCTGCCCCTTACGCAGGTACAGCCGGCCGGTGCCCCATTCGGATCGCAACACCAGTACGCCCGACTTGCGACTGGTGGACAAAAGCTGCAGCAGATCCGGCAGGGGGATCTCCTCGATGTTCCCTTGCATCATCTTGGGCTCGGCCCGCCGATTCGCCGTCACCTGCAAGCGTGAGCGCGCCTCGTTCTCCGTCGTCGCGCCCGGCACTTCGTTGTTCGCGGTAACCAGCTTGATGATCGAGGTTCCGACCAGGATGCGGTCGCCTTCTTTTAGACGGACCGCACGAATCTTTTCTCCATTGACGAAAGTGCCGTTGGTCGAGCCCAAATCCTGTATCGAGACGGCATGATCATCGGTCGTGATCTTGGCGTGCTTGCGCGAAACCATGTCCTCGACGAGGACCATGTCGAGATCCGACGATCGGCCGATGATGATCTCGCGGTTCGGCCGCAGGGGAAACTCGCCCCCCTGGTACTTGCCCGAGATGAACTTCAGGGTCCACATTGTTCGTTCGACCCCGGAGGGGCTTATTTCCTCGGTTGCAAAGTTACTGGGCCTCAGTGAATCCAAAGACTGTAATTTTAGTCACTTAGCCGCTGGCCGTCAACGGCGGTTCGCGGCAGCTTCGCCATAGGTTGTACTGTTTGGCGGCGACGCGCTCAAGATTTCTCCGACCACTGCTGCCACGCGCTCGTCCACCAGCAGCCCGGCGTGGTTCGTAGGTAGGCAAATGTGGCGCACGCCCGCGAGGTAGGTCCGATTCGCCGGGGCTAGCCGGTCGCGCTCGCCCGATATGCAAACGATCTCCGGGCCTTCTGGCAGCGAGCCCTCGGCCAGCTCGCGCAGAAATCGAGATCCCGGAAGAAGCTGGATGCTCGCGCGTCCCAGGGGCGCCGCTGCCACTCCCAGCAGCGCAGACCAAGTACCGGCGACAGGAGTTCCCAGCATGACCAGACGACGCACGCGACTTTTGCCGCCCATGCGCTTGATGTAGTAGAGCGCCACCAAGCCCCCCATGGAATGCCCGACGACATCCATGTGCACAAGTCCGGTCTGGGCGGCGATTGACTCGACCTTGCGGGCGATGAAGGCGGCCGACTCGCTGATGTCGGCGGTGTGGAGGAGACCCAGGCGGTAGCTTAGGACCAAGTGGCCCATGTCGGTCAGGCGGCGTTCGAGCAGGCCAAGCGAGCCGCGCGTCGCCAGGTAGCCGTGGATGAGCAAAACCGGCGGGCAGCCCGATTCCGGCGATTCACAAGATCCCGCCGGCGCGATACGATTGCCCTTGAGGGTATGCCGCATCCAGGACATGGCCCGCCTGGAGTCCTCCACCCCTCGACCGAAGGCGGCGCTTGGCCCTGACAGCCAGTCTAGAAGTCTCATAGAACCGTCGATACTAACACCGATGGCAAATGCACCCAGGCTCTCCGTGGTTTTGGACCCGGCCAAGCCCCGAAAGCTTGGCCGGTACGAGCTTGAGGAATGTCTAGGTTCGGCGGACGGGCTGGAAACATTCCGAGCGCGCGTGCGAGGGTTGGCAGGATTCGATCGCATCTTTGCCGTGAAGTGCCTGCACCGGCCGCGCGGTACCCCGGTCAATCTGAACGATCCCTACATCAAGACCGCGCGGCGCCTGGCTAGCATCAACGATCCTCGCGTGGCCCGCGTGCTGGACGCCGACGTGATCGACGGCGTCGCCGTGGCGGTGACCGAGTTCGTGCACGGGCTCGACCTCGACCGCTTCCGCGAGTGCGCCCAGTACTCTGGCGTGCTGGCCACCGGCAGCGACGAAACCGCCGAGAAATGGCAGAAGATCGTGGCGTACATCGGTGCCGAGGCGGCGGGCGGCCTGTGTGTGATTCACGGGCTAGCGCCGCCGCTTGTGCACGCCGCGCTTTCTCCGCGCAACATCGTCGCCACCGCGAGAGGTGGCATCAAGGTTCTCGACGCTGGGCTCGCTCGGGCGGCCAATCCAGCCCCCGACGTCTCGTCTCGGCGATCGCTTGCGTACGGCCCGGCCGGTGGTGCGGGCGCGGATCCCAACCCCGAGACCGATATGCGCGGCCTCGGCGCCATCCTCTTCGAGCTGGCGACCGGCGAATTGCCTGCGCGGGAATCGGCGAGCGCGCTGGCACGCCGGGCGCTCGACGCGCTTTGGCCGGCGATGGCCGACTTCATCGCGGGTCTGCTGGCTGACGATCCCGCGCTTCGCCCCACCGCTGCCCAAGCGGCGAAGATCCTTTCAGACTACTGGTCGGACATCCCCGACGCGTCCATGGTCACCGAGATGGCGGCGCTGGTGCGCAACTTCTCGGCCTTCGTGGCCGACGCAGCCGTGCAGTCGACGCCGGCGCCGGTGCAGGAGCCGAGGCTGGAAACCAGGCCGGCGGCGAGGTCCGAACCGGCGTCCAACTCGGGCCGCGCCGGAATCCTGTCGATTTCTCCGCCCGCACGACCACCGGAGGCGGATCCGTCGGCAACGGTCGAAGGCTCCGTGGCGGCCGAGCTGAGCGTGTCCACCGGCTTCCAGGACGAGCCCACCGTGGTGCGGGACAGCAGCGGCTACGCAGCGGCGCTTTTCCAGGCTCTGCCGCCCGAAGGCGACGCGCCAGCATTGGTCACGCCGCCGGCCGAGCCCATCGAACCCCTGCTGGAAGAGTTAGGGACGCCGCCGAGTCGCGCAACCTTGATGGCATACCCGACCTTGGCTGATCCGCCGTCTGCGCTGGAGGCCGACGAGACCATGCCCATCGAGCTCGGGCCGTCCGACGATTCTGAGTTTTCTTCCGACACCACGGCGGGCGAGGCAGCCCCGAGCTTGGCTTCCGATCCGATTCCCGAAGTGGCGGACTGGGGAGCCCAGGCGCTCGCGGCGCTGGGCGATCAAGCGGGCGTGAGTATCTCGCCGCTAGTACCTCCACTGCCGCTGGTTGACGCGGCCTCGGCCGAACTGCCGCCGCCGGTTCGGGATCCAACCATCGACGAAGCCTTCGCGTTCGAATCATCGCCGCCGCCGACCGATGCGGCGGTAGACGAGTCGGTGACCGTCGAGCCGATGCTGGTTGCGCAGGCGACCTTCGATGCCGAAGATCCCGCACAAGAGGTGGCGCCGGTCGTTGCCGGGGAAAGCTCGCTGCTCGAAGACGAGTTGGTCGACGAGGGGCATGACGTCGGCGGCGGGGCACACGCGGCGGCGTTTGTCGAGGTGCAGTCGCTCTATCCCGGAGCCACCGAGGCTGCTGGGGACGAGGCGTTCCCGTCCGGCTCGCAATTCTCTCCACTCGACGCGGCGGCGGAGCCTTCAGCGTTGGTCGCGGTGGCCTTCGAGGAGGAATGCGAGATCCCGCCGGCGGAGCTTGAGCAGCCGCGCCCGGCGCAGGCCATGCAGGCTCCCCAAGAGGACGACGGCAGGTACCCGGTGCCGAGGACTGCGGCGGGCTCCAGCGCGGGACTGCGCGACGACGAGATGGCCGAGATCTTCGCCGATTCGGGACGAGGGAAGAAGGTCGCGTTCGGCATCGTGCTCTTTCTTCTGGTCGGTGGCGCGGTTGCTGGAGCGCTCGTGGGACTTGGCGTTTTCGGAGCAAGGCATCGGCTACCAGTCGCCCAGAGGATGGCGCTCCATCCGGGCCAGGCCGCCGAGGCGACGCAGCCAGCCACCCTTGCGGCCAAGACCAGTGCCGAGCCAAGCGAGGCAGCGGCGACTGCCGCTGCGAAAACCGAAAAGGCCGCTCCGTCGAAGGTGGCGGCCCCGACGGCCCACGATATTGCGGTGCGAGCCCCGGACAAGGCTGCATCGACCTTGGGCCCCCTCGCCGTGCCCAGGACGAGCGAAGCTGGCAGGGGCGGCGCGGGATCCGGGATGGTCAGCGTTTCGGTGACCAGCAAACCCGCGGGCGCGACAGTCTGGATCAACGGTGAAGAGCGCGGCACCACACCGTGCACTTTGCGGATGGTGCCGGGAAGCGCGGGGTTGCTGACCCTGGTACGCGCCGGGCACATCTCCAGCACGACCACCGTCCAAGTCAGCGAGGGCAAGCCCATCGACGCTACCCTGCAAGCGGTCGAGCCGCCCATGAGCGGGGATGCGCGCTTCCGGGTCGAGTGCAAGACGGAAGGTAAGTTGCCCATCGTCGTCGACGGACATGAGACCGGGGTGATGTGCCCATTTTCAAAGCTGCGCGTCGAGCCGGGAGATCACAGCATCGGCGTCCTTGTCCCGGCGACAGGGAAGCTTCACGCCAAGGAGATCACGCTTTCCGCCGGGGTCCGGAGTATCGTCTTCGGCGACTAACCAGAAAGGCTTGCCATGAAAAGACGTCAATGTCCGAATCGCCGCGCTCGTCTCCCCTGGCCAGCGCCGCTGGCGTTGGCTTTCACGGTCGGCTTGCTTTGCGGGGTGGGCGGCTTTGCGCGGGCGGAGAAGGCGGAAGCGCCGGCCACCCTCGGCGGCGGCGTGGTGGCGCGCGTGCTGGCGCCGGCTGAGAAGAACAAGCTCCTCGAAGACGAGCTGGCCAAGGAGAGCGACAAGCGGGTAGCGCTGGAGGAGGAGAACAGCCACCGCAGCAAGGAGAACGCCGACTTGCTGGTGAGCCTCAGGTCGTCGCAGAAGGAGCGCGGCGCGCTCGAGGCGAAGGTTGCGGAAATGCGCGAGCGCGAGAGTCAGCTACAGAGGACCAACGATCGGCTGCGCGAGGAGTTCGAGCGGGTGACGGTCTCGGTCAGGTACGCGATGCCCATCATCGCTGGCGCGGCTATTATCATGCTCGCTCTGATGGTGTGGATGTTGTTGTTCCTGCGCCAGGTTGCCACTCGCGTGCACGGTCAGCGCACTATCTCCGAGATGCACGAGCTGGAAGGTAGACTCATCCACACGAGCGACCTCTTGCAGGCGGAGCTTAAGCGTAGCCACGCGCTACGCAGTAAGCTCGCCGAGTTGGGCGTGGCAGACTAGAACAGGATCTGCGTCGGTGGCGGCTGGTCCGGGCAGCCGAAGTAGACTTGAACCTTCGTCGCCTTGCCCGACGTGATGTCGTTGCAGGCGGTTCCGTTCAGCGTCACCGTCTGCGTGCTCGCTCCGAAGCTCCAGCCGTTGGCCGGATCCTTGGCCAACAGCGTTCCATCCAGGTAGACGGCGATGTTGTTGGGGTCCGCCCCCTGCGGCGGTGCCGTGACAGTGAAGGTGCAACTGGCGACGGCCTTGCTGATGGACGCCAGGGCGTTCGCCAGGTCAGCGGCGGAGGTGGCAGGGAAGGACTTGTCGGTTCCACCCTTCTGCGCGAAGTTGTCGAGGTTGCCGACGCTCGGCCCGATGCCAATCACGTAGACCTTGAATCCGGCGGTTAGTGCATCCGCGATGGCTTGTTCTGTCCCCGGTACGTCGCTGTTGGAGCCGCTGCCGCCCTTGCAGTTCGGCTCGCCATCGGTGGCGAGCAGGATGACCTTGTTGTTCTGGTCCTTGATCGTCTGCAGGTAGGTGGTCGCCTTCGCGATGGCACTCGCCGTCGGCGTATTGGCGCCGGGGCTGACGGTCGAAATCGCCGTCGCGATCTGGCTCGCCGATCCCGCGCCGATCCCGACCTCTACACCGTCGCTGACGGCGCAGCTATTTGACTGCTTGCTTCCCGCCGTGGGCGGCGTCGTGAAGAACTTCAGGCCCCAATTAATTCCCGTGGTCTGCGCGATGGTGGTATTCACGGCTGACGTGAGCGCGGGCCAGCGCTCGGTGCAATTGGACGTGTCCTTGCACATTGACGCATTCGAGGCTTGGGTACAGGCACTGTTGCAACAACAGTCCTCGGCAATGCTCTCGCTCATCGAGCCCGAACGATCGAGCACCAGCAGGACGTCGGTAAGGTCTTTGGTGGTGTTCGACGTTTGAACCCCGCAGTGGGCGTCCGACGTCGGAGACGGCCCACCCGATCCTCCATTGCCGCTAGGGCCGCCAGCGCTGGCGTCGGGCAGGTTGATCGGCGCGGTGGAGGTGCCGGAGCCTCCGCCCCCACCCGGGGTTCCGCTACCGACGGTGTCGGGCGTGCTCCCGCAATCCATCAGCGGAAGGGATAGGAGAAAAGCGGCCGATGCCCCTACGATGTGCTTCGCGAGAACGGTGTTCTTCATGGCGTTTCCAACCTCGCTACTGGCGGGCCTTGATCCGATTCCACCAGTGAACATTAATGATAGCCGGTTCGGGCGGGATCGAATGAGCGATTGTGGTCTCGGAGTGTGATTTCCGAGGGTGGGGCAAGGGCCCACAAGTCGGGTTGAGATGCGACAGTGCGGATACGATCCGCGCGGGTGCTTGCATTACGGGGGCTTTTTCGACAGATTGTCGCCGCAATGAATCCCATCACACGCTGCGAAAAGGCGCGGGAAGATCGACACCCGTGGCGTGCGTGTGTTTCACGATGCGGAAAACCCAACCGGGTTTCCAAGCTCAAGTTAGCGAAAGGAACCGCCCGCAATGGCTAAGATCGAGTTGCCCAAGAAATTCGTCAGCAAGTACCCTCACAAGTTCGCCGCCGGGAAGAAGACGTACCTGCGCGGCCAGCGCATCCTGCCGAGGCCCATCACGGGCAAAGAGTCGCTTCCCGAGCTGATCGACAGCGCCTTCTTGGCCTACAACGGGGCGCGCATCCAGGAAGCCGCGCGCCTGTTGACCGAGAAGATGCTCGCCAACGACAGCGTGACCGTCGGCATGAGCCTGGCGGGCGCGCTGACCCCGGCGGGGCTCGGCGCCGCGGCGGTGATTCCGCTTATCAAGGCCGGCTTCGTCGACTGGATCGTCGGCACCGGGGCGAATCTATACCATGACATGCACCACGCAATGAACCTGCCGCTCTACCGAGGCTCGCCTTTCACGCGTGACGTTGAGCTACGCCGCTTCGGCGTGGTCCGCATCTACGACATCTTGCTCGACTACAACGACGTGCTTATGCGCACCGACGATATTCTGCGCAAGATCATCATCCAGCCCGAGTTCCAGAAGGAAATGGGCACCGCCGAGCTGCACTACCACATCGGCAAGTACTGCGCCGAATTCGAGCGCCAGGGCGGTATCAAGGACGCGTCGGTACTGGCGGCGGCGTACCGGGCCGGTGTGCCGTGCTTCACCTCGTCGCCGGGCGACTCGACCATCGGCATGAACGTGGCCGGCGTCGAGCTGCGCGGCAACAAGCTGCGCATCAACCCCAGCATCGACGTGAACGAAACCACAGCCATCGTGCTGGATGCCAAGCTGCGCAGAAAGAAGACCGGCGTCCTCCTGATGGGCG
>CAZBIU010000030.1:0-32022 GCA_964491625.1 uncultured Myxococcales bacterium
GCAGGCCGCGGGGAATGCTAGCGAGGAGGCGGCCCTGACCCTTGGCGCAGGCGGATGGCGAATCCTGTTGCGGGTTACCTTGCCGAAAATCAAGTGGGCGCTCATCTACGGTGTGATCCTCTGCAACGCACGGGCTATGGGCGAATTCGGCGCCGTGTCAGTCGTGTCTGGACACATTCGTGGGCTGACGAATACGGTCCCCCTCCAGGTCGAGATCCTCTACAACGAATACGATTTTGTGGGCGCGTTCGCCGTCGCGTCTTTGCTGACTCTGTTGGCACTGGCAACACTCGTGGTGAAGAAGGTAGTCGAACACCGTTCCGCCGCGACGATGGGAGGCAAGAAGGCATGAATGTCCGAATCGAACGGCTGACCAAGCGCTTCGCCAGCGAAGGCGCTCCCGCGGTGCACGACGCAAGCTTCGAGGCGCCCGACGGCGGCATCACCACGTTGCTTGGCCCTTCGGGCTCGGGCAAGACAACGGTCTTGCGTGTGATCGCTGGCCTGGAGTCCGCGGATTCCGGCCGTGTCCTGGTGGGCGGTGAGGACGTCATACACGTTCCCGTCAGGCAGCGAGGCTTCGGATTTGTCTTTCAAAGCTTTGCCCTATTCGACCATATGTCGGTTCGGGAGAACATCGCGTTTGGCCTTCGGGTCAAGCGCAAGTCCGGTTCCGAGATTGACGAGCGCGTGGAGGAATTGCTGGATCTCGTCCAACTGCAGGGACATGGGGACAAGTTCCCGACCCAGCTCTCCGGTGGTCAGCGGCAACGCGTGGGCTTCGCCCGAGCGCTGGCGCCGCGTCCGCTGGTGCTGCTACTCGACGAACCCTTTGGCGCCCTCGACGCGCGGGTCCGAGCCGAGCTACGCGATTGGCTGCGACGACTGCACGAGCTGACGCACGTGACGACCATCCTGGTCACGCACGACCAGGAGGAAGCTCTTGATCTGTCCGACCGGCTGGTGGTGATGAACGTGGGGCATGTGGAGCAGGTGGGATCGCCGGCCGAGGTGTACGCGAAGCCGGCGACCTCGTTCGTGGCCTCGTTCGTGGGATCGGCCAATGTGCTCCGTGGCAGGGTGCTCGACGGTCAGGTGCGGGTAGGGGAGATGGCGCTGCCCGGTGCGGGGGGAGCGTCGGACGGTGCGCGCGTACAGGCGGTGGTGAGACCGCACGACGTCCGGATCGAGCGTCCGAGCGGCTCCCGAGTCAACGGAGGGCAGGGCCGTTCGACCGGCATGGTTCAGCGAATCGTGGACCTGGGAACCCACTTCAAGGTCGATCTGGATTTGCCGACCCATGAGAGCATCACCGTGCACCTGCCGAGGCGTGAATTCGAGTCCCTGGCAGTCAGGAAGGGCGAGTCGGTGCTCGTGGATCTCTATAACCCGAAGGTCTTCGTCGAGGACTACACCATCTAACTCTCTTCGGGCAAAGCCCGCTCGGTCCATGTGTCGCCGACCAGCGGGCTCCGTGGTGCGCGTGCCAGCATATTTGATGGACAGCCGTTAAATAACACGGGACGCGCTCATGGGAAGCGCGCAAGAGAGCGGGAAGGACCCGTTTTCCTTGGGAACGCTGTCGGCACGACCCTTGCTGTTCGTCATGGCTGCTCTCTCGAACAGGTCAACCACGAGGCCACATGCAGTCCAGCCCAACTTCAACCGCAGATAGTCTCGACGACACCATCTACTTCGACAACGCCGCCACAAGCTTCCCCAAACCGGAGGTCGTCTATGCCGCCCTGGACGATTTTGCCAGACGCGTGGGCGGTTCGGGAGGGAGGAGCTCGCACCGCCGCTCGCTGGAGGCTGCGAATGCCATCGATGAAGCTCGAGAGGCCCTGGCGGATCTGCTAGGAGCCCACAGCGCCGAATGCGTTTGCTTCGGTTCGAACGCCACCGATGGCCTCAACGTTGCCATCTACGGGCTGGCCCGGCCGGGCAGCCGCATCGTCACCAGCGTCGTGGAGCACAACTCGGTTCGCCGCCCGGTTGCGGATCTGCGCGCTCGCTTCGGCTGCCACTTGGAAGCGGTATGCGCGAATCGTCTCGGGCAGTGGAATGCCGCCGACGTGATCGGGGCGCTGACGGAGGACACCTCGATGGTCGTGTTGTCGTGGGCAAGCAACGTGACGGGCGCCATCCAGAACATCAGACCTGTGGCGGAGGCGTGCCAGGCTCGTGGAATTCCGCTGGTGGTGGACGGGGCTCAGGTTTGCGGCTGCTACCCCGTGGATTTCAAGAGTCTGGGCGCGGCGGTTCTGGTATTCACGGGACACAAATCGCTGCTTGGGCCGCAGGGGACCGGCGGTTTGGTCGTCGATCCCTCGGTGGCTGCGCGGATCGCGCCGCTGAAGGTGGGCGGAAGCGGCAGTGCCAGTCACTCGGAGTCTCATCCCGAGAACCTCCCTGACCGATTCGAGAGCGGAACTCTCAATTGTCACGGTCTGTCGGGGTTGCGAGCCGGCGTTGGCTTCCTCCTGGACCAGGGCTTGGCTTCGATCCGGGCCCAAGAGATGCAGCTTTGGAAGCGCTTCCGTGATGGCTTGTCCGAGATTGGGCATGTTCATTGCTACGGTCCAGAGGATCCGGACCAATCGGTCAGCATCGTGTCAGTGACCGTCGACGGGATGCAGCCCACCGATGTCGGGTTTCGGCTGGACATGGAATACGGAATCCTCACGCGAACGGGTCTGCACTGCGCTCCCGGGGCGCATGCTGCGATCGGAACCCTGCCGACCGGTACAGTCCGTTTCGCCATGGGATTCGCCACCACGCCCGGAGAGGTCGACGCGGCTCTCGACGCTTTGGCGCATATTCGCGACCGTCGGCCAATGGCGTCCGCGAGTTGAACGCGGCTACGTTCCCCCTTCCAACGCGGTCCGCTCTCCAGGGCAAGCATCCCGACCGCTGTCTTCCCTTGACGTGTTCCGTCCGTCCAGTATAATGGACAATAGTTATTGTCAATGGGACATTGAGATAGTTGCGAAAGGGTCTTCGCGATGCCGACACTAGCCTTGGTCATTGGTAGCGTGCTCATCCTGGCGGCTTTGCTGCTGGTTCCCGCGCTGTTGCTACAGCGGTTCCTTCGCCTGGCGCACGCGAGCGAACGGCGGGAGATGATGGCCTGTGGCTCAGCAGCATTCGGGACCAGTCGCTGCATCTGGTGCCCAACGACCGAGGCAGCTGAGCAGGGCTCAGCTCTTGGAAGTCGCGGCGTCCGCGGCTGACGGCCTCGTAGGAGTCATTGCGACCATGTCACAGATGAATCCACCGATCAATTCGGCCGGGTACGGTCGCCGGTGCACCGCGAATCTTTCGCGGTACGGGAAGAGCAAGGCGATTGTCAGATTTAGTCTTCGTGCCAAGGCATGATGCCGAGGTCTATGTAGATGGGGCGCACGGCCGCGCGCACGCGGTTGAGCCGGGCTGCGACCACCGCGGTCACCAGTAGGAGCAGTCCGCCCGAAAACGAGATGGCGCTTCGGACGCACCATCGGTGTGCCAGCCAGCCGAGAAACAGGTTCCCGAACGGCGTGGATCCCACGAATGCCACTGTATAGAGGGACATGACACGACCTCGCATCTCGTCGCCCACCAGGGTCTGCAAAATGGTGTTGGTCGCGCCAGACACCGAAATGAATCCGAAGCCGGCCACCGCAACGAGAAGCAGGGTGGCTGGCAGCGTGCGGACGGCGGCGAAGGTCGCCAGGGCTGCAGCTGAAAGCATCGCGCAGAAAGAAATGCTCTTGAAGAGGCCCCGGAGGCTTCGTCGCGATGCCAGCCGCAGTGCCGCTGCAAGCGAGCCCACGCCCGCCGCCCCCATGAGAAATCCGAGGGTGTGCGGATCGCCGTGAAGTGCGTCGCGGGCAATCACGGGGAACAGCACGACGTAGGACAGTCCCAGGAAGTTGTTCGCGGCCAGCAGCAGCAACAAATCGCGGATCGGCCGGTGATGGCGGATGTAGCCGAGGCCCTCGGCGATGTCGACGACGATCCGAGGCCGCGACGGGACAATCGCCATCGGAGGCATGCGAATCGCGAGCAAGGCGGCCAGCACCGCGAGGTAGGTCGCACCGTTGGCCAGGAAGCAGACCTGTTCACCCACGGTGGCGACGAGAATTCCGCCCAAGGACGGCCCAAGGATTCGCGCCACGTTGAAGAGAGCCGAGTTGAGCGCGATGGCGCTGGGAAGTTGTTGTCGGTTCTCCACCAGGTTCGGGACGACGGTCTGACGGAAGGGAAGATCGAAGGCGTTGAGGAACCCCTGGAATCCCGCCAGGCAAAGCAGCATTGGAACCGATGCGTGGCCGGTGATAATGAAGGCAGCCACCAGAATCGCCTGAAGCATGAGACCGCCTTGAACGGACATCAGTGCCCGCCGGCCGTCAACTCGGTCGCTGAGGGCGCCGGCGATCGGCGAGAGGAAGAGTCCCGGGATCTGGTTGAGAAACCCGATGGTGCCGAGCAGCACTTGCGATCCTGTCAGACGGTACACGTACCAGCCGAGCGCAACCTGTTGAAGGGTGGTGCCAAGCAAAGAAATCCCTTGTCCGGCGAAGAACAGGCGATAGTTGCGCGAGCTCAGGGCACGCAGAACCTGGCGAAGGTGCGCGAGCGCCCCAGGTTCGCGCGGGCGTGGTAGCGAATGAGCTTCGCTACGCGAGGGCTCGGCCTCGGGAAGCTGGTTTTCGCTCTTCACCCGGAACTCCGCCGGAGCCTCAGTCTGCACGCCCAGGCGGGTCATCGCCGAGCGTCTTGCGGATCTTGGGTGGTAGTTGGACCGACCCTGATTGCCCTTGAATCTTGACCGCCGATGCTGAGGAGTACTGCCTTGGCTCCGCGAGATCCAATGTCGATGCCGACGACCGTTTCGTCGGTCAGCTCGTGAAGAACCGATGGATCGATGACGTCCGCTAGCTTGCCCATTGATGTGTCGGCGAATTTAGGCTGCAACCGACATGCCATCAGAATTTCGGCACTGCAAAGCTGTATTCAGACGGACTGGCACTGTCGCGAGCTGCGCGAGCAACAAGTATGGTGGCGCAGTGATGCGCACGCAGCAGGCCGCCTCTCCGTTCGAATCGAGGTGTCCCAATTCTGCCCTGGTATGACGCTTGCTATTGACCAGCGCAAAACCGAGGGGCTTTCTCGGTCAATCGACCGCGCCAATGCGAAATAGAAGAGGTGCGGAATCAAAAGCAGCGAAAGGAACTGCGATAAATGAATACGAGTAAGTGGCTTTGCGTTCTTGGATTAGCGGCCGTCATCGGCGCTGGATGTGGCGACGACTATGGAACGCCGACCCCGGACGCCGGGCCGGACGGCGGCGGAGACGCAGGTAAGAAAGGGCTCGACGGTGGTGCCGTGGACGGTGCTGCCGCCGCCCCCGAAGTCGGCGACAAGGTCGATTCGATTCTGCCTGGCGTTGACTCCGCACCACTCCCCCTCGATGCCAACTCCGGAGAGCCCATCGCCACCGTCGATGCGACGACCGACGGAGGTGGCAAAGACGTGGCCAGCGCGCCCGGCGTGGACGCTTCGGGCCCGGAGGTGTCGATCGATGGCCGACCCGCAACCGGCTCGGATTCTCTTCCGTCAGACGCCCCTCTGTTGAATATCCCCGACGGAAACACGGGGCTGGACGGCAGCATCAGGCTGGACAGCGCTCCCGACGGAGCTGACCTCGGCGAAGCGGGCGGGACAGGCATCCTCGACGGAGGGAACGTCGTCGACGGGAAGCTCGACGCTCTCTCGTCGTAGCCGGAATCCTCGACATCGAAACAAAGAAGAGCAAGTCGCGCCCGGAGCGCGTAACGCTGCCCAGCCCAGCCGTGGCGCTGTATGGAACGCAGTCGTACTACCGAAAGCTTCTGTCGCCATCGTGACGTTCAGTCGCCTGGTGCTGCAGCAGCAGGTCTGCGCGCGCAGTGTTGCATGTGCAACAACCGGCAGCCTTGGAACGGCGAAAGAGGCGCATGTGCGTAAGCCATGCGCCCGGTATGCCTGTTGCTTAGAAATCAGGTAAACAAGATGACTAATACCATTGTACGAAGGTCCGGCGCCGTCGAAGGCGGCGTGCTTCCGGTGCTAAGAAGTCGCAGGAGCATCAGGCGATACACGGATAGGGCCGTAAGTGAGGAGCACCAGGAACTCCTGGTCGAGGCTCTCTTGAGGTCGCCGACCTCGCGAAACGGCAAGTCGTGGGAATTCGTCCTGGTCGACGATCGGGCGCTACTTGAAAGACTGGCCTTGGCCAAGTCGCAGGGCGGGGGATTCCTGAGGGATGCTGCACTAGCCATTGTCTTGGCGGGTGACAGCTCGAAATCGGACGTATGGATCGAGGATGCGGCGATCGCGGGAATCGTGGTGCAGGTGGCGGCGCACTCCCTGGGCCTGGGGACGTGCTGGGTGCAGATCCGAAACCGCGCCCACGACGAAAACACGAGTGCCGAGGCGTACGTGCAGAGGCTGCTCGAACTGCCTGAGCACATGAAGGTTGCTGCGGTCATCAGCATTGGACACCCGGCCGAGTCGAAGCCTACGATTCCGGCGGGCGACCTGGATTTCGGCAAGGTTCGGCACAATCGCTACTCCGAGATTCGACAAGGACGTCGCCATGCTCCGCAAGCGAGTGGCCGAAGCTGACGGCAGGCGGTCACCATGCCTGGCCAGACAATTCGGGGCAGTCTCCAGCGAGCCCCTGGTGCACCGGGGTTGCCCGCGCAGCCGTTTCGCTTCGTTCTCTACTTTTGGGCGCGGCGAAAATGGATCTTTCTATCCATCCTCTGTCTGGAGGCGTTGAACGCGACCTGCGCCATTGCAATTCCGCAGGCCCTGGGACGAATCATCAGGGGCGTCATCCAGGCGAGGTCGCAATCGCTCGTTCTGCTCGACCGTCTGACGTGGCCGCTGGTACTGTTTCTCGGCCTTGGCCTCGGCGAGGTTCTGTTTGGCAGCCTTGCCAAGAGCCTGCAATTGCGGGTGGGCCCTCGGCAGCGACAGGAGGTCACCCGTGAGGTGTATGCCTATCTTCAGCACCATTCGCACCAGTACCTGAGCAACAACTTCGCCGGGGCATTGGTGCACCGGATAAGTGAGATGTCCCAGGGGGTGAATATGGCCCTGTGGACGCTGATCTTCGATTTTTGGCCAGTCTTGATTACGTTCGGCGTATCGGTGGTCCTGCTGGTCTCCGCCAACGGGCGCCTCGGAGCCCTCGTGGGAGCGTGGGCCGTGCTGTTTATCGGGTGCTCGTTCTTGCTGGCCCTTCGCAGTCGGCCGTATTCGGTCAAAGCCGCCGCCGCACGCAGCGAAACAACCGGCAAGGTCGTGGATTCGGTGACCAACCTGACCAGCGTGAAGTTGTTCGCTCGGTTTCACTACGAACGGTCGTTCTTGGACAAGTATCTCGATCGAGAGATGAGCGCCATTTGGACCTCGCTGAGGTACACGGAGCGAATTCGTCGATTTCAATACCTGGCGGCCGCGGTTTTGAAGGTCGCGGTGGTCTGGTATTCGATCCGCCTGTGGGGGGAGGGCAAGATCGGGGTCTCCGAGTTCGTGGTGGCCACCAGCATGTCGCTCTTGCTCATCACGGAAAGCCGAAACTTGAGTCGGCGGTTCCTGGAATTCCTCGAGTACGTGGGGAACGTGAGCAACGGTGTAACCACGCTCATCCGCGCGCACGATATCGTTGACGCCCCCAACGCCCGAGCCATCCGCGTTGCCCGTGGAGCCGTCGAGTTTCAGGATGTGAGCTTCGACTACGGCGCGGGCCGCGCTATTTTCGAGCGGCTGAACGTTCGCATTCCGGCTGGACAGCGGGTCGGCCTCGTCGGGCCCTCAGGGTCGGGAAAGTCGACCTTCGTCAGCCTCGTGCTCCGGCTGCACGAGCCGCGCCAGGGCCGAATCACCATCGACGGCAATGACCTGCGTTCGTTTACGCAACAATCCTTGCACGAGCAATTAAGCCTGATACCGCAGGACCCCAATCTGTTCCACCGTTCGTTGCGCGAAAACATCCGCTACGGCCGTCTCGAAGCAAGCGACGCCGACGTCGAAGAGGCCGCCCGCCGCGCGCATGCGCACGAGTTCATCGTGGACATTCCCGAGAGTTACGACTCGATGGTGGGCGAGAGGGGCGTGAAGCTCTCCGGGGGGCAGCGGCAGCGAATCGCAATTGCGCGTGTCATTTTGAAAGACGCCCCGATCCTGATTCTCGACGAAGCCACGTCGAGCCTGGATTCGGTCACCGAGAAGGCGATTCAGGCGAGTCTCGACGATGCAATGACCGGAAAGACCGTCATTGTCGTCGCCCACCGACTGTCGACCATCGCGCACCTGGACCGAATTCTGGTGTTCGAAAATGGTCGCATCGTCGAGGATGGTCCTCCGGCCGTGCTGCTCGCGCAAAAAGGGGCCTTTCATCGGCTCTGGAAAGGGCAGGCGGACGGCTTCGTGTCCGAGAGATCTCTGGACCGCGGCGATCCGGTCGACCGTTTGCCATCGGCGGCGAGCGCGGGGAGCGTGGCGGACAGCGGGGAAGAGCCCGCCGACAGTCGCGACGCCGACGCCTCGCTGGCCACCAGCGCAGCTACATCTGCGCCGGCGTAGCCCAGTGGTGTTGTCCCAGAAGCAGCATTGTTGGCCGGTTGCTGGAATTCCAGCAGTGACACCGGCGCCAATGGCAAGGACAGTGCGACTTCCATAGTCGTAACGCCAAACGAGGCTTGGCCCGCAATTTGCTCCACTCTGCTGGGTTTGGCTCTCGACAAGCCAAAGAAGTATTACGGCTCTGAAACACTTGTAGTACCCGGACGCAGAAAGGACTCCTCGGGACCCATGAGAAAGCAACGTGCATATCGTTCTTCCGGCTGTATCAGCCTCCTGCTGCCAGCGGCCATTCTGTTGGTCGGTGCGCGTGTGGACGCTGCTGAGACGCCCAGTCCCAACGGCGCAGGCAGCGGAAAGAGCGTCACGGCGGAAGACCAAGCGGCCAACACGACCGCCGAGGAAATCAAAAAGCTGCGCGAGGAGGTCAACGCGCTCAGGGAGGCAACCACCGCCAACGAACAGGCCGTGAAGGCCATCGATGAACGAGCCGCCGAGGTCAGCACCCACAGTGACCTAGAGGCTCTGCGAGACATCGAGGAGGAAAACATCCTACGCAGCATCGGATCGAGCTCGTCGGTTTCGCCTTACCAGGTGAACGGGGGACTTCTCCACCTCGTGAATCTGACAGGTGCCGTAGGTTTGCTCTATACCGCGACACCCTGGAGCGGAGCCTCGAACAGCACCCGGTCATTAAGGATCTCCCAGGTCTCTCTGGCGCTGTCTGGTTACTTGAGACAGGACAGCGGGGCCGAAGGAGATGTTCGTTACAACGTTGCCTTTCTGGCTACGCAGAATAGGTACAATGCCGTCGCCAACTCTAGTCAATCGAGTGCCTCCTCGACCGCGGCGACGGTCAACGGAAGCACCCTGAACGCGACGTATCTCAACGCGTCGGATGTTTGGGTTGCCTACGACTTCAAGACTACCAAGCTCGAGCTAGAGCCCCTCGCCACCTTGTCCTTCCAGCTCGGGCAGTTTCTAATCCCGTACGGAATAGAGGCGGTCTCGACCGAGAACAACCGACCTACCATCAATCAGGCGCAGTTCGTATCGAGGCTTGGCTTCACCAATCGCGACCTCGGCCTGATCGCGACTGGTGGTCTTTGGCACAGGAACGATCCGTCGGCTACCACGGTTCCCCTGATCGGCTACACTCTTGGTATCTTCGATGGAGCCGGCCCCAATACGTTCGACACGAACACCGGCCTCGATGCACTCGGCCGCTTGACCCTGTCGCCCTTCTATCAATACGCAGATAACTTCCGCAATCTAACCATCGGGGCAAACTGGTACGAGGGTAACCTGTGGTCTAGCACGGGAGCGCTGCCGAAGAAGCGGCGGCTTGGTGGAGATGTTAGCTGGCTGCGCAAGCCGTTTCTGTTGACCGCGGAGTACGTCTACAGCAAAGACGGATACGACGACCGAACCGCCCCGCTCAAGGGAACCGGTCCCGCACCGACGGCGACTGTGGCCAAGGCAAGCACGTTTGTCGGTACGCTGTTCTTCACACCGAACACGCTGCCAGACTTCCAGCCCTGGTTCCGCTTCGATCTGTGGCGGCCCTGGCCCTATACCAATCTCACGGATGCCCAAATCACCAGCGCCAACGCCGCCGGAAACTGGGGTAACCGACGCGATGCCTACTCGGTCGGTTTCAACTGGTTCATCTGGGCGGTCGAGCCGATTGTGAGGCGCTCGTACGCCACGTCGGAAACCTGGCGCGTGCTCAAACTGCAGGCGAGCTACACGCGGTATCGACAGGAAGCATTCACTGGCGCGAAGAACCAGATCGATGTGAGCCTAATTGGGTCGTTCTAACCGGCAGGACGCATCGATGCTTCGCCAGAAAGGAAACTGAGGTCGAGCAACATGGAAAACCTTGAACGACTGAACAGGCACGAGCTTCTCTTCGCGGGCGGCAAGCGTAGGGCGCAGCGTGGGGAGGGTGGTGGAGGGAAGAAGGCCAAGGAAGTCCCGGCTGCGGTGATTCGCAATGCGGAGGTTCAGGCGGGCGAAAGAAAAGGTGAGGTGCTGACCGCGGTGGCGCCGCCGATCGAGAAGCCCGCGGTCGGCAACGGCTACGTCGAACGGTCGCGTCGACGCCGGCCAAAGCATCTGTCTGGTCGTTTGAAGGAACTTGGATTCGGGGTGGTCCTTCCTCTGTTGTTGCTCGCTCTCTGGGAAGTCGCGACTCGCCGTCACTGGGTCAAGCCCTTCTTTGTTCCACGACCGATCACCGTCATCAGGGCATTCAAGGAAATGCTTTTCGAAGAAGGGCTCCTGACCGATTTTCGGGTAAGCGCCGTGGTGGTGGTCGAAGGGTTCTTCATGGGGGCAGCGCTGGGCCTATTGACTGGAGTTAGCGCGGGGTTGTCGAAAACCGTCGAACGACTTCTTGGCCCCGCCCTCAACAGCATCCGGCAGGTGCCGCCACTGGCCTGGCTGCCCCTCATCGTTCTTTGGGTGGGCATCGGTCCGCTCGCCAAAGGCGTGATGATTGCAAAGGCGGTCTTCTTCCCGGTCTTCCTCAACACCCTGCAGGGAATTCGTGGCGTGTCGAAAGAGTACGTGGAGGTCGCCAGGATCTTCGAGTACAACAAGATTCTGCTGCTGCGCAAGGTGGTCATCCCAGCGGCGCTGCCCTCGATCTTCGTGGGACTGCGATACGGTGCCGGGCTGGCCTGGGCCTTCGTCATTGCCGCCGAGATGCTGAGCGGAAAGTTGGGCCTCGGCTACCTCCTGATTCGCTCGCAGGAGCTGTTACTTACCGAGCAGCTCTTTGTCGTCATCGTCGTCATCGGGCTGGTCGGATTTCTCGTGGACGTCACCCTGCGGCGGATCGAAAGCAGTTTGCTGCGCTGGAAGCGTGGATTCGAGGGCTAAGTCATGCAGCTCGTGAGCACGCATAACGACAAGCCTGGGCTGCTCATCAGCGGGCTGACCAAGGTCTTCAGCTCGGACGAAGTGGACGTCACCGCGCTGGAAGAGGTCGAGCTGAAGGTCAAGAAGGGGCAGTTTGTATCGATCGTGGGCGCCAGCGGGTGTGGCAAGACCACGCTGCTCAGAATCATCGCCGGGTTGGAAAAGGAATTCGCCGGGACGCTGGAGTTGGAAGGCGAACCGGTCAAGGGGCCAGGCGCCGATAAGGGCGTGGTCTTCCAGGAGCACAGGTTGTTACCGTGGCTAACAGTCGAGGAAAACGTCGGCTTCGGGCTCATTCACCACCGGGCGTCGGAAAAACGGTCGGTGGTGGGGCACTACTTGGCTCTTGTCGGGCTGAGCAAGTTTGCTAAGGCGTATCCCAGTCAATTGTCGGGCGGTATGGCTCAACGTGCGGCCATTGCGCGCTCGCTGGCGAGAAAGCCCAAGATCCTGCTCCTCGACGAGCCGCTGGGCGCGCTCGACGCTATGACCCGCATGTATATGCAGAACGAGCTGGAGAAGATCTGGCTCGAAGAGCGCACGACGATGGTGATGGTCACCCACGACGTAGAAGAAGCGATCTATCTCAGCGACGTGGTCGTGCTGATGTCGTGCCGGCCCGGACGGGTGAAGAAGACGATTCCAATTGGCCTGCCGAGACCCCGCAAGCGCGACCACAAGGACTTCGTGGGAATCAAGCAAGAGCTCCTCGATGAGTTTCACCTGCAGGCGAAGGAGTACTTCACCTATGAGATCTGAGCACAGGTCACAACCTCCGCCTGGGGCGAATTCCTGAGAAGGAGCGGAGACTGTCGATGGATGGGATAACCCGGAAAACAGCAAAGGATAGGCTCCTCGATATCGCCGCGCTCGGCCTGGCGATCGGACTGTGGGCGACACCATGCGTGGTTCCGCCCTGCAGTCATGAGCTGCTTACCGCTTCTGGCGCATCGGTGCCAATGCGTTGCCATTGGTGCTTTCAGGGACAGTCCCTGTTGGCAATAGGGGCGGTGCTGGTGGTCGTGGTTGGCGGTCTGGCGGGAATCGGTGAGGCTCGCCGTTCGAGTGGCGTATTTCTCGCCCTGCTCGGAATTATGGCGGTCTCGATCACACAGTCGTGGGCGATCGGATTGTGCGGGCGCTCGGAAATGGCTTGCCACACCACCGCGCATTGGACGTGGCTGTGGGCAGGCCTGCTGGTCGGCGTGGGCGGTCTGATTTGGAACCGCCGTGGACAGCGTCGTCAACGCGAAGCCGTGGTGGATCCATGGGATTCGTCTGCGGATGGAAAGGCCGTGGTGCGGTGATGCTGAAGCTCGTGCTAAGCGGAATTCTCCGTCGGCGATGGCAAGCGCTGGCGACCCTGTTCGGCGTGGGGCTGGGGGCCGGATTGCTGATTTCGGTGGTTCTCCTGTACCGAGGATTCGATCAAGGGCTCGAACGAGGACGGCAGCGCCTTGGCGCTGACCTCTTGGTTGTGCCGAGCAACGCGACCGTCGATCCCGACCGGGCGTTGTTCGCAGGCTCGCCGCTCAGCGTGTACATGAGAAAGGAGTTTGCCGACCAGGCGCGAAAGATCCCCGGCGTGCGCCGCGTGGAGGCTCAGTTTTTCACCCAGTCGCTCCACCTCGAATGCTGCTCGGTCGGCATCGAGACCCGGCTGATCGGAATCGAGGACCAAGTGTCCAAGCGTCTCGCCGGAATGGCGGCAGAAGGGCGCGAAAAGATCGAAGCAGACGAAGTGATCGTGGGCTCGGAGCTGCTCGGCGGAATCGGCAAATCCGGCGCGCTCATAGAGCTGCTCGGCGAGATCTTCCGCCTGGCGTATCGCCTGGATGCCACCGGAACTGCGCTCGACTACTCGATCCTGATGCCCATGGCGAGCGCGCGCGATTTGGCGGCCCGCTCGGAGGCTCTCAAGCCGGTGTGGGACGACGCGGGCGATCCGCACAACCTGATCTCCGCGCTGCTCGTTGAGGTCGATGATCCCTCGCAGCTCCAGACCATCGCCAGATCCCTGGAAGACTTGGGACCGCTCAAGGTCATCCGTGCCGCAGATACCTTCCAGCGACTCAAGCGACTGATGGGGGCATTCGTGTTGGTGCTCGCCGGGGCGGGCCTACTCACGGCACTAGGCGGCATGGCCTATCTGCTCGGGCACTTCTCGTCGGCTGCCTGGGACCGCAAGGGCGAGTGGGCCCTTTACCGCGCTCTCGGTGCCACCCGGACGAAGGTCGTGCAGCTCGTGGTAGGTGAGTCGACGCTGCTCGCGCTGCTCGGGGCGGCGGCAGGGCTGCCGCTCGGCTATCTCCTCTATCGAACCGCCTTCCTAAGACTTTCGGCACAGAACGCGTTCCCGTTTGTGGCGCCCGACAAGACCGTTGTCGTTGCAGCCTCGGTGGGAGCCCTGGTTCTCTACGGGATCATCGGATTTCTCGCCGCAGCCGGGCCGGCCTTGCGGGTGGCGCAGCTTGAGCCCGCTATCACGATGGCCCAAGGAGGCATCGATTGAAGCCTAAATCGGAGATAGTCATCGTCGCCGAGCGCGTAAGCCGCATCTATGGGCAAGACACCATCCTGGACGACGTGTCCCTCCAGATCCGCGCCGGCGAGCTGACCACGATCGTGGGACCGTCGGGAAGCGGCAAGACTACCTTGCTTGCGCTATTGGCGCTGCTCCTCGAACCCTCGTCCGGCCGAATTCTCGTCGACGGGAGAGACGCGAGCGCCTTGACCGATACCGAGCGGTCTCGATTGCGGAACGCGTTCTATGGGTTCGTCTTCCAGACCGCGCAGCTCGTAGGATCCCTGTCGGTGGTCGACAACGTGCTCCTTCCTGCCACCCTGAGCGGAGTGGCGCGACAGTACCGCGACGAAGCCTGGGGCTTGCTTGATCGGGTTGGGCTCGCATCGCGGGCTCGTTTCCTTCCCCACCAGCTTAGCCTGGGACAAAAGCGGCGGGTCGCCCTGGCGCGCGCGTTGCTCCTGAAGCCGCCCGTGATTCTCGCCGACGAGCCGACCAACGATCTCGATCCCAAGCGTGCGCAGCAAGTCGCCGACTTTCTGCTCGCGTTGCCCCGTGAAGGGTACGCGGTGGTGTTGGTCACGCACGACCAGGCTCTCGCGCAGCGGGCGGGCAACCGTCACCAGATCGGGCTTGGAAGGCTGACACGCATGGTTTTCGAATCAAGTGGGACTGGCTCCGTCGGAGCTGGCTCGAATCTCCGAATTGCGAATGGGAACACCCAATGAAGCACAATCACAGAGGACGAGACATTGTTACCAACGGGGTTTGGAACTTTACGACCACGGCGCCGGTGGTTGGCCTGGACATCGGTTCGCGCGGCTCGAAGGGCGTCCTTCTACATGGGGACCAGGTCATCACCGTGCTCAACCCGACAGGCCTCTATATGCAAGAGACGGCGGACGAACTGCTGGAACAGCTGATCAAGCTGGCCGGGATCGAGCGAAGTGACGTGGCGTTCATCGTTGGCACCGGGTACGGGCGCATCTCGCTCAAGTACGACGATATCCCGTACAAGGTGGTGACCGAGATCAGTTGCCACGCCATGGGCGCGCACGCGGTGGTGCCCGAGACCAGGACTATCATCGACATCGGCGGACAAGATTCCAAAGCGATCAAGGTCGATCCCAGCAACGGCAAGGTGGTCGAGTTCGTGATGAATGACAAGTGCGCGGCAGGAACCGGCAGGTTCTTGGAGAAGGCCGCCGCCATCCTGGGCGTGGATCTGCGCGATCTCGGCGAGGTGGCGCTGCGGTCGAAGAATCCGGCCCAGGTCAGCAGTCAGTGTGCGGTCTTTGCGGAGTCAGAAGTGATTTCGTTGCGGGCCAGGGGCGCGAAGGAGAATATGGAGGAGATCAGCGCCGACATCGCGGCCGGCGTGCACGTGTCGACGGCCCGACGCGTCCGCAACCTGTTGGGACGAATCGGGATCGAGCCACCCCTGGTATTCACGGGCGGTGTGTCGAACAACATCGGCATGTGGAAGGTCTTGGAAGAGGAAGTGAATGCCAAGTTCACGCCGGCCAAGTTGGACCTGATATTTGCGGGAGCGCTGGGCGCTGCCGTGCATGCCTGGAAGTACTACGCCGCAACCGCGGAAGTGCCAAAGAAGAGAAGGACGATAGTCGAATCACACGCAGAAGCCGGAGCGCCAGCCGGAGAGTAGTCATTGGCGGAATTGGAGAGAGCGATGTCGAGTTTGAGCTTGCAGCAATTTTCTAAGCTGATCGATGAGGAGCAAGAGGCGTTCCAGACCGTGAAGGACGTCAAGAAGGTCGGATACATCTGCAACTACGTCCCGCAAGAGCTGCTGAGCGCGGCGGGCGTCAGGCACGCGCGGATTTTCCGGGCCGGAAGCACGAAGACGGTGTCGGCGGGTGAGCTCTACACGCAGAGCGTGTTTTGCGACTTCACGAAGAGCTGCATCGGATTTTTCGAGGAGAAGGATCCCTTCTACAAGTCCCTTGACAAGGTCTACAACTTCCATAGTTGCTCGACCATGAAGCGCGCCTCGGAGGTGATCGAGCAATTCGTGCCCACGAAGCTGCTCAATCTTCCTAAGATTCGGCCGAGCACAGAGGCGCGCGACTTCTTCCGGGAAGAGATCCTGAATTTCAAGGGCGACCTGGAGGAGCTTACGGGTAAGCCGATTGCCGACGAGGAGCTTCAGCGCCAGATCACCATCTACAATCGGGCGCGCAAGCTGCTCAAGGAGATCTCGGAATTGCGAAAGAGCGATTCGCCGCCAATTAGCGGCGCGGAGTTCTTGGACCTGGCCCGGGGTTTCTACTATTTGCCCGGCGAGCGACTGGTCCCGGCCCTCGAGCAGGTCTTGCATGGTCTGAAGCAGACGCCGAAGAGCAAGGTCCGTCCGCTTCGTTTGATGGTGTCGGGGAGCATCGTGGCTGACGGTGACCGCCGGCTCTTGGACATCATCGAGCAGGAGCTCGGCGCCCGAGTGGTCATCGAGGACCACTGCGCTGGCGTTCGCCCCTTCTATCACACTATCAGCGAAACCGAGGATCCGTACCGGGCGTTGGCCAACGGATACTTGGACCAGGCCCCGTGCGCGCGCATGAAGCCGCTGTCAGACGGAGTCGCGTTTTCGGGGCGGTTGGCCCGCGAGTACGCCGTCGACGGCGTCGTTTACGTGTTCCTGAAGTTCTGCGCCTGCTACGGCGTCAGCAAGAAGGAGTTTCTCACCGAGTTCCACGAGCAAAAGCTACCGGTGCTGGAGATCTCCAGCGACTACTCGGAAAGTGACCACGGCCAGTTGAAGACGAGAATCGAAGCGTTCGTCGAGGTGCTGCGCGAGAGGCAGGCAGGCGAGCAGAAGGGACAGAACATCCATGCCTAACGGGACCGTAATCAAAGCTAGAGCCACCGAGGTACCTGCCTCCGGCGCAGATTCGGAGCACGTTCGCGCGCTAGGCGCCTTGCAGAAGGAATATTCCTTGGACCAAATCGAGCAGTGGGCCCGAGACGGGCGCAGTGTGATTTGGGGCGGAAACTCGTGGGAGGCCCCACTGATACGTGCGTGCGACACCACACCGGTGGGATTCGCCGAGCTGTGGAAGGAGGACAGCCTCAAGGCCGAGGAAATCGCCGAAAGTCACCACCAGATTCCCGGGGAGTTCTGCTCGATGATCAAGGCTATGATTGGCCGCCTGCACCTGCGCAAGGACAACGCCATCAAGCGCATCCTGTACTTCGGGTCGACCTGCGAGCCGATCAGCATGGTCCTCGACCACGCCCATCACGACGGATACGACGTCCACTGCATAGACGCGGCCACGGCGTTCAAGGTGGGTGAACGGCGGGCCGAGTTGGTCGCGTTCCTGATCAACGAGCTGCAGAAGGTCGCGATCTGGCTAACTGGGCGGAAAGTGGACGAAGACCGCCTGAGCGAGGAGCTTCATTTCAAGAACCGCATGGTGCGCAAGGTGCGAAAGATCCTCGACCTGCGCTTGCAGGCGCCCTTCTACTTGAGCAGTACGCCTACCTCGCAGATTCTCCTCGGGTCGAACCACTACTTCGGCCAGCGTGAGAAGTACGAGGCTATCCTCGACGGGATCATCGAAGAGCTGGAGGTCGCGTCCACTCGGCCGCAGACCAAGAGCTTCATTCCCCTGGTGCTCGCAGGAGGCGTGGCGGGTGGACCGAAGCTGCTGAAGATAATCGAGGAGTCGAACGGTGTCGTGGTGGGCTGGGTGATTCACAGCACCTCCGACTTCCGCGAGGACATTCCACCGCTCGAAGCGGTTGCGGAATACCTGTTCGAAGCGCAACTCAAGGGCGAGCTCGGGGAAGGCGCGGGCGCCTCAGCGCAGTTGCGCAAGCGACGGGTCGAGGAGTTGGTCGACAAGACCAACGCACGAGGCATCGTGTCCTCGTTCGTGACCGGATGCCCGTACGGCAGCGTGGTCCAGGGGCTGGAACGGCAGCATTTCAAGAAGACGGGTGTACCCCTTGTCGGCCTGGAGCACAGTGTCCACGCCGAGGAGCCGCCGACGGAGGAACAGGTGACGCGCATTCGAGCCTTCGTCGAGATGTTGGCGGAATAGGTGAGCCATGAGTACGACACAAGACTGCACGCGGAAACACGGGAGCAATGGCGAGGGGAAAGGCGACGGCAGGTCGCCGGGCGTGAGGGCGCTAGCCGAATTGGCTCGAAGCTTCACGTTCAGGGAGATCGAGCGGCAAGTCGTCGAGCAAGGAAAGTCGGCGGTGTGGGGTGGCGCCTCCTGGGAGGCGCCGTTGGTCCGCGCTTGCGACACCATCCCGATCGGCATCAACGAGCTGTGGCGGGAGGATAGCCTGCACGCCGAGGCAGTTGCGGAGGACTTCCACCAAATCCCCTCGGAATTCTGCTCGATGATCAAGGCGATGGTGGGACGCTTGCACCTCAAGAAAGACGGGCCCATCAAGCGTGTGTTGTTGTTCGGCTCGACCTGTGAGCCGATCGGGAACGCAATCGAGCACTCCAAGCGGGACGGATTCGAGATCCACTGGATCGATGCGGCCACGGCGTTCAAGCCGTCGGAACGGCGGTCCGAGCTGGTGTCCTTCCTGGTCAAAGAGCTGGAAAAGACGGCGATTTGGCTGACCGGCAAGCCGGTGGACGAAGAGCGGCTTCGGGCAGAGATCAAGCTGAAGAATCGCATCAGCGCGAAGATCCGACGCATACTCGACCTGCGCTTGCAGGCGCCGTTTTACTTACCGAGCGGACCGACCTTGCAGGTCTTGGTGGGGTCGATCAACTACTTCGGCGATCCGGACAGGTTTCTCGCGGTGCTCGACACGCTGATTGGCGAGCTGGAAGAGGCGGCGAAGACCCCGACGACGCGTCCATACATCCCGCTGGTGCTGGCAGGACTGATTGGTGGCGTGGTCGGCGGCCGGGCGTTGCTCGATGCCATCGAAGAATCGAATGGCGTAATCTTGGGCTGGGTGCAGGTTTCTACCGCCGACTTTCGCGAGGATATTCCGCCTTTGCAATCCATCGCACAGTACTTGTTCGACGCCCAGGTCAAAGGCGAGTTGGGCGAGGGCGCCGGGGCATCGGCGACCTACCGACGCGTGCGGGTCGAGGAGTTGGTCGAGCAGACCCAAGCCAAGGGCATCGTCTCGGCATTTGTGACCGGCTGCCCCTACGGCAGCGTCGTGCAAGGCCTCGAGCGCGAATACTTCAAGAAGCGTGGCGTGCCGTTGGTCGCGCTCGAAACCACGGTTCACGATCAGCCGCCGACCGAGGAGCAGATCACCCGAGTCAAGACCTTCATCGAGATGCTGGCCTAACATGAGCGATGGCTGTTACCGACCGCCGATGATCGAGGCCCGAGGTCTGACCAAACGGTTCGGCGAATTGACCGCGGTGGCTGGGCTGGACCTGAGCGTCAAGCAAGGGGAGGTGTTCGGTCTGCTGGGGCCCAATGGGGCTGGCAAGAGCACGGTCATCAAAATGCTGACCACGCTCTTGCCTCCCAGCGAGGGAACGGCGACGGTCGCCAGCTTCGACATCCGACGTGAATCGTCGAGAGTCCGCACGCGAATCGCGTACGTCCCGCAACTGGTGTCGGCCGATGGCAGCCTGACGGCCGAGGAGAACCTGCGGCTATTCGCCAAGCTTCATGGAATTCCTCGGCGGGAAATCGGTGAGCGTGTGAAAGAGGACCTCGACTTCGTGGGCCTCTTGAGCTCGGCCAAGCGTGTGGCCCGCACGTACTCGGGAGGCATGGTTCGGCGGCTCGAAATCGCGATAGCGCTGATTCACCGTCCCCTCGTGCTGTTCCTCGACGAGCCGACCGTAGGGCTCGATCCGTTGGCCCGGCAAGCGGTCTGGAAGCAGGTCCGCGCGTTGGTCAAGGACCGTGGCATGACGATCCTCCTCACCACGCACTTGATGGACGAGGCAGACGAGCTGTGCGGTCGAGTGGCGATCATGAACCGAGGTCGGGTGGCGACAGCGGGGCAACCGAGCGAGCTCAAGGCGAGCCTTGGCCGAGCAGATGCGGACCTGGATGACGTCTTTGCGCACTACTCGGGGCGGCAGCTCGAAGACGACGGCAATTTCCGGGAGATCGCCAAGAGTCGGCGCTCCATCGCGCGATTGGGTTGACCAACATGAGCAATGCGGAAGCCTGGGAGGCGCCTCGAGAACCCAAATCCTGGCGTCTCGAGCAAGTGGCAAGACTTCCCGGACAGTGTCTGGCGCTGGCGGAAGTCGAATGCCGGAAGCTGTTTCGGGATCCGACCGATCTGCTGACCCGCTCGGTTCAGCCGGTACTGTGGCTCGTGATCTTCGGAAATGTGTTCTCCAGACTGCGGGCCGTCCCCACCGGCGCGCTGAGCTACCTCGACTTCATGACGCCCGGAATCGCCGCCCAGGGCGTGCTGTTCCTGGCCATCTTCTACGGCATCGGCGTGATCTGGGAGCGAGATTTCGGCGTCACGCAGAAGTTGCTGGTCAGTCCCGCGCCCCGGATCGCGCTGGTCCTTGGTAAGGCGCTTTCGGCTGGAATTCGCGCCATCGTGCAGGCGGCGCTCATCTACCTGCTCGCGCTGATCTTGGGGGTGCACGTTGCGTGGGGCGTGCGCGCGCTGTTGGGCGTGGCGGCGGTGATCGTGATGGGCGCCATGACGTTCTCCACATTTTCGCTGATCGTGGCCTGCCTGGTGAAGTCGCGCGAGCGTTTCATGGGCATCGGACAGTTGCTGACCATGCCACTGTTCTTCGCCAGCAATGCCATCTATCCGATTGACCTGATGCCGGGCTGGCTCAAGGTGGTCGCCCACATCAATCCGCTGACCTACCAGGTCGATGCGCTGAGGGCTCTAATGATTAGAGGCGGGCGAAGTCACTTTGGACTGCGGGTTGATTTTGTCGTGCTTGCTGGCTCGCTTGCCCTGTTGACCGCACTTTGCTCCAGGGTCTACGCGAATCTGGTGAAGTAGGCGCTGCTTCACGTCTGTTGCGAAGCGCGCAGATGTGATGGTCGACTGCTGCCGTGACAGCAGGGGAGCTTGGACACGGCAGGGATAGGGCGGCGTCGACTCAGATTGTGGTGGTATGGGAATTGCTTTGTTCAGTCGTCGGCAGAACAAGGAGAACGACAATGGTAAGAACGTACATGGGAAGAGTACCAAGTCTGGTGGTTGGAATTGTCTTGGCGGTCTTGCCGCTGACGCGTTCGTTTGCCGAGGAGCCGCTGAAGTCGGCGCCGATTGCGCCCAACGTCCCCAGCAAGACAAGACTGGCTCACATCGGCCTCGTCGATGTCACCGCCGTGGCGGCTAAGAAGGGCTGGCTACAGGAGGAGTTCGCCAAGGTCAACGCCACGGCGGATCTGGTCTTGGTCAGCGCCTACGGTGGCAGCGGAGTCGAGGCCTCGTTGCTCGACCGCGGTGACTTGCACATCACCCAGCGCATGGCCTATCCGGCGCTGCAGCATCGGGCCAACGGACTCGATGCAGTGGTGGTCTGGCAAGGCGTGGATCCACATCCGCGACGAGCCGTGACCATGGTGCTCGCGGACTCGGACATCAAGAGCATTTCCGATCTCAAAGACAAGAAGTACGGCTCGTCGCTCATCGGTTGCCCGTACTACGCTTCGCGCGAGTCGTTCATCAAGCATGGAGTCGATGTCGACACGGAGTTTGCCAATGGCGACGTTCGATTCGTGAACATCACCGGCATTGCGGCGACCACCGCGTTTCTGGCCGGTCGGTTCGATGCGTACGGCACCCATCCGGCGACTTCGACGACGGCACCTCTCATCATCCAGAATCAAGTGCGCGAGATTGCAACTGCGGAGCCCGGCGGCATCTACGCCACTGCCGGCGGTCGGCAAATGTACTTCGCGATGCGCAAGTGGGCGGAAGAGAATCCCGACCTGGTCAAGGCATTCCTGCAGGCATGGGATCGCACCGTGCGCTGGTTGTATTCCGACAATGGCGCCCACTTCAACGAGGCGTCGGTCATTGCATCGCGCGAGTTGCGCATTCCCAAGTCGATCGCGCTCTACAACCTCAAGGATCAGTCGACGATTTCCTTTACGTGGGGACAGACCTCGTATGAGGAGGCGGTGGCGTCGATCAAGAAGTTCCAGTCGTGGGCGATCAGCGTGAAGGATCCCTTCTATACGAAGCACCATCTCAGCGACAAAGAGATCGAGGCCTTCGTGGACAAGCGCTTCTTCGCGGGCGGTGCGTACTTCGTGGATACCAGCCAGAAGCGAGCGCACGCTGCTGCCGAGACGCAGTCGCCGACTACTGTAGCGAAGCGGTGAGCGACGCTTCAATTGCCGTCTGCCGAAACTGCGCCCTACAGTTGGTACGGATTCGGCAGACCGCGGCACTGGTGGTTCCGATTCGTGCGCGAGCCGCTGGTGTTGGGGATGCGGGGCCTGGCTTGGTGGCACGGCATTGACGCCTATCTGCCAGCACCGGGCGTTGGTCACAGGCCTGCGACGGCATCCCTCATCCGCGTGAGGGCTGTGGTGAGAAGCGAGCGGCTGCAGCCGAAATTGAGACGGACGAAGCCGCTGCCGGCGAAGCTTCGTCCGGGTGACAATCCGACCCCGGCCTTCTCGAAGAACGCCTCTGCATCGTCAACGCCAAGCGGGCGAGCGTCGATCCAGGACAGGTAAGTCGCCTCCGCAGGCGATACCGAGAGCCCGGGGATGCTGCCGATTTCGGCCGCGACCAAATCGCGATTTCCGCGCAAGTAAGTGAGCAGCTCGGCCCGCCAGCCTTTGCAGTCGCGATAGGCCGCGAGCGCCGCGACCAGTCCCAGGACGTTGACGTGTGGAACGATACCCGCTGCCGCCCGGCGAAACTGGCCGCGCAGGCCAGGATCCGAGATGATGGCGACGGACGCTCCCAGCCCCGGGATGTTGTAGGTCTTGCTCGGAGCCATCAAGGTGATGGTGCGACGGGCGAAGGCCGGATCGAGCGACGCCACCGGAATGTGTCTCTTCTCCGGCGCGAGGATGAGCTCGTTGTGGATTTCGTCCGCGCACAGCACGAGGTCATGACGTTCGCAGAACGCCGCCACCGCGATCAGCTCGTTCCGGTCGAAGCAGCGGCCGACGGGGTTGTGAGGATTGCACAGCAGAAAGAGCCGTGAGTCCGGACGGATCGCCCGCTCGAATGCGTCGAAGTCGAAGTGCCATCTGTCAGCAATGCGCGCCAGCGGTACGCGCAGTACCTGCCGACCGCTGTTCCTCGGGGCCGAGAAGAACGGCGGATAGACCGGGGCGGCCGTCAGTACGCTGTCGCCGGCTTGTCCGATGGCCGCGCATGTGATGTTGAGCCCACACACAAGGCCGGGGATGAAGACCAACCAGTCGGGCGAAATCTGCCAGCCGTAGTTGGCATGGACATGCTGGCAGAACGCCTCCACCAGAGGTTGGGGGACGGCTGTATAGCCGAAGATTCCGTGATCGATGCGTTCTCTCAGGGCCTGCAGCACCGCGGGCGGGGCCGGGAAGTCCATGTCGGCGACCCAAAGCGGAATCACGTCGGCGGTGCTGTAGCGATCCCACTTTTCGCTGAAGGTTCCGCGGCGGTCGATCGGCGTATCGAAGTCGAAGGGCATGAGCAACTTCTATCAGGTACGACAGCACCTTTTGTACCGGTACGCCGGACACAGAGAGAACAGTCGGGTCTTGTTCAGGTAATAGCAGTACGAGCAACGGAGGTTGCACCTTGGCCCGACGGGCTTGGCCATCACCAGACAGTGACGCTTGCTGTCCGCCGCAGCGACATGGTTGGCGAGCGCGGGCGTCAAGGTGCGAGACGACTTTGGAAAAATGCCAGGAGCCTGGTGAAGGAATCGCGGGCGGCTGCCACGTCGTAGGCGGGACGTGCGTCGTTGAAGAAGCCATGTTTGGCGGTCGTGTACACGTGCCGCTCAAAGCGCTTGCCGGACGCAGCCAGGGCACCTTCGAAGGCCGGAATGCCTGCGTTGATGCGTTCGTCGAGGCCGGCGTAGAATCCGAGGACCGGACACGCGATTCGCGGCACCTGGTCGAGTGGAGGCGCCGAGCCGTAGAACACGGCGGCGCCCGCCAGCTCGGGATCGGCCGTCGCCAGCAAGCAAGCCAGCCCGCCTCCCATGCAGAAGCCCACGCACGCAATCTTCTGACCGAAGGAGACGTCGCACGTCGTCCGCAAAAATCGGGCGGCGCGGACCAGAGCAGGCAGGTGGTGGTCCAGCTTGCGAAGTCCGCTGAAGAGCAGCTGGTGTGTTTCGCTCAGTCGAGAACGCGCCGGCTCCGGCAGGGCCGAGATGGCGGTAGCTCTTGCCTCGGGCGTGGCCGCCGAAGAGGGGAGTGTAGCCAAGAGCTCCTGGTACTCGCCGATTCGGTCGGGGCGCAGGCCATCTGCCCTGACGCCGTCGTTGGCGTAAAGATCGGGTGCGTAGGCTGCATAGCCTGCGCTCGCCAGCCGACGGGTCACGTCTTGAATGTGTTCGTCCACGCCCCAAATCTCCTGGATGACCAAAACCGCGGGTAATGGCAGAAGCGCTCGTGCTGGCCAGACGAGATAGCCGATGTCGTTGTCGCTCCGAATCCATTCCGCTGTGACGGGCATCGCGAGTGCTCCTATCGGTTGTTCCACAGGGCATGGATGCGCGCCGGCGGGGCTTCGAGTTGCGGCGCATTGAAAAAGGCTGCTTCCGGCCGTGCCCCACGAACTGCTTCTCGGTCCGCCGGTCCCGACTTGCGGCCGGGAATGATGCCCAGACTTGCAAGGCGACCGCGAAAGACATTGCGGGTCACGCCCAACAGTCGAGCGGCCTGAACCTGGTTGCGGTGACAGAAATGGTACGCCTCCATGACAATGGCCGCGTCGAGCCTCGCGAAGAGATCGGGACCGCCGCGCTCGAACACCTCCCCCAAGGTCGTGTTGAGCAAGTCGAACCCACCATCGTCCTGGCTTGTGCGCGCAGAGATGGTCCCATGCGTCGACTGGAGCGCGATATTCCCGGCGTCGATGATGCCGGCGTGACAAGTGAGGACGGCGCGGTGGATGACGTTGTCCAGCTCGCGAATGTTGCCGGGCCATCCGTAGTCGAGCAGCGTCTGCACGGCGTCGTCGGTCAACGAGACCTCCTCCAGACCGCAACGTTGGCCGTGAACGCGAAGGTAGTGCTCGGTGAGAGGAAGAATGTCGTTGGGCCTGTCCCTCAGGGCGGGCACGGACAGCGCCGCCACGTTCAGGCGGAAGAACAGATCTTCGCGGAATCGGCCCGAGCGTACCGCGGCCCCCAAATCGACGTTGGTCGCAGCGATCAAGCGGACGTCGATGGAAATGGGCTCGCGCGAGCCCAGTCGGACCACCTGACGTTCCTGCAAGACTCGCAGCAGCTTGACCTGAAGGGACAGCTGCAGATCGCCTATCTCGTCGAGGAACAACGCGCCGCCTTGGGCGGCCTCGAACCAGCCGGGTCTCGCGGTCGACGCCCCGGTGAAGGCACCACGTTCGTAGCCGAACAGCTCGGCGTCGGCCAGACCGGTCGCCAGCGCTCCACAGTTCACGCTGACGAACGGCTCGGCGTTACGACGGCTAAGCTCGTGCACGTAGCGCGAGACGATTTCCTTCCCGGTTCCCGTCTCACCGGTGACCAGCACGGTGGCCTCGCTCGGCGCAATCTGGCGGATCTCGCGCAGAAGCTCGCGGGAACGGGTGTCTTCGAAGATCAGCGCCCGTGTCGTGGTCGAGACTTTGTGACCTGCATGGAGAGGAAGCGTAATCACCATGGGCCCTCACACGTTGAACGTCGGCCTGTCGAATCCTCGCTCGGCGCCTCAAGATGCGGCGCGAGCCGAGGAAACCAGCCTCGCCAGGGTGGAAGCTGCGTCGGTTGCCTCCCATCCAAACTGACCATCCTTGGGAGGGCGGCCGAAGTGACCGTAGGCCGCAGTGGCCTGATAGATGGGATTGCGAAGCGCCAGTAGCTTGATGATGTCACGCGGAGTAAGGGGGAAAGTGTCGCGCACGATCTCGGCAAGTCGGCTATCGGGCAAGCGGCCGGTGCCTTCGGTGGCGACATGGATGCTAACGGGATCTGCGACGCCGATGGCGTATGCGAGCTGCACCTCGGCAATGTCGGCCAGTCCCGCCGCAACCAGGTTCTTGGCGATATATCGGGCCAGGTAGCTTGCCGATCGGTCGACCTTGGTCGGATCCTTGCCGCTGAACGCCCCGCCGCCGTGGCGACCGCGGCCGCCATAGGTGTCGACGATGATCTTGCGGCCGGTAAGCCCGGTGTCGCCGTGAGGCCCGCCGACTAGGAATAGTCCCGTCGGATTGACGTGGAAGATGATGTCGTCCCGCCAATACGCCGGCGGTATCGAGGGGCGAACCACGGTATCGATCAGCGTGCGTCGAGCCGCCTCGGAGACGCGACCGCTGGTCCGATCGATGACGCTCTCGTCGTGCTGGGTCGAGAGCACCACGGTGTGCACGCGGACCGGCTTCGCACCTTCGTATTCGACGGTCACCTGGCTCTTGCCGTCGGGGCGAACCCAGGGAAGCTCCCCGCTCTCACGGACCGCGGTCAGCCTCTCGACCAGGCGGTGGGCAAGATGGATGGGCAATGGCAGCAGCGAGTCGCTTTCGCGCGCTGCAAAGCCGAACATAAGCCCTTGGTCGCCGGCGCCGCCCAAGTCCACGCCCTGGGCGATATCCGGCGACTGCGTGTGGATGCGCGAAAGGACTTCTGCGTTCTTGTCGTCGAAGCCTACGGTCGGGTCGGTGTATCCGATGTCGCGAATGGTCTTCTTGGCGATGGCCACCGGATCGATCCGCGCCGAGGTCGTCACTTCACCGGCAATGAGCACGAAATTGGTGGTGACCAGGGTTTCCACGGCCACACGGCCGTTCGGGTCTTGCGCCAGGACGGCGTCGAGGATCGCGTCGCTGATCTGGTCGGCAATCTTGTCGGGATGTCCCTTGGTTACGGACTCGGATGTGAACAGGTGACTCATCGCTGTCTCCTCTGGTTGGCCCAGCAATGGACATGCCAACGGCAGGCGGGCTCACGGCGCGCGCGGCTGCGGAGTACGACAATGGATTGCTGTTCCGGCAGCAATGAAGCACCATCGATGCTGCAAGCGAGACAATCTCGTCCATTCCAAACGCCGACGCATCTTTCGCGATTTCGCCCAGGCGTTGCAGGAATGGCGACGGCGCGCTTGCCGTAGGCGAGATCCGGCAAAGCAGCTCAGTGGCAGCTCAGCGAATGGACGGCGGATCCTCGGGCAGCGGAAACCCGCCGTACTTTCGAATGTGCAGCCAAGATTGGTACTGCGGGGCGAACGGATCGCGGGCCAGCGCTGCGGCCTCGTCGAAGTACTTCTGGGTGTCGGTGCTGCCGAACAGCGCGCGGTCCTCGCCGACCGGACAGACCTTGTGGCAGAAGCCGCAGGGATCGCGAAAGGCCGCGCGCAGGCGCTTGTGATTGGCGGCGCACGCGTCAGTGTCCAGCGTCGCAAGCCAACGTCCAGAGCTCGTCGAGAACGCATGCGCCGGGCAAATGCGCTCGCAGTTGCCACATTGGGTGCAAAGTGGAGGGACGACCAGAGGATCCCCGTCCAGCACCAGCTCAGTGAAGACCGAGACCAACCGCTGCCTGGGGCCATAGCCACGGGTCAAGAGCGCGCGGCTGCGCCCGACCTTGCCAAGCCCGGCGAGTCGGCCGGCCCAGACGTGAGAGAAGACCCGAGGAACTTCGGCGGGCGAGTCGGGCTCGTCGTCGCTGCCGCGGGGCACGTTGATGGCGGCGTGGCCGTGCGCATTCAGGAAGTTCGACAGCCGGTAGGCCGCTTCTTCGAGCAGCTTGTCGGTGACGATGATCTGCTCGTGGCCGAGCTGGGACGGCGCTGCTTCCACGACCGGCAGCCACAGCGGGACGCCGAGAACGATTACGGTCTTGGCGCGCGGCCAGATGGTCTGCGGCCGACGCGCCGACGGGACCTCGTGGATGTCGTTCCAGCGATCGACGGGGGCGACGCCGACCAACTCGGCGCCGAGGGAACGGGCCTGCGTCACAATATCGGATTTGCTGAGGCTGCTGGATGCCACGGCTGTCCTCCTAGCTATCGTTAACCGCACGGCCTTGCAACGGATGCACGGGGTCGAGCGGAACGCCGTTTTCGGCGAAGATTGCCTTTCGTTCGGCGAGGTACTGACTGACCTTGGAGGTGCCATACAGCTTGCGGTCAGCGCCGACCGGGCAGACCTTCAGACAGAACCCGCAGTGTTGCGCGGTCTTGAATCTTGCGCGTCGGTCGAAACAAGCGAACTTGTTCATGTTCGATCGCCGGTCCCGCTTGCGGTCGCCGGAGAATGCCTGGGTCAGGCACGCCTTCTGGCAGAGTAGGCACTTGTTGCAAAGTGACCCTTCCTCGACCATCGGGTCGCCTTCGAGCTCGTGTGCGGTGATAACCGAGACCAGTCTGTGGCGTGGGCCGAGCTCGCGCGTGACCAGACAGTGATTCCAGCCCACTTCGCCAAGGCCCGCATAGTGCCCCGCCCATACGTGCGAGAACACGGCAATGGGGCGGATCTTCATCACGCCTTCGCCGTAGCCGTCGCGGCAGATGTTGATGGCAGGATACCCGTGGCGGTTCAAGAACGCCGCCAATCGATAGGCTATCTTGTCGAGAAGCTGGTTCGTGTTGTTGTACTGCGCCCTATACACGTAGCTGTTGTCAGTCTCGGTCACGCGCAACAGAGACGGGACGGCCATCGCAATCACGGTCTTGGCCATGGGCCACAGTCGCTGCGGATCGAACTCCCATGATAGGTCGCCGTGCTCGGCCCAGCGCTCGACGGGGGCGAAACCCACCAAAGCCGCGCCCAGGCGTTTCGCCTCGGCCACGATGTCGGCCTTCCCGAGGCGGGACCCGGCAGGAGCTGATGCAATGGGAGATTTCTCGGACATGTCGGCTGGTGAGCTGTTTGCATGCCGGTCGACTGCAAGCCTCGTTCCCGTCGGCGAGCGGCGAAAGCTCCTCGGTGATCGGGCGGCTTCAGTCTGGAGGTGTTGCTGTGCCAGCAGCCCGGACGCACCGGTGTTTCTCGGGCAGCAGCTCGGCATCGCCAGTCATGCTTGTGGACCGCGAACCTGCAAATCTGGTGAATCCAACGCATTCGGAGGTCCCATGAAACGAATCGCGCGGTCTCCCGCGACATCTTTGCTGGCGACGTCGAACGCATCCCCGAGATGAGACCAAGGTCGTGCTGACCGCGGTGGGCGGAAAGATCGTGCACCAGGCTCTTTGACGTCGTCTGGCACCGCAGGAGTGTGTGTGATAGGAATGGACGGATGTCCAGTATAGTGGAGAATGTTCTTGACCACCTCCCAGCGCCCTGACAGATTCAGCAGGTGAACACGGGACGATCAAGCGGGCTTCGCGTCTGGCGGACGCCAGGGCCGGTTCGTCTGGAGCTTGGCGGGCAGCTAGGTCCGATCGACGTGGCCTACGAGACCTTCGGCGCTCTGTCCGACAACAAGGACAACGCGGTGCTCGTCGCGCACGCACTGGCCGCAGACGCGCACGTGGCCAAGGACGCGACCGATGCGTCTCGGCCCGCCTGGTGGGACGACGTGGTTGGGCCGGGCAAGGCCATTGATACGGACCGGTTCTTCGTGATTTGCCAGAACATCCTCGGCAGTTGCCACGGGACTACGGGACCGTCGTCGCTCGACTCCAGCACGGGCGCGCCCTACGGTCCGCGATTTCCGCGCATCACCGTTGGCGATTGGGTGACCGTTCACGCATTGTTGCTGGATGCCCTGGGAATCGAGCGGTTATTCGCGGTGACGGGTGGCTCCATCGGCGGCCAGCAAGCGCTGGAGTTTGCCTTGCGCTTTCCGGATCGCGTGAGCCGTGTGGCGGTGGTGGCGGCCGCGGCCCGACTTTCCGCTCAGGGCCTGGCGTTCAACGCCTGCGGTCGCGCCAATATCCTCAACGATCCGCACTTCCGTGGAGGCGACTACTACGGGCGCGAGCTTCCCACCAGCGGCCTGAGCGCGGCCCGCATGATGGCTCACATCACGTACCTGTCGGACGAGGGCATGCGCGGCGAGTTCGGGCGTCGTCCGAGAGATGCGCATGGCGGGGCGGGCGATGCGTTCGGGGCCGAGTTCGCAGTGGAAGACTACCTCGCCGACCAGGGCCGCCGCTTTGCCCAGGATTTCGATGCCAACAGCTACCTGACCATCACCCGCGCCATGGATTACTACGACGCCGCTTCGTGGGGGAACGGGGATTTGGTCAAGGCCTGCGAACGCGTCCAGTCCCAGGTTCTGTTGTTGTCCTTCGACAGTGATTGGCTCTATCCGCCGAAAGACTGCCGTGAGCTCGCGCTGGCCCTCGTTCGTGCCGGCAAGCGAGTCCATCATGCGAACATTCCATCGCCCCACGGTCACGACTCGTTCCTGCTCGGCTCCCCTACCATGAATAGCTTCGTCCATGCCTTTCTCAACGGTTGATCCCATGCCTCGCTTCGACGATCCACGCATTGATCCCGAGCTGCTCGCCCAGCGGGATCTGGAGCGCTTGCCGCCCGGGCTTTTCGAGTGGCGCGTGGCCGAGGTGGTGAACATCGCCAGCCGTCGCAAGGCGCGCGGACAGAAGAACGGCCCCGCGTCTTCGCGCTGGCAGGACGACATCATCGTCAAGGAGATCCCGCACGGGGCCAGCGTGCTCGATCTGGGCTGCGGCGACGGCGAGCTGCTCGAACGCCTGGAAAAGGAGCGCGGTGCGCGCGGGCACGGCGTGGAAATCGACCTCGCCACGGTTCTGAAGGCGGTCGCGCGTGGCGTATCCGTGCTGCATGCGGATTTGGGTGAAGGGCTGCATTGGTTTCCCGACCAGTGCTTCGACTTCGTCGTGCTCGAAGAGACGCTGCAGACGTTGCAAGATCCCAAGCTGGTCCTATCCGAGTTGCTGCGCGTCGGCCGGCGGGGCATCGTCTCGTTTCCCAATTTTGCCCACTGGCGCGTGATCGTGGATCTGGTGGCACACGGCCGGATGCCCATCACGTCCCGGCTTCCCTTCCCGTGGTACGCGTCGGAAAACATTCACCCGTTCAGCCTGCAGGATCTGCTGGATTGGGCCGAGGCCTCGGGGGTGCGATTGGTATCAGGCCACAGCCATTCCGATGGTTCCGTGCGCTCGCTGCGCCCCGAGGACAACCTACACGCCGAAGAGGTGCTCGTGGTCCTCGAACGCAAGTGAGTGCTGCCCCAGCGGGCGGCCTCCATGCTACGTATGTGCGGGCTGGGCGACGCTACCGCACTTGGCCCGCAAGTTGCCTGTGGAGTGGACCGGATTACCATTGAGGAATATAGGCTCTGCAAAGCATGATAACCGAATTCAAGACCATCGAAGCCGAGGCGCTGGAGAGAAACCCTTTCACCTTGTTCGCCAAGGGATGGCCCATCCTGACCGCCGGACACCTGGACAACTACAACGGGATGACCATCGGCTGGGGCGGGCTCGGCACCCTGTGGCGGAGGAAGGTCGTGACGGTCTACGTTCGACCGCAGCGCTACACCTATCGCTTCGTCGAAAGCGAACCCTATTTCAGCCTGTCGATTCTGGACGAGTCACACAAGGACGCGCTGAGCTTCTTTGGCACGAACTCGGGCCGCAACGTCGACAAGGCGAAAGAGACGGGACTGACGCCGGTCGCCTTCGAGGACAAGACGGTGTATTTCGCGGAGTCGAAGCTGGTGCTCGTCCTCAAGAAGATCTACTCGGACGACCTCGACAAGAGCCGCTTTGTCGGACTTGACCCGAACGAGTTCTATCAGGCTCCGGGCGACACTCACCGCGTCTACATCGGTGAGATCGTCAGCATTCTGCAAAAGGCATAAGAGCCGTCTCTCATCGAGACCCTCATGTCAACGGAGAACAGCAGGCGCGGGAGCGACGACG